>NZ_JBIAQI010000024.1:0-177836 GCF_042888905.1 Streptosporangium sp. NPDC002721
CGGGGGGTGCGCGGGCTCCCGGTACTGGCGGCGCCCCGGGGGGGCGGGCGGGGCCCCCGCCGGGGGCGACGGCCCCCTGACGAAAGTAAGGGGGGCGCCGGGGGCCCCCCCCCCGCGGCCTCCCTCTTTTCGCCGTTCCGGGTACGCCATCACTGGAACGCGTTCCACCTTTTTCCCGCTTCATTACTCGCGAGTAGCTTAGGGTTCCAGGGAGAAGAAATATTCTGGAATAGAACACGTTGCAGTTCGTTCCCGGCCGGTCGTACAGTCGGGGTATGCGGACACGTGTTACCGACATGCTCGGTATAGAGTTGCCGATCTTCGCTTTCAGTCACTGCCGTGACGTCGTCGCCGCGGTCAGCCGCGCGGGGGGCATGGGCGTGCTCGGCGCCCTGTACTTCACCCCCGAGGAGCTCGAGATGGAGCTCAAGTGGATCGACGACCACGTCGACGGCAAGCCGTACGGCGTCGACGTGGTCATGCCCGCCTCCTACGCCGGCTCCGACCTCGGCGTCGACTCCCCCGAGGACCTCGTGGGACGGCTCCAGGGGATGATCCCCCAGGGGCACCGGGACTTCGTCGACGGCCTGCTCGCCGCCCACGGCGTGCCGCCGCTGTCGGCCGACGCGGACGCGGGCAGGGTGCTGCTCGGCTGGACCGACGCCACCGCCCGCCCGCAGGTCGAGGTGGCCCTGCGGCACCCGATCGCGCTGCTCGCCAACGCGCTGGGCCCGCCCCCCGCCGACGTGGTCGAGCAGGCCCACGCCAAGGGGGTGAAGGTCGCCGCGCTCGCCTCCACCCCCCGGCACGCGGTCAAGCAGGTCGAGGTCGGCGTGGACATCGTCGTGGCCCAGGGCACCGAGGCGGGCGGGCACACCGGGGAGATCTCCACGATGGTCCTCATCCCGCAGGTCGTGGACGCCGTCGACGTCCCCGTGCTGGCCGCGGGCGGCATCGGCGACGGCCGCCAGATGGCGGCAGGGCTCGCGCTCGGCGCCGAGGGCGTGTGGACGGGGTCGATCTGGCTCGCCGTGGAGGAGGCCGACACCTCCGAGACGGTCAAGCGCCGCATCCTGGAGGCCACCTCGCGCGACACCGTGCGCTCGCGGTCCTGGACCGGCAAGCCCGCGCGGCTGCTCAGGAACGAGTGGACCGAGGCCTGGGAGTCCCAGGAGTCGCCCGGCACGCTCCCGATGCCGCTGCAGTTCATGCTGATCTCCGACGCGCTCCGCCGGATCGGCCGCTCCGACGCGACCGAGCTGGCGACCTTCCCCGCCGGGCAGATCATCGGCACGATGAACCAGGTCAGGTCCACCCGGGACGTCGTCTTCGGCATGATCGAGCAGTACGTCGAGACAATGGAACGATTGGGCCGCATTACCGACGAGTAGGTAGCTCATACCTGGACGAATGGGCTAAGAACTCATCAGAGCCGATGAGTTTGGAGAACGATGGCGTCGCCCCAGGTCACCGACCGTGCCCCCAAGCCCCCGACGAGGGCCGCCCGGCCCTTCCCCGGGAGCCGGCGGGTGCTCGGCGCCGCGCTCGTCCTCGTCACGGCCCAGCTCGTCTGGCGGGCCCTGGTCCTGCAGCGGGGTGGTTTCTTCGGCGACGACCTCAACATGGTGGGCCGGGCCGCGGCCGAGCCGTTCGGGCTCGACTACCTCTTCGGCGTCTACTCCGCGCACGTGATGCCGGTCGGGATGATCGCCAACTCGGTCGTCACCTCGCTCGGCGCGTACAACTGGACGGTGACCGCGGCGGCGCTGCTGCTCTTCCAGCTCGCCGCCTCGCTCGCCGTGTACCGCATGCTGCGCGTGCTGTTCGGGGCCCGCTGGGCGATCCTGGTGCCGCTGTCCCTCTACCTGTTCACGCCGCTGGCCCTGCCCGCCTTCTACTGGTGGGCGGCGGCGGTCCAGGCCCTGCCGCTGCAGATCGCCATCGCGATGGCGGTCGCCTCCCACGTGACGTTCCTGCGGTCGGGGCGGGGCGTGGACGCGGTCGTGACGGGCCTGTGGTTCCTGTTCGGGCTCGGGTCCTTCCACCTCAAGGCCGTCTTCGCCATCCCCCTGCTGCTCGTGCTGGTCACCGTCCTGTACTTCCCGGTCCGCGAGCGCCTGCGCTCCCTGGCGGTCGTGTTCGGCGCGTACGCCGTCATGGCCGGCGCCTACTCGGTCCTGTTCGTCCTGCAGCTCGACCGCCTGCACGGGCAGAGCATCGGGGCGCCCGCGTCGGAGGTGGCGGGCCGGGCGACGGCGCGGATGCTGGGCGTCACCCTCCCGGTCCTCGCGGCAGGCGGCCCCGGGCCCTGGTGGTTCAAGTTCTACGCGGTCCCGCCGCAGGTGATGATCGGCGCCGCCTGGGCGCTCGTCGCGGTGGTCGTCGCCGTCACCCTGTTCTTCCGGCGCGGGGCGTGGAAGGCGTGGCTGATCATGGCCGTCTACCCGCCCGTCCTCATGGTGCCGATCCTGGCCGGGCGCTCCCTGGACCGCGCCCTGGGCGAGGAGGCCCGCTACCTCGCGGACGTGACCCCGGTGATCGCGCTCTGCCTGGCGCTGGCGATGCTCCCGCTGCTGGGCGAGGCGCGCCCGTACCGCAGAAGGATCCCGGCCCGTGCCGCCGTCAGGACCGCCTGCGCGCTGCTGGCGGCCGGGGTCGCCGCCTTCTCCGTCTACTCCGCGCACAGATACGTGACGGGGACGGAGCCGGGACGGGCCGAGATCCGCTCCTACCTCGCCTCGGTGCGGAACACGCTGGCCGCCGCCCCGCCGGGCAGCGACGTCTACCCCCAGCAGACCCCCTACGACCAGTTCGGCTTCGGGTACGGCGACGAGGGGCTCAGCAACCTCACCCTCAGCCCGCTCGCCCCGCCCGAGCTGGCCGCCCTGATGCGCAACCCCCGGCCCGCCGCCGCCCCGCTCGTGCTCGACCGCTCCGGGCGCCGTCTCCTCCCGGCCCGTCTCACCGGCCCCTACGTCGCCGCCCCCGGAGGCTGCTTCCCCCAGCGGGGCGGCCTGATCTCGGTCCCCCTCTCGCACAAGGGCGGCATGGTCGTCCTCGGCCTGGACTACCGCTCCAGCGCCAGGACGGCGGCCTACGTGCGCGTCGGGGAGCAGGAGACCGAGGTCGTCTTCGAGCCGGGAGCCGGCAGGATCCACATTCCCTTCACCGCCCCCGGCGCCTCCGTACGGCTGGAGATCCTCTCGGCCGATGTCCAGGTCTGCGTCATCGGCGGCCTCTTCGGCGGCCCGGTTCCGCGCTAGAAGGGTGATTCCGGGGCATCCCGCCCCTTAGGGAGGCGACATCACACCCTTCTGCTGTGATGAGTGCGACTTTCGTCGATTTATGGCAGAAAGGTATGGGCAAGTCGAAGATCTTGCCTTAGATTACGGCGCAGAGCAGCGTTAGCCTCCTGCGTCACAACGAAAGAGACCCGGCGCCCGCCGTCCGATCGGCCATACCGGCGGTGCCGCAACCCCCCGTGCCGCGTTCGACGCGGCACCTCACCGAGATGGGACCGGCCATGCGGAAAATACCCCTGTTATCCGTCTCACTGCTCACCGCGCTCTCATGGCTCGTCGTACCAGCTCAGGCGCAGGCGGCGGTGCCGCCGCAGCAGCCGGGTGTCACCCTGCGCACCTACGACGTCCAGGTCGAGCTGTCCAAGCTCTGCACGCTCAAGCCCGGCCAGACGCCCAACGTGGACAAGCTGATGCCCACGATCGACTGGACCTCCGACGCCGACTTCGGGCTGGTCGACACGTTCGTCACCGAGGCGATCGGCAACATCTCCATCGCCACCGCGGGCACGTACGAGTTCCGGCTCACCAGCGACGACGGCTCCCGGCTGCGCATCGACGACACCGTCGTGATCACCAACGACGGGCGGCACGCGCCGATCGCCGTGGACGGCACGATCAACCTGACCACCGGCTACCACGCGCTGCGCGTCGACCACTTCGAGCACCTGTACGGCCAGCAGCTCAAGCTGGAGTGGAAGCCGCCGGGCGCCTCGGGGTTCACCGTCGTGCCGAACTCGGTGCTGAGCACGGACGCCGACGTGGTGCGGGTCACCGCCCCGGGGCGCAAGGAGTGCGAGAGCGGCGCCGACTCCCCGGGTGACGGGCTGCCGCTGGAGTCGGTGCACCCCGACTTCACGCTCACCGACCTGCGACCGGCCGGTTTCGAGCCGCAGGTGAGCGCGATGGACTGGCTGCCCGACGGCCGGCTGGCGATCGCCACGTGGGGCGGCTCGGAGAAGACGCTCGGCGAGGTCTACCTGCTCGACAAGGTCACGGGCGACACCTCACCCGCGAAGGTGACCACCAAGAAGATCGCCAGTGGGCTCCAGGAGCCCATGGGCATCAAGTACGTGGACGGCAAGCTCTACGTGTCGGAGAAGTCCCGGCTGGTGGAGCTGAACGACACCAACGGCGACGAGGTCGCCGACAGCCTCAGGACCGTGGCGACCTGGCCGTTCGGCGGCAACTTCCACGAGTTCGCGTTCGGGATGCTCTACCGCGACGGCCACTTCTACATCAACCTCTCCGTCGCCATCAACTACGGCGGCGCCACCACCGACCCGCAGCCGGCGCGGGACCGGGGCACGACCATCAAGGTCAACAAGGCCACCGGCGAGATCGAGTACGTCGCCGGCGGCCTGCGCACGCCCAACGGGCTCGGCTGGGGCCCGGAGGACGAGCTGTTCGTCATGGACAACCAGGGCGGCTGGCTGCCCGCCTCGAAACTGGTGCACGTCAAGAAGGACCGGTTCTTCAACCACTACACCAACCCCGACGGCCGGTTCGACAACAACCCGGTGACCGCGCCCGTCCTCTGGCTGCCGCACAACGAGATCGCCAACTCCCCCAGCACGCCGCTGCTCCTGAAGGAGGGCAGGTTCGCGGGGCAGATGCTGTTCGGCGACGTCACCTACGGCGGGCTCCAGCGCGGCTACCTGGAGAAGGTCAACGGCGAGTACCAGGGCGCGGTCTTCCGCCTCACCCAGGGTCTTGAGGCGGGGATCAACCGCATCAGCCTGGGTCCCGACGGCGCCATCTACACCGGAGGCCTCGGCGCCGGCGGTAACTGGGGCCAGACCGGCAAGCTCACCTACGGTCTGCAGAAGCTGACCCCCGGCGACAACAAGGCCTTCGACATCCTGAGGATGCGCGCGATCAAGGACGGCTTCGAGCTGGAGTACACCCAGCCGCTGTCGGACGCGACCGCCGCGTCGCTGGCGGCCAAGTACCAGGCCGTCCAGTGGCGGTACGCCGCGTCCTCCACCTACGGCGGCCCCAAGGTGGACGAGGAGCCGCTGCCCGTCACCTCCGCGGACCTGAGCTCCGACAAGAAGAAGGTCACGCTGAAGCTCACGGGCCTCAAGCCGGGGCGCGTGGTGCACCTGCGGTCGCCGCGCCCGTTCAGCTCGGCGTCGGGGCAGCCGCTGTGGAGCACCGAGGCCTGGTACACCCTCAACTCGATGGTCGACGGACCGGAGACGGACACCGTGTACGAGGCGGAGAGCGCCTCGCACAGCGGCGGCGCGAAGCTGAACACCGACCACCTGAGCTACTCGGGAAGCGGCTTCGTCGACGGCTACCAGAACGTGGGAGCGGCCACGCAGTTCGCCGTACGCGTGCCCAGGGAGGGCACGTACCACGTCGGCCTGCGCTACTCCAACGGCCCGAACCCCGCGCCCGGCACCAAGTCCCTGAGCGTGTACGTCAACGGGACCAAGGTCAGGCAGGTGCCGCTGCCCAGCACGGGGACGTGGGACCTGTGGGCCACCCGGGTCGAACCGCTCACGCTGAGGGAGGGCACCAACCTCATCACCTACAGGTTCGACAGCGGTGACGTGGGCAACGTCAACCTGGACTCCGTCACCGTGGCCGCGCAACGGGTGTTCGAGGCGGAGAACGCCACGCTGTCCGGTGGCGCGAAGGCGAACCAGAACCACCCGGGCCACACCTACAAGGGCTTCGTCGACGGCTACTGGAACCAGGGCGCGAGCACGTCGTTCTCCGTGTGGTCGGACTCGACCGGCACGCACAACGTGGGCCTCCGCTACGCGTCCGACACCGGCAGGACGGTGAGCGTGTACGTCAACGGCACCAAGGTCAGGCAGGTGCGGCTCGCCGCCACCGGCGGCTGGGACGCCTGGGCCGTCCAGACCGAGCCGCTCCCCCTGGTCCGGGGCACGAACACGATCGCCTACAAGTACGACTCCGGCGACTCGGGCAACGTCAACCTCGACCACATCTCCGTGTCGAAGGCGGAGCGGATCACGCTGTTCGACGGGTCCAGCCTGGCGGCGTGGGAGAAGCGGGCCGGCGGAGCGGCCACCTGGCCGGTCGCGAACGGCTCCGTGGAGTCCTACGGCGGCGACATCCGCACCCGGCGGACGTTCGGTGACTTCAAGCTCCACGCCGAGTGGTACGAGCCGGAGTACCCGCCGAACGTGACCGGGCAGCAGCGCGGCAACAGCGGCATCTTCCTCCAGGAACGCTACGAGGTCCAGGTCCTGGAGTCGTTCGGCGACACCACACTCGCCGCCAACGAGGCGGGCTCGATCTACAACAAGCGCGCGCCCGACCGCAACATGGCCACCGCCTCGGGGACGTGGCAGACCTACGAGATCACCTTCCGCGCGGCCCGCTACACCAGCGCGGGAGTGAAGACCGACAACGCGCGGGTCACGGTCGTCTGGAACGGCGAGGTGGTGCACAACGACGTGGCCATCGACGGCGGCACGGGCGACAACATCCCGGAGAACGCGGCGACGGGCGCGATCCGCCTCCAGGACCACGGCGACGCGGGCGAGAACCCCCGCTTCCGCAACATCTGGATCGAACCGGTCTCCTGACCTCGTCCGGCCGGCGGGCCGTCCCGTGCTCAGCGCGGGGCGGCCCGCCTTTCGTGTGGGGCGGGCCGCCCTTTGTATGGGGCGGCCCGCCGGGCCATGGGCGCGCCGCGAGGCCCTCGCCCTCCCCGCTGTCCGCCCGGGAACCGGGCTCCGCCCGTGGCGGTGCCGTTCACGACCGCTCGGGCCGTACCGCCCCTCCGGCCAGTTCCCGGACGCCCTTGAGGAGCCTGTCGACGTCGGACTCGTCGGTGTAGGGCGCGATCCCGGCCCGGACCGCCCCGGCGTCGCCGAGGCCCAGGCGGCGGGAGCACTCCAGCGCGTAGAAGTTGCTCGCGGGCGCGTTGACGCCGCGCTCGGCCAGGAAGCGGTAGGCGTCGGCGGGCCTGAGGCCGTCGACGGAGAACAGCGTCGTGGGGGTGCGGCGGCGTGACGCCGAGCCGTGGACGGTCACCCCGGAGATCCCGGCCAGACCGGCGTCGAGCCGGTCGAGCATCGCCCGCTCGTGCTCCTCCAGCGCGGTCATCGAGACGGTCAGGCGCTCGCGCCGGGTCCCCTCACCCGGCACGAGACCGGCCAGGAAGTCGACGGCCGCCGTCGTACCGGCGAGCAGCTCGTACGGCAGCGTGCCCAGCTCGAAGCGCTCGGGCACCGCGTCGCTGGAGGGGAGCAGCTTGTCGGGGTGGACGCTCTCCAGCAGGCCGGGGTCGGCGGCGAGCACGCCCAGGTGCGGCCCGAGGAACTTGTACGGCGAGCAGGCGTAGAAGTCGGCGCCCAGCTCTCCGACGTCGACCAGGGCGTGCGGCGTCAGGTGCACGCCGTCGATGTAGAGCAGCGCCCCCGCCCCGTGCACCCGCTCGGCGATCGCCGGGACGTCCGGGCGGGTGCCCAGCAGGTTCGACGCGGCCGTGACGGCCACCAGCCTGGTGCGCCCGCTGAGCAGGCCGGCGACGGCCTCGACGTCCAGCTCGCCACTGGCCGGGTCAAAGTCGGCCCGGCGCACCGTGACCCCGCGCGCCTCGGCGGCCTGCACCCAGGGCCGGATGTTCGCGTCGTGGTCCAGCGTGGTGACCACGACCTCGTCACCGGGCCCCCACTCCTTGGCGAGCGCGCGGGCCATGTCGTAGGTGAGCTGCGTCATGCTCCGGCCGAACACGACCCCCTCGGGCGTGGCGCCGAGCAGGTCGGCCATCGCCCGCCGCGCCCCGGCCACGATCCCGTCGGCACGCCGCTCGGCGGCGGTCTCCACCCCCCGGTTGGAGACCGCGGCCCGCAGCGCCCCGGCCACGGCCTCCGCGACCACCGTGGGCACCTGCGAACCCCCCGGCCCGTCGAAGTGCGCCGCGCCCTCGTCAAGCGCGGGAAAGTGCGCCCGTACGGCCGCCACGTCGTATGCCATGAAACCTCCAGGATCGCTGTCGACATCGGTGTTCCGCCAGGCGTCCCCGTTGGATCTGCCCTTCACGGTACGAGGCCGGGGGCCTGTCCTCAAACCTTGGGCAGCGGGTTTGGGTGTTCGGGAAATCGGCGGTTTCCGCTGTCAGCGGAGATGAGCTGTTTCCCGAACAGCCGCCGAGCGTGAGGGTGAACCAGGTCAGCGTCTTTCCTCCGGAAATCGTTACGCCGGCCCGGCTGCCTGGGGGATCACCGAGCCGTGGACCCGCCTGAGATACTCCATCGCGTGTTCCGTGGCCGGATCGTGGTTCAGGCGGTCGCGGTAGAAGTGGAGACGGTCCTCGCAGTCGTCGATGATCTCGCTCCACGTCCTCGCCCAGATGCGGATGCCGCCCTCCCACTCGGCGATGCACCCCGGCGGGCGGTTCGGGGCCGTCGCGTCCCTCCGGACGATGTCGTCCATCTGCGTGGAGACGACCCAGAAATCCCAGGAGACACCGGCATCGCGGAACTGGGAATCCTCGGCGACCGCCTGTGCGTAACTCTTGATCTGGCCGACCTCCGCCTGGCCGATCCTCACCTTGGGAGCCTTGAGTTCGACGACGAGGTGCTCTCTCCCGGAACTTCCCCGGTGCGCCTTGCCCTGCATGAGGTCGACGATTCCCTGCCGGCCGTCCTCCCTGCGTACCGGATGGAGCCGCTCGGTCTCCGGATCCCGGCCCAGAGCCCTCAGATGACGAACGAGCACCGCGTCCAGGCTCTGGTCGCTGACCATAAGGGCGTACGCGTCCCCGAACACCCAGGTCTCACGCTCCAGGAGCTTGTGAAGCTCGCTCCGTTCCTTGAGCGTCCTGCTCATCTCCGGCTCGAACAGGAGTTTCTTGAGCGCGGCGACGAAGTCCAGCCGGTCGGCCACCTGCCCCGTCGCCTTGATCACCTCGGAGAGGCTCGTCCGCTGCAGGAGGCGCTTGAGCTCCTCCTGTTCCGACTGCGGCAGCCGGAACAGCTCGTCCAGCACCGGGTAGAGCCCGCCGGGATCATGGGCGATGATCTCCTTGAGGAGCCGGAGGGTGGTTTTCCGGCTCTGCTGGGAGCCGGGAAGGCGGCGGGCGATCGTGGTCGCCACCTCGTCGAACATCTGACGCTCGACCGCCTGCGCGGGCTCAGTGGGTTCCCCGGGGTAGGGGTAGACGTCCTCCTGCTTCCACTCCTGGATCTGCCGGGCCCTGCGCTGGCGGTCGCGGTCACGGAAGTGTGAGCGCAGCTTCTCCCTGGCCGCTTCGAGCAGGCCGGAGATCTCGTCCAGCTCCGCCAGATGCAGGTCGTTCCGGCGCTCGACGAAGCCGTCCCACAACAGGTACGCCGTGAAGTGGTAGCCCGGGGCCTGGATTCCCGGCGAAACCTCGTCCAGGACCACGCCGTTGGCGTCACAGAGGGCGAGCACCCGGCCCACGTCCTTGCGCCACTCGATGACGCGAAGGAGCGGGGCCGGCTGTTCGGGAGCGCTCTGCCAGGAGACGGGATACTGCTCCATGTCGGCCCAGACGGTCGCCGGATCGAGTCGCTTTCCCTGGTAGACGATGCTCACATCGGGGTTCGCGGCGAGAAAGGGAGCGAAGATCGAGGCCAGTTGCTGCGCGGTGTCGTCCTGGACCAGCCGGCTGACGTAGCCCGCGGGCACCGACGCCTCGACCCGCGTCCCGGCCGGGGCGTCCAGATACTCCGGTTCGGAGATGTCGAAGTCCGCGGGCCGGTCGATGGTGCCGCTGATGATCGTACGTTCGGTCCGGCCGTCGACCGTGGTGGCGACCGTGACCCACCGCACCTGCTCACCCAGCGCGAACGCCCGGAGCCTTCCCTGCCCGCTGTGGCCGTGCAGCCCGCGCTTCAGTTCGGACGAGACCCTGGCCTTGGTCTTCCACGAACCGCCCAGCCCGCTGAAGTTCTTCTCGCAGGAGGCGTTCGGCATCCCGTGGCCGTCGTCGCCGACGCTGACGTACTCGATGCCGCCCAGTTCGTTGGTCTCGACGTCCACCGTGATGGTGCAGGCCTCGGCGTCCAGCGCGTTCCAGATCATCTCCGCGACCGCGCCCACCGGGTCCTTCAGGCGGGCGAGGCGAAGGAGGTGATCCGGCTTGGCCTCGATGTGAATCGTGCGCACACGGTCACTATCCCAGGCCGTGTACGAGATCGCGCGGAAGACCGCCGTACGGGAAAACCATGAAGGGGGTCATTCGCCCCGGTAGGCGGCCGGGCGCTTCTCCCGGAAGGCTCGGGAGCCCTCCTTGGCGTCCTCGGAGCCGATGACGGGCCAGCCGATGGTGTCGGAGACCTTCAGGGCCTCGGCCTCGGGCAGGCCCAGGGTCTCGCGGTAGGTGCGCAGGATGGCCTGGACGGCGAGGGGGCCGCACTCGGCGATCTGGGCGGCGATCTCCAGGGCGGCCGTCAGCGCCTCCCCGTCGGGGACGACCCGGTTCACCAGGCCCATGGCCAGCGCCTCCCGGGCGGTGACGGCGCGGCCGGTGAGCAGGATGTCCATGGCGAAGGCGTACGGGATCTGGCGGGGCAGGCGGATCGCGGAGCCGCCCATGGGGAAGAGGGCGCGGCGGGCCTCGAACAGGCCGAGGGTGGCGGACTCGGCGACCACCCGCATGTCGGTGCCGACGAGCAGCTCGGTGCCCCCGGCCACCGCGTACCCCTCGACCGCGCAGACGATCGGCTTCGTCGGCAGCGCGCCGGAGTCGCGCAGCAGGCCCTTCCAGTGGAAGTCGGGGATGGCCGCGGCCCGCTCCCGCACCCGGGCGTCCTGCGACGGGCTGCCCATCGCCTTCAGGTCGGCGCCCGCGCAGAACGTCCCGTGCGCGCCGGTGAGCACGGCGACGCGGACCTCCGGCTCCTCCGAGACGTACGCCCAGGCGTCGGCCAGGCCGACCAGCATGTCGGTGGAGAGCGCGTTCTTCGCCTCCGGCCGGTCCATGGTGACGACCACGACGTGACCGTCACGCTCGACCCGGCAGTGCGGCGTGCTGATCGGCAGGAGTTCCACGGGACGACCTCCGTTGATTCACCAGGTGCCTGATGGGAAATTCTGGACTCGTGGCGTTCCCGCCCGGCTCCCCGAGAGGGCGGGCGAAGGGGTGCCGATCCTGCATTGAAAGGGTGGGGCACGGGCTGAGTCAAGCGCTTGCTAGGCGTACCTCACGGGGTTAGTCTGCCCATGCGTACAAGAACAGATTCTTGTTCTGAATACCCCGTTCCGCCAGGGCTTGTCGCGATAAAGAGAACGTGATTCACTCCGCCGTGCCGAGGCCTTTCCACCGAGAGGATTTCCGATGGGTACGCTCGGTTTCTGGAGATTGGCGCAGGCGGACCCCGACTGGGTGGCCGCCGTCGATCCGGACGGTACCGAACACCGCGCCGGCGACCTGCTCGCCCGCGCCAACCGTCTCGTCCACGGCCTGAGGGAACTCGGCCTCAAGGCGGGCGACGGTGTCTGCGGGCTGGTGCCCAACGGCTCCGACGGGCTCACCCTCTATCTCGCCGCCCTGCAGGCCGGCTGGTACTACACACCGATCAACTGGCACCTCACCGGCCCCGAGATCGGCTACATCGTCGCCGACAGCGAGGCGCGCGCCTTCTTCGTCCACGAGCGCTACGCCGAGGAGGGCCTGCGCGGCGCCGCCGAGTCGGGCCTCGCCGCCGAACGCCTCTTCGCGTTCGGGCGGGTCGAGGGGGCGCGGCCCGTCGAGGAGCTGACCGCCGGGCAGCCGGACACCGCCCCCGCCGACCGTACGGCCGGCGCCACCATGCACTACACCTCCGGCACCACCGGCAAGCCCAAGGGCGTGCGCCGCCCGCTCAGCGGCATGGACCCGGACGAGGCCGCCGGGCTGATGACGTTCCTGCTCACCCTGTTCGGCATCACCCCGGGCGAGGAGAACGTCCACCTGGTCACCTCGCCGAACTACCACACCGCCGTCACCCAGTTCGGGGGGACGGCCCTGCAGATGGGGCACACCCTCGTCTACATGGACAAGTGGGACGCCGAGGAGACGCTCCGGCTCTGCGAGAAGTACCGGGTGACCAACTCGCACATGGTCCCCACCCACTTCAAGCGCCTGCTCGCGCTCCCCGCCGACGTGCGCTCCAAGTACGACCTCTCCTCGCTCAGGTGGATGATCCACGCCGCCGCCCCCTGCCCGGTCCCCGTCAAGTGGGCGATGTTGGAGTGGTGGGGCGACTGCATCTACGAGTACTACGCGGCCACCGAGGGCGGCGGCACCATCGCCACCCCGGAGGGCTGGCGCAGCCACCCCGGCACCGTCGGCACCGCCTGGCCGATCAGCGAGCTGCTCATCGTGGACGAGAACCTGGAGCCCGTCCCGACCGGGACCCCCGGCACCATCTACATGAAGATGCTGGGTGTCCAGTTCGAGTACAAGGGCGACCCGGCGAAGACCGCGGCCAACCGGCTGCGCGACCACTTCACCGTCGGCGACATCGGCTACCTGGACGAGGAGGGCTACCTCTTCCTCTGCGACCGCAAGGCCGACATGATCATCTCCGGCGGGACCAACATCTACCCGGCCGAGATCGAGAACGAGCTCATGGTCCACCCCAAGATCGCCGACGTGGCCGTGTTCGGCATCCCCGACGAGGAGTGGGGCGAGCAGATCAAGGCCGTGGTCGAGCCCGCGGCCGGTGTCGCCCCCTCACCCGAGCTGGCGGCCGAGCTCATCGAGTCGCTGCGGGGCCGCCTGTCGAAGATGAAGTGGCCGAAATCCGTCGACTTCATCGCGGAGATGCCCCGCGAACCCAACGGCAAGCTCCTCAAACGCAAGCTGCGTGACCCGTACTGGGAGGGACACGAACGTGCCATCTAGCGAAGACACTCCGGCGCCGCTGCGGGCGCGGCACGTGCTGGAGTTCCCCGGCGGGTACACGCGCACGACGGGACCGGTGATCGGGCGCTTCCTCACCGAGCTGCGGGACGGGCGGCTCGTCGGGGTCCGCACCGCGGCCGGGCGCACGCTGGTGCCGCCGCTGGAGTACGACCCGGAGACCGGCGACTCCGTGACGGACGAGTTCGTCGAGGTCGGCCCCGCCGGAACCGTGGAGAGCTGGGCGTGGGTGACCACCCCCAGGAAGAACCACCCGCTGGACCGGCCGTTCGCCTGGGCCCTGATCCGGCTGGACGGCGCCGACACCTCGCTGGTGCACGCGGTGGACGCCGGGGACGCCAGGGCGATGCGCCCCGGGCTGCGGGTGCGCCCCCGCTGGCGGGCCGGGCGCACCGGGCACATCACCGACATCGAGAGCTTCGTCCCCGAGGTCACCAGGATCGTCTCCGAGGTCAGCGCCGAGTACACCGTGACGCCCGGCCTGGCGCTGACCCGCTTCCTTCAGGGGGTCGCCGAGGGCGTGTTCATCGGCTGCCGGTGCGGCAGCTGCCACAAGGTCTACGTGCCCTACCGACTGTCCTGCCCCGAGTGCGGGGTGGCGATCACCGAGGAGACGGTCGTCCCGGACACCGGCACGATCACCACCTTCGCCATCAACAACCTGCCCGACCCCCGGGCCCCCGAGGTGCCGTTCGTCTCGGCGTACATCCAGCTCGACGGCACCGACATCCCGATGATCGCCCTGGTCGGCGGGATCCCGGCCCACGAGGTGCGCCAGGGCATGCGGGTGCGGGCCGTGTGGGTGCCTGAGGAGGAGCGGACGATGTCCATGTCGAACATCAAGTGGTTCGCCCCCACCGGCGAGCCGGACGCGGAGCTGTAGATGCGGGAGATAGCGGTCGTCGCGTTCGCGCAGACCCGGCACAGTGCCGTCGACGAGGGACAGAGCGAGGCCGAGCTCATCCTGCCCCCGCTGGAGGAGGTGAGGGCCGCCACCGGGCTGCGCAGGTTCGGGTTCACCTGCTCGGGCTCGTGCGACTACCTGGCGGGCGCGCCGTTCTCGTTCGTCTCCGCGCTCGACGCGCTCGGCGCCTGGCCGCCGATCTCGGAGAGCCACGTCGAGATGGACGCGGCCTGGGCGCTGTACGAGGCCTGGGTGAGGCTCCAGCACGGCGACGTCGACTCGGCCCTGGTCTACGGCTTCGGCAAGTCGTCCCAGGGGGACCTGCGGGAGATCATGACGCTCCAGCTGGACCCGTACTACCTCGCCCCCCTCGGGCTGGACCAGGTCTCCTTCGCGGCGCTGCAGGCGTCGGCCACCGGGGCCGGCCGGGCCGAGCTGGACGAGATCGTGCGGCGCAGCCGCGCCGACGGCAGGGCGAACCCCTACGCCCTCGACCTGCCCGACCCCGCCGGGGAGGAGGCGGAGGTCGCGCCGCTGCGGCCGTACGACATCGCCCCGATCACCGACGGCGCCGCCGCGGTGGTGCTGGCGGCCGGTGACCTGGCCAGGGAGCTGTGCGAGCGGCCCGCGTGGATAACGGGGATCGCCCACCGCATAGAGCCGCATTACCTGGGCATGAGGGATCTCGCCCGGTCGACCTCCGCCGCCGACGCCGCACGCGCGGCGGGGGTCGGCAAGGGTGACGTCGACGTGGCCGAGCTGCACGTCCAGTTCAGCCACGAGGAGATCGTCCTGCGCGAGGCGCTGGAGCTCCCCGAGGGCACCCGCGTCAACCCCAGCGGCGGCCCGCTCGCCGCGAACCCGGTCATGGCCACCGGCCTCATCAGGATCGGCGAGGCGGCCGGGCGCATCATGGACGGCACCGCGGGCCGCGCCCTCGGGCACGCCACGAGCGGCCCCTGCCTCCAGCACAACCTCGTCACCGTGATGGAGGCTTAGAAGACCATGGGCAACCCTTGTGCCGTCATCGGTGTCGGCCAGACCCACTACACGACCAAGCGGCGCGACGTCTCCCTCGCCGGGCTGGTCCGCGAGGCGGCGCTGCGCGCGCTGGAGGACGCGGGCCTGACCTGGAAGGACATCGACGCGGTCGTCATCGGCAAGGCGCCCGACCTGTTCGAGGGCGTGATGATGCCCGAGGCATATCTCGCCGACGCGCTGGGCGCCGCGGGCAAGCCGATGATGCGGGTCCACACGGCCGGGTCGGTCGGCGGGTCCACCGCGCTCGTCGGCGCCTCGCTGATCCAGGGCGGCGTGCACGACCGGGTGCTGGTGGTGGCCTTCGAGAAGCAGTCGGAGTCGAACGCGACCTGGGCGCTCTCCACCCACCTGCCGTTCAGCGCCTCGCTGGTCGTCGGCGCGGGCGGCTACTTCGCCCCGCACATCCGCGAGTACATCCGCCGCTCCGGCGCCCCCGAGCACATCGGCCACCTGGTGGCCGTCAAGGACCGGCGCAACGCGCTGAAGAACCCGTACGCCCACCTGAGGATCCCCGGCATCGACCAGAAGATGGTCGAGTCGACGCCGATGCTCTGGGAGCCGATCCGCTACCTCGACACGTGCCCGTCCTCCGACGGCGCCTGCGCGATGGTGCTGGCCGCGGAGGACAAGCTCACCGGCAGCACTCCGGCATGGGTGCTCGGCGCGGCCTCGCGCTCCGAGCCGATCTTCCGCGCGGGCCGCGACACCGTGAACCCGCAGGGCGGCAAGGACTGCGCCGCCGACGTCTACCGGCAGGCCGGGATCACCGACCCGCGCCGGGAGATCGACGTGGCGGAGGTGTACGTGCCCTTCTCGTGGTACGAGCCGATGTGGCTGGAGAACCTCGGCTTCGCCGCCGAGGGGGAGGGCTGGAAGCTCACCGAGTCCGGGGCCACCGCCCTGGACGGCGACACCCCGTGGAACGCCTCGGGCGGCGTGCTGTCGAGCAACCCGATCGGCGCCTCCGGGCTGATCCGGTTCGCCGAGGCGGCGCTCCAGGTGCGGGGGATGGCGGGGGAGCACCAGGTGGACGGCGCCAGGCGGGCCCTCGGGCACGCCTACGGGGGAGGCGCGCAGTTCTTCGCGATGTGGATGGTCGGCAGCGACAAACCCTGATCCCCCAGGAGGGGTGCGAATGGAGTTCAACCACGCGGATCTGTTCGAAGGAGTCGCCGACGCGGTCGGGGGGCGCACGGCCGTCATCTGCGGGGACCACCGCATGACCTACGCCGAACTGGACGCGCACGCCAACCGGCTCGCGCACTTCCTCCAGGGCAGGGGGGTGCGCCCCGGGCAGCACGTCGGGATCCACCTGTACAACGGCATCGAGTACGTGGCCGCGCTGCTGGCCGCCCTCAAGATCCGGGCGGTGCCGGTCAACGTGAACTACCGCTACGTCGAGGCGGAGCTGCTCTACCTCTACCGCGACTCCGACATCGTGGCCCTGCTGTTCGACGTGGAGTTCGACGCCCGGGTGGCGGCCACCGCCCCGGACGCCCCCGCCCTGGAACACCTGATCGCGGTGGGCGGACCGTCCCAGGTCGAGGGCGCGGTGCCGTACGAGGAGGCATTGGCCGGGCAGCCGGAGACGCGCGGGTTCCCCGAGCGGTCGGGCGACGACCTCTACATCATCTACACCGGCGGCACGACCGGCATGCCCAAGGGCGTGATGTGGCGCACCGAGGACCTGTTCTTCGCCTTCGGCGGCGGCAACCCCTACGGCGAGCCGCGCGCCACCCCGGCCGAGGTGGTCGAGGCGGCCGTCGAGGCGAGCGAGATGACCATGATGGCCGCGGCCCCGCTCATGCACGGCGCCGCCCAGATGGGCACCTTCATCACCTGGTGCATGGGCGGCACGATCGCGTACGTCCGCAAGTTCGACGCGGCCGACGTACTGCGGACGATCGAGCGGGAGAAGGTGCTGACGCTCAACATCACCGGGGACGCGATGGCCCGGCCGCTGGTCGAGGAGATCGCCACCGGCGCCTACGACCTGTCCTCGCTGTTCGTGCTGAGCTCCACCGGCGCGATCCTCAGCGGCTCGGTGCGCGAGCGCCTGGAGGAGCTGCTGCCCGGCAAGATGCTCATCGACAGCTTCGGCTCCACCGAGTCCGGCTACACCGCCTCGGCGGTGCCCGGCTCCTCTCCCGAGTCCGGGCTGCGCTACCAGGCGAACCCCCAGGCCACCATGGCCGTGCTCAACGAGGTCCTGGAACCGGTCAAGCCCGGCTCGGAGGAGATAGGCACCGTGGCCAGGACCGGCCGCATCGCCTCCGGCTACTACAAGGACGAGGAGAAGACGGCCCGTACCTTCGTGACGGACAGGAACGGCGTCCGCTGGCTGCTCACCGGGGACATGGCCAAGGTCGAGGAGGACGGCACCATCGCGATCTTCGGCCGGGGCTCCGCCTGCATCAACACCGGCGGGGAGAAGGTCTTCCCCGAGGAGGTCGAGGCGGTGCTCAAGGGCCACCCGGCGGTCTTCGACGCGGTGGTGACCGGCATCCCGGACGAGCGGTGGGGCAACCGGGTCGCGGCGGTGATCGAGCCGCGCCCCGGCACGTCGCCGACGGCCGAGGAACTGGAGGCCCACTGCCGGGAGAAGATCTCCGGCTACAAGGTGCCCAGGGTCTTCGCCTTCGTCGACGAGATGGTCCGTTCCCCGGCGGGCAAGGCCGACTACCGCTGGGCCAGGACGACCGCCGAGGCCGCCCGTTCCTGACGCTCCCTTCCGTGTCACCCACCCCCCGGCGCCCCCCGGTGCCCCCTGGCGAGCCGATGAGCGGTCAGGGGCCCGGCGGCGGTTCGCGGGCGATGACGGCGACGGCGGTCAGGGGCCCGACGGCGGTACGAGGGCGACGGTGAGGGTTTTCCAGGGATGACGGCGACGGCGATCAGGGGTCCGGTGAGGGTTTTCCGGGGATGACGGCGACGGCGGTCAGGGGTCCGGCGAGGGTTTTCTGGCGATGACGGCGACGGCGATCAGGTGGTCGCGGTGAAGGCGGAAGGTGCGGCGCATGGCGAGGACGCGCCGGCGGGCGTCGGGATTGGCGAGCAGGTTCCGGACGAAGCGCAGCGCGCCGAGCGGGCCCTCGTCGGCGACGATCCGCCGGGGCCGCAGCAGGGCCATGGGCGCGGTGTCGACCCGCTCGACGACCAGTCCGTGCGCCTGGAGCAGGGACCGCCATTCGGTGATCGTCTGAGGGCGGGCGTTGACCTTGACGGCCCGGGCGAGAGCCTGGCGGATGCCCGTCTTGACCGGCTCGGGCAGCGAGTCGGGAGTGAGCCCGAGTTCATGGATGGCGTAGCGGCCGCCGGGCCGCAGCAGGCGGGCGGCCTCGGCGACGACGGTGTCCTTCGCCCAGTCGCTCCGCATGGTGAGCATGGCCTCGCCGATCACCACGTCGGCCGAGGCGTCGGGCAGCCCGGTGGCGGCGGCGTCGCCGAGGACGGCGGTGCCGTGCCCGGCGACGACGCGGCCGACCGCGGCCACCGCCACCGGGTCCTGCTCGACGCCGAGGTAGGAGCGCGGGTGCCGGTCGAGGATCTCCCGCGCGGTACGCCCGAGGCCCGGGGCGAACTCGACCACGTCGGCACCGGTGATCTCCGCCCGTGCCAGGAGGACCCGGGTGAGTTCGGCACCGCCGGGGCGCAGGACGCGTTTGCCCAGGCGGGCGAGGAGGGAGTGGCCCGGCGCGTCACCGTCGGCGCGGTCGCCCGGCAGGGACGCCCCGCCGGTCGGGCGTGGTCCAGGGCCGGTCGCCGATGGGTTCGAGTCGCCCGCTCGTGGTGCGGGGCCGGTCGTCCGCGGCCCGGGGCCGGCTGTCTGCGGCTCGCGGCCGGTCGTCTGCGACTCGGGCGGGAGCGGGACCGTGGTCATCGGACGGGGCTTCCGACGACGGGCGCCAGCACCAGGGCCTGACGGCCGCGGTGGACGGTGAGGTAGCTCAGCCCGTCGGGCCCGGCGGTGAAGGCGCGCCTGGACCGCCTCGGCAGCCACACCAGCTCGCCGGGCCGCAGGTCCAGGGTGTCGAGTTCGGTGGTGAGCAGGCCGGTGCCGTGCAGGACGTGCAGCAGGACGTCGAGGTCCGGGCCGGTGTGCGCGTCGATGGTGGCCTCGGGGGCGAGCTGGATCACGTTGGCGTCCAGGTCGCGCTCGCGCATCCCCAGTTTCCAGGCCGCGCCGGTCACGCCAGGGGTGACCGTGCCGGTGTCGTGCAGGACGCGGGGCAGCGGGGTGGCGGCCAGTTTGGTGATCCGGATCCGCCAAACCTTGGGGCCCTTGTCGAGATAGTCCCAGCCGTAGCCGCCGGGGTACTCGGCGTCGAACTCGTCGTGCAGGTGCCGGGGATCGTGGTTGTTGACCAGCACGAAGGAGCCGCCGACGGCGAGGGCCCCGTAGGTCGCGAAGATCGTCGGATGCTTGTCGGGCTTGGGCAGGGCGCGTACGTCAAGTTCCTGGTCGTCCATGAGATTTCCTCTCGTTCCCCCTATTTATACAATAACTTTTTGTATAAACTCAAGTCCATGACCCAAGTGATCGGACGACGACGTCTGGACGTGCTGGGCCGGGCCCGCGTGGAGGAGTGCCGGGGGGAGGGCACGTCATGAGCGAGATGCAGGCGCTCTCCATCGGCGCCGCCGTGACGTTCGTCTGGCTCGGCATGGTGCTGGCGATCTCGTTCCTGGAGGCGCCGCTGAAGTTCCGCGCCCCCGGTGTGACCACGAAGATCGGGCTCGGCATCGGGCGGCTGGTCTTCCGCGCCCTCAACACGGCCGAGACCGTGCTCGCCGCCGTGCTCCTGAGCGTGCTGGCGGTCGAGACCGCCGTCGTCTCCGGCCTCCCACCGGCCGGCGCCGTCACCCCGGCGGCGGTCGCGGTCGTGACCCTGGCCGTGCAACTCGCGGTGGTACGGCCACGGCTGATGCGCAGATCCAACCGGATCCTCGCCGGACGGGACGCGCCGCGCTCGAAGGGCCACCACGCCTACATCGCCCTGGAGATCGTGAAGGTCGTCGCCCTGGGCTCCGCCGGGGTCATGCTCCTGGTGAGCTGACCCTCACCGGTGTACGGCCCACCGGTCCGACGAGGTCCGAAGAGGGCCGGGAAGGTCCGGGAAGGTCCGGGAGGGGGATCGCGTACCTCGGTGGGGCGTGAACCGCCCGGGTGCCCGATCCGTTTCCGGGGTGTGATGCGTTTTCTGCGGACCGCCGTCCTGCTCCCGTTCCTCCTCGTGATCGGCTGCTCGGGAAACGGCACCACCGCCGCCGTCGAGACCGCCGCGCCCGCCGGGGAACGGCCGGGTGCCGTCGTCGTCCGGTACGTCAGCTGCGGCGGGATGACGTGCGAGGGCGGCGACAGCATGAGCGTCACCGCCGACGGGCGGGCCGTCTCGCTGCGCGACGCGGAGCTCGTCGCCGTCCCGCTCCCGGAGGCCGAGCTGCGCGACCTGCGGGCCGGGCTCGTCGAATCCCTGGCCGGGCGGGAGGGCACGATCGACCGTACCGGAGGGGCCACCGACCAGCCCTTCGCGGTCGTCACCGTGATCGACTCCGGTGGGAAGACCCACGAGACCCGGCTGGAGGGGACGCCGACGCCGGAGGACGCGCCGGTCGTCACCGCGACCGAGCGCCTCTCGAAGCTGACCGCCAGGATCCGCTCCACCGGCACCCCCGACGTCACCGCGCCGATCACGGTGACGATGTACGAGGACCCGAGCGCCCGGCCCATCCGGCAGGCGACCTGGCCCGAGGGCGTCACCACGCCGATCGAGGCCGGGACCGGCGGCAACTTCGGCACCCTGACCTACCGGGGAGGCGAGGCGACCACGCTGCGCGCGGCCCTGGGTAAGGCGGGGGACAACGTGACGGTGACGGCCGGGGGCAAGACCGTGATCGCCCGCTGGGAGGCTGTACTTCCCTGATCGGGAGATCTTTTGCAGGGCAGTCCGGCTCGTGTCACGGCCGGTAGGTCAGCCGCCGCGATGGCCGTTGCCCGACACGCCGGCCGAGGACATGGACACGGCCGGGCTGGCCAGGGGAAGGCGGACGACGAAGCGGGTGCCGCCCAGCGAGGAGTCCTCGACGTGGATCGTGCCGCCGTGGGAACTGACGATGTCGCGGGCGATCGTCAGGCCCAGGCCGGTGCCGCCGAGATCGCGGGAGCGGGCCTCGTCCAGCCGGATGAACCGGTCGAAGACGCGCTGCCTGTCGGCTTCGGCGATGCCGGGACCGTCGTCGGCGACGGTCAGGACGGCGTAGCGGGAATCGTTGCTCAGCTCGACCTCCACGACGTGTTCGGCGTGGCGCTGGGCGTTGTCGAGCAGCTCGGCGAGCATCCGGCCGATCTTCTCCGGAGCGGCCTTCACGAGGATTCCCGGCCGGCAACGCAGGTTGATCCTGTGCTGGTCCACCCGCCGGTAGACCTGCATCTGAAAGATCTTGGCCAGGTCGATCGCCTGGCACTCGCCGGCGCCCGTGCTCGCCTCCAGCTCCGCGAGAACGAACAGGTCGGTCACGATCGCCTGCAGCCGGTCGACGTTGCTCAGCGCGTGCGAGAGAAGATTCTCCAGGTCGGTGTTCTGGGGGTTGAGCGCGGCCTCTTCGAGAGAGACGCGCAGGCCCGCGATGGGAGTACGCAGCTCGTGGGAGGCGTCGGCGGCGAACCGGCGCTGCCGGCGGATCTCACGGCTCAGCTTGCATCGCATGCCGGTTATGGTGTCTTCGAGTTTGTCCAGCTCTTCGACGCATTCACGTAGATCGGTCATGTCCGGATTTCTCCTGCCCCTGACCTGCTGTGGGCCATTGAGAGCTTGCGTTTGGTTCCGCTCCGGCCTGGTGTCCGGGACGCGGTGACGCTCGGTGGGCGTCTCACCCATCTGGATGAGCGTTTCAGCTCGGAGATCTCCCTGCGGGGAGCACGAACCTTCGCTACCTGGTCATTCGATCCCGCGCTGTCCCATGGATGTCAACGGCCAGCCATATGCTTCCCAAGCCTTGGCCGGGGCGATCGCTGCGGCTCTTGGCCGCGCACCACCGCTTGCGAGGGGTATGGGCGCGACGGCACCGGAGGCTGTCGCCGTGCCGTCGCGCTGTTCTCGGAGCGTTGATCGGCTCAGGGCCTGGTTCGCCACAGGTCGAGATCTACCCGCTGTATGCGGTCCCACAGTTCGGCGGCACTACTGGCGTGGACGGTGCGGCACCGGGCCGGGTCGGTGCACTCCCATGCCTCGAACCGGCGGAAACGCAGGCTCCAGATGATCCACCAGGTGGGTGCGTACCGCTGCACCTGTTCGGCGGCGCGTGTCGCGTCGGCGTCATCGCGGGACGACATGGTCGGCCGTGAGGGCGTCGGCGAGCAGTGGCAGTTCGCTCTCCAGCACGCTGGTGGCGGGACGGGCGCGCAGGATCGTGTGGTGCTCGGCGAGCTGTTCGGCGGCGAGGGGCAGCGTCAGCTCGGAGCTGAGGAGGGGCGCGCCGGAGTCGCTGAGCTCGGGGCCGGTCCACCAGAACCTCTCGCCGTCGGTGTAGGCCAGCAGCCCGAGGAAGACGGACACGATGGCGTTGCCGGAGCGCAGCTCGTGCACGTCGGCCTTGATGCCGTAGACGTCGTCCAGGACGGCGGCCAAGTCCTCGGCGCGGCGTAAGGCGGGCGGCGATTCGGTGGTCGGCGGCGCGGCGGCGCACGTCTGGGACGGGGACACATCGCCGCGCCTGCTGGTGGGATCGTACTGCGAGGTCGCGTTCATGCCGCGACCTCTCGCCGGCAGGGCTGGTGCCGCCAGGACGGAGGGGTGTCCGGGGAACAGCCATGGCCGATGCCGAGCCGGTGGCGCGAGTCGAGGCGCTCGGCCATCAGCGCACCGGACGGCTGTGTGTACTCGTGGTCGGCGCTTCGGCCGGGGCAGCCGTGCGCGTAGGGGGCGTGCCCGCAGCCGGCGCAGCCCATCGGCAGAGGCGGCGCGTCGGTGAAGCAAGCGCAGTGCCTTGCTGCAGTTCGGTCGAGAACCGGAGCATTAGGGTTGTTCACGGGTCAGGAGAGCCTTCCTGATCAAGGGGCCCGTCCCGGTGTCAGCTACCGGTGGCGGGCTCCGCTTTTCTGTCGCGTCTCTTCACATCCAAACGCTGCGTAACCTGCCCGGTACAGGTGCACGTGGGGGACACTGGGGGACAGGCGGATGTCCCTCATCCCACGGAGGTGCGCTCATGGCCGCTGATGACCTGCCTGGATGGGCCTTACGGTTACGCACCGAACGGCACGATCGGCTGTGGGGTCAGCGCGAGATGGCGCGCGAGCTCATCAAGGCGGCCGACGGGCACACCGCCTTGCCGTCCACGGAGTCCGTCATACGCCGGATCAAGGCGTACGAGGCCGGGCACAACCAGCCGGACGAGCCGTACCGAACGCTGCTGTGCCGCGTGTTCGGGCTGAGTGAGGCCGAGCTGTTCGGGTCTGCGGACATGCCGCTTCCCGCTCTCGCCCTGCCGTCTCTCGCGCCCGACCCGGAGTTGTACGAACGGATCACGAAGGCGATCGGCGAACCGCGACGGGTGGACCTGGAAACGATCGAATGGCTGGAGCGCTGCCTCGCCGAGCATCGCCGCGCCGAGGACACGATGGGCAGCCGTCCTCTCATGCCCGTGGTCCGCGCGCAGCTCTCCACCGTGACCGATCTCGCCCGGGGCGTGTCCGGGGCGCCGGGCGACCGGATGGTGAGCATGGCCGCCCAGTACGCCCAGTTCCTCGCGTGGATGTGTCAGGACTCCGGCGATCTGGCCGCCGCGCTGGCGTGGTACGACCGCTCCCACGGCTGGGCGCTGGAGGCGGGAGACGCAGCCCTGGCCGCTACGACGCTCAACATGCGGGCGCACCTGTCATGGAGTGTCGGGGATCCACAGCGCTGCGTACGGCTGGCCGAGGCGTCTCGCTGGCACGACGGCCGCACAACCCGTGGCGTGCGGGGCATGGCCGCCCAGATGGCCGCTCGCGGACACGCGCAGATGGGGGAAGCGCAGGCCACGCGCTCCCTGCTCGGTGAGGCCGAGGAACTCATCAAGAGCGCGGCCGAGCGTCCCGACGACGAGCCGCCGTGGATGTACTTCTATGACGAGGGCTGGTTCCTCATGCAACGAGGTATGGCCGAGTTGGAGCTCGGCGACGGTCGGCGCGCGGTGACGCTTCTTGAACAAGGGCTGTCAAGGCTTCCGGAGTCGTACCGGCGCGACCGCGCGTGGTTCGGGGCATGCCTGGCGCGTGCCCATGTGATCGCGAGTGAGGCCGGAGCCGCGACGGAGACGGCGCTCAGCGTCGCGCCCGACGCCGTGGCCGTGAACACCTACGCCGTCCGGGACCTCCGGAAGGTGGCCAGGCTGCTCGACCGGATGCGCGCGCCTGGCGCGCGGGACATCGAAGAGGCGCTCTCGATGTCGGCCTGACCGGCAGAACGCCTCGCCGATGACCACCGGTTCGTCGCCGTACGGCGACGTCATGGAGCCGGTCGGCAGCGCCGGCCGCACGCGGAGATCGCGACGCGGCGAGACCCTACGACGGTCGTTCAGCCGAGTTGCCGGGTGATCGTCGGGTCGGTGATCGCCGTGTCGTCGGCCAGGAGGTACGCCTTCGAAAGGATCACCGACAGCGTCCCCCCGTCGTCCTCGAACGGCAGGAACTCCGATCCGGCCGCGCGCCCGTTCGCCGGGACGATGCACAGGTACGTGTCGTTGGGCTCCATCAGGATGTTCGTCGACCCTAGATGGATCTTGTACGTCCTCAGGTCACCCCGTACGAGAAGGAATCTGTCGGTCAGCTCCACCCGCGAGGCGATCTTCAGTTTCGGCAGCAGCCGTACCAGCGCCTCGCGCCGGGTCCTGGCCGTCTCCGCCAGCTCGCCGAAGCCGTGGGAGTGCCAGTAGCGTTCGTGGCCGGTCAGCGCCTGGTCGTCGCGGGCGACGGAGGCCACACCCACGGCGAGGTCGGCCTCGCGGAGGATCTCCGACAGCACCAGCGGCGGCAGATCGGCCATCGACGCCGGTTGCCCGTCGCGGTGGAAGGTGATGCCCTCGGTGGCGCACAGCATGGTGGTCCCCTCCCCGGGGGCGGAGACGATGTGCATGGCCCAGCGGGCCTGCCAGCCCGCCAGGTCGCGCACCACCTCGCCCTGGTCGCCGCCGTTCACGTAGTCCCAGTTGCCGATCGACCGGCCGGTCCAGCCGCGCTGGCCCAGAAGGGTCCGGGCCTGGCCGTAGCGCAGGACGTGGCCGGCGAAACGGTTGGAGAAGGTGCCGGTCCGCTCCTCGGCGGGGGTCAGCAGGTAGAGCTCGCGGAAGACCTGCTTGAACGGCTGGCGTACACCATTCTCAAGAAGACGGTCGCGCCACGCCGCCACCTCGTCGGCGGTCGCGTGGATCGGGTGCCACAGGCCTGCCACGGCGTCGGGGGCGGGTCGGTGGCCGGCCAGTTCCCAGCCGTCGGCGGTCTTGACCGGCAGGGCCGCGGGGCCGCCGGCGATCTGCCAGAGCAGGGTGCGGGCGTAGGGGCCGGTGACGGGATGGTCGAGGAAGTACTCGGTCACCTCACTCCAGCGCCACGTCCGTTCGTGGACGATCGCCTGTTCCAGGCGGGACCGCTCGGCCGCCTGGGCCAGTTTGAGCTCCTTCAGGACGGCCCGCAGATCGGACAGCTCCGCGCGCAGATCCTTCGGCAGCGACTTGACGGTCTTGCCGGCGGCGTTCACGTAGCGCAGGGCGGGCACGTCGGCGCACAGCCTGACCCGGTAGTCGCCGATCTGCTCCTCGCGGACGCCGTCGGTGTCCAGGCCGAAGGTGGGGACCGTCCGGTCGAGCAGTTGCTCGCGGGTCAGCCCGTTCTCGTCGGCCACCGCGTCGAGGGCGAGGCTCAGATTCCTCTGTACGGACCTCGCGCGCACCTTCGCCTGGATCCTGGACAGCGGGACGATCACGTCGAGGCCGCCCCTGCGGGCCAGGACGCCGACGGCGGCGTTGGTGACGGGTTCGCAGCGGCACGTGGAGCCCATCCCGTTGCTGCCGGTGCCGCAGGTCATCGCGACGTCGGTGACGAGCGAGGTCACCCAGCGCTCGTCGATGACCTGGCAGGTCCACAGGATGCCGCGTACCACGACGATGGTCTCCTCCTTGAGGAAGACCTTGTCCCGCCACTCCTCGTCGCCGTGGCGGACGACCCGTTCTCCACCCCGGTAGGCCACCAGCCGCGTGAGCAGCTCGCGGACCAGGGCGATGGCGCCGGGGGTGAGCATCCGTGAGGCGTTCCTGAGCCATCGTGCGCTGGGTCTGGTCGAGCGGGCGGTGTTCCAGTGGCGGAACAGCGGCAGCACCTCGGCCAGGCGCGGGCCGTACTCCTCGGCCAGCATGCGGGCGAAGGGGTCGGTGTCCCCGATCTCGGTCCGGACCGCCCCGGCCGGGCCGTGCTCGGCGGGTTCGGTGAGCAGCTCGGTCACCTGCCCGGCCAGGAGCGCCCGCGCGTCCTTCAGCCGCGATGCCGACATCAGCCCGCGCAGCAGGTCCCGGCGCAGCCGGTGGTCGAACCGGCGGACCGCCGCGAGCGGGATCCGGAACAGCTCCTCGTAGCGGGTGTGCCCCAGCCGCACCCAGTACCCCGTCCGTTCCATGAGGTAGTGCGCTTCCTGGTAGGTGAAGTCGATGTCGCGCCCGGCCACCGACCGGACCACGCGCAGCACCCGCTCGTCGTAGTCGTGGCCGCCTTCCGGCCCGAGCCAGAGCCTCATCTGCGCGTAGGTGCCGTAGACCCGCCAGTCGACGTCGGGGCCGGGGTCGAGTCCCCGCTCGGTGAGCTCGTCGAACCGCTGGTAGGCGGCCCTCGTGGCCGGGTCCAGGTAGTCCCATCTGCCCGCTGGCGTCATGACACGGCTCCACTGATGATCGGAAACACTGGGTGATCATGGATATCAGCCGGAACCGACAGATTTTTCCTGCGGTGATCCGGGCATGTCCGTGAAAGCCCGGGGTCGGAGTTCTGACTCGTCACCTCGCGCCCCTCGCGCGCGTCCGGAAAGGTGGCCATCCGGCCCGGCGGCACGAAGATGACCTACGGCGGCGTTCTGAGGGGGATCGGCGGGGCATGCACGTAGGGGATCGGCCAGGGTAGAGGGAGAGGACGGCTGCTTCGTACCTGCCTCGGCCGGTTGGTCTCTGGTAAGGAAAGCGCTTACCTTAGGAGGATGGTCCGGCGTGGCAGGATCCGTTGAGGAAAGGCTTTCGTTTTGATCCACTCAATCGACCCCAGGACCGGCGAGTCCGCCGGCGATCCCTTCCCCCTGACCTCGGACGACGAGGTGGACGCGATCGTCGGGGCGGCTCTCGCGGCCGGGCGTGCCTGGCGTACGGCGGACCGGGCGGCGGCGCTGGAGGCGGTCGCGGCGGCGCTGGAGGCGAACGTCGAGGAGCTCTGGCGGGCGGCCGACGCGGAGACCGCGCTCGGGGAGACCCGGCTGCGCGGGGAGGTGGGGCGGGCCGCGGGCCAGTTCCGGCTCTTCGCCCAGGTGCTGCGCGACGGCGGGCACGTGGAGGCGGTGATCGACCACGCGACGGCCCAGCCGCCGGTGCCCGACCTGCGGCGGATGAACCACCCGCTGCCCGGTGTGGCCGGGGTGTTCGCGGCGAGCAACTTCCCGTTCGCCTTCTCGGTCGCGGGCGGTGACACGGCCTCGGCGCTCGCCGCCGGATGCGCGGTGGTGGTCAAGGCCCACGACGGGCACCCGGCCACCTCGGAGCTGTCGTGGCAGATCATCCGGCGGGCCCTGCCCGACCCGGACCTGCTCGGCCTGGTCCGCGGGCTCGACGCGGGCAAGCGGCTGGCCGGGCACCCGTCCGTGGCGGCCGTGGGGTTCACCGGCTCCATCCCCGGGGGCAAGGCCATCCAGGCGCTCATCGCCGAGCGTCCCGACCCCATCCCGTTCTACGGCGAGCTGGGCAGTGTCAACCCCGTCGTCGTGCTGCCCTCGGCCGCCCGCGAGGGCCTCGCCGAGGGGTTCGCCGGCTCGCTCACCCTCGGCGTCGGCCAGTTCTGCACCAACCCCGGGCTGGTGTTCGTCCCCGACGACACCGAGCTCCTGGTGTCGGTCTCCGAGGCCGTCTCCGGAACCGTGGGCGGGCCGATGCTCACCGAGCGGATGCAGGGCGGCTACCTGCGCGGGCTGGCCAGGCTCGGCAAGCTCACCCCGCTGGCCGAGGGGCAGCCGGGGGAGGGGGCGTTCGCGGTGACCCCGCAGGTGTTCGTCACCGACCTGGCGACGTTCGCCGCCGACCTGCCCGACCTCGTGGAGGAGTGCTTCGGCCCGGCCGCCCTCGTGGTGGTCTACGACGACCCCGCGGACCTGCCCGCCGTACTGGAGAGGCTGGACGGCTCGCTCACCGCGACGATCCACGCGACCGACCCCGCCGAGGCGCGGGGGAGCGCGGAGGTGCTGCTCAGGAAGGCCGGACGGCTGATCTGGAACGGCTGGCCAACCGGGGTGGCGGTCCGCTGGGCCATGCACCACGGCGGTCCCTGGCCCGCCAGCACGGCCGCCGCCCACACCTCGGTCGGCGCCGCCGCGATCCGCAGGTGGCTGGTGCCGACCGCCTACCAGGACTGGCCGGCCGCGCTCCTGCCGCCCGAGCTGCGCGACGACAACCCGCTGGGCATCCCGCGCCGGGTCGACGGGATCCTCGTCGAGGGACGTGCCTGACGGTTTCGACGCCCGGATTTCCGCCGATCTCCGGCCCCACCGGAGATCGGCTCGGAGCCGTTCCGGCTCTGTGTCGCCAAGCGGCACGAGAGTGGACGCCTGTTCGGCGATCTCAGGCGACTTGGATGACGCCGTGGACGATCCGGCCGATGCGTGTCCCACCGCCACCGCGACATACCTTGCCCATCGGACCGACCTGACGAAGTACTGCTAGGCGTCGCGGCGCAGCGTGAACCAGAAGGTCGGCACCGAGTTGGTGCCCGGTGTGACGTCGAGCAGTTCCCAGCCGGCGAATCTGGCGTGGAGTTCGTCGGCCGTGACGCCCGCCGCCCATGACGTGATCTCGGTGGTCGGGTTGCCGAGCGGCTCGGGGCCGTACCCGAACATCAGCAGCCGTGCTCCGGGAGCGGCGCGGTGGGTGAGCCCGGCGGCGTAGGCGTCGCGGCGGTGCAGCGGGATCCCGCAGTAGCAGCTCAGGTCGAAGAACAGGTCGAAGGGGCCGGGCACGTCCAGCTCGTCGAGGCGGGTGGCGTCTCCGTGCAGCAGCCGTACCGTCACTCCCGCCGCCTCGGCCTTCTCCCTGGCCTGGTCGACGGCGCGGTCGATCAGGTCGACGGCCGCCACCTCCCAGCCGTGCCGCGCGAGGTAGGTGGCGTTGGTCCCCGTGCCGCAGCCGAGTTCGAGGGCGCGGCCGGGCGGCAGCGCGCCGTGCCCCTCCACCAGGGCGACCAGCTCGGGCGGCGTCACGCCGGTGTCCCATGGCGGCTTGCCGGCGCGGTAGTAGCCCTCCAGTGCGCGGTGGACGGTCTCCTCCTCCCGGTCTCGCCGCGGTGAGGCCGGTTCCGTGCCCGGCTTCCGGGCGGTGGTGGGCCGGTCCATCGTCTCCTCCAACAATTTAGAGTTGAACTCTAGTGGCACACTCTATATTTATACTCGTGACATGGACAGGGTCAAGCGGCCGGACAAGCGGGCCGAGCGCTCACGCCACACCCGTGAAAAGATCGTCGAGGCGGCTCGCGAGCTGTTCGTCGCGCGGGGTTACGGGGCGACGAGCCTGCAGGAGATCGCGGACAGCGCGGGGGTGGCCGTCCAGACGGTCTACTTCGTCTTCCACAACAAGCGCACACTGTTCAAGGACGTCGTCGACACGTCCATCGCCGGGGACGCCGAGCCTGTCGCCACCATGGATCGTGAGTGGTTTCGCACCGCGTGCGCCGAGCCCACCGCGTCCGGGCAACTGCGCGTACACGTCCGCGGCACCCGCGAGATCCTGGGCCGGGTCGCTCCGATCATGCCGCTGATCACGGCTGCCGCGGCCACCGACCCTGAGATCGCCGCGCAGTGGCCCGACGGCCCCGACCCGCGTTACACCGTGCACCACGCGGCGGCCGAAGCCCTGACCGGCAAGCCCGACGCCCGTCCCGGCCTCTCCGTCGAGATGGCGGCGGACCTGCTGTTCGGCCTGCTCAGCCCGCAGCTCTATCTGATCTTCGTCCGCGACCGCGGCTGGTCACCGGACACGTGGGAGGAGTGGGCCCGCACCTCGCTGACCTCCCAGCTCTGCGCCGACCCGGGGTAGAGCGGGTGGGCGGACGTCACCCGGACGGCCGGGCGGGCGGCCTCGTCCGCGGGCCGCGGGCCGCGCCTGGCCGGGGTGCTCGCGGTGGGTGTACCCGGGACGCGGTCGATCAGCGGTGTCGACGGTGTCGACGGTGTCGACGGTGTCGACGGTGTCAGCGGTGTCAGCGGTGTCAGCGGTGTCAGCGGTGTCGACGGTGTCGGCGGTCAGTGTCTGTGCGTCTTGGTGGATACCGACACTCTCGTGTCGTTCGGCATGTGTCGCTCGGGTCCCGCGCCGCTCCGGCGCGGGACCTGTTTCGGCTTGCCCTAACCGCCTATTAAAACGTAATAACAAAAAACGTTTTACCTGGGTGAAGATCTGTCGGAAATGTCGCGTTAATCGACCATTGACGGTCACGAAATGCTGATCTACTGTCCAGTCAGCTTTAAATCGATTTACTCCGTCTTGGTTCGCCCTGCCTTTTCGCCCCCCACGGATCGCAAGGAGACGGCATGCCATTCCCCTCCCTCCGCCCCGGCCGGTTACGCACCGTCCTCTGGACACTCGCCCTCTGCGCGCTGGTGGCGGGGCTGCTGCCCGCCGTCGCCGCCCCGGCGCGGGCCGCCGCCCCGGTCGGGCTCGCCGGGGCCAACTGGATCTGGTCGCCGGGCGGTGACGCGCGGCAGTCCGTCCCCGCGGGGACCCGCTACCTGCGGCGTACGTTCACCGTCCCGGCGGGCGCCGTCACCGAGGCGCAGCTCGTCGCGACCGGGGACGACACCCTCGACGTCTGGCTCAACGGGGTCCCGCTCGCGACCTCGCCCAGGGCCGAGCACTCCTGGCGGCGGTCGCTCTACGTCGACCTCGCCGCGGCCGTCCGCTCCGGGGCCAACACCCTCGCGGTGGCGGCCCGCAACACCACGGCCGGAGCGGCCGGGGTGATCGGCAGGCTGCGGGTCGTCACCGCGGGCGGCACGGTGGAGCTGGTCACCGACGGCGCGTGGAAGGCCGCCGAGACGGTCGTCCCCGGCTGGACCGAGCCCGGGTTCGCCGACTCCTCCTGGCCCGCCGCCGCCGTATCCGGGGCGTACGGCATCACCCCCTGGAACAGCGACGTCGTCGCCCCCGACCTCGCCGCGGCCTCGCCGCTGGCGGTCACCGCGCCCGTCACCGAGCGCCGCGTCGCCCCGATCGGCGTCGACGCCCCCCGGCCCCGGTTCGGCTGGCAGCTCACCTCGAACACCCCTGGCCAGGTCCAGGCGGCGTACCAGATCATCGTCGCCTCGACGGAGGCCCGCGCGCAGGCCGGTACCGGCGACGTGTGGGACAGCGGGCGCGTCGTGTCCGGGAAGTCGGTGGACGCGGTCTACGGGGGTGGCGCGCTGGCCTCCCAGACCCGCTACCACTGGCGGGTGCGGGTCTGGGACACCCAGGGCCGCGCCGCCGGGTGGGGCCCGGCGCACTGGTTCGAGACCGGCCTGCTCGCCCCGGCGACGGAGTGGCGGGCGGCCTTCGTCGGCGCGCCCGGCAGCGCGCCCAGCCTGTTCGGCGCGAGCTGGATCTGGTACCCGGAGGGCGACCCGGCGGTGAGCGCGCCGCAGGCCACCCGGTTCCTGCGCCGCCAGTTCACGCTGCCCTCGGGGGCGATCACCCGCGCCAGGCTCACCGTCACCGGCGACGACACCGCCGACGTGTGGGTCAACGGCGTCCAGGTCAGCACGTCGCCCCGCGCCACCGACTCCTGGAAGTCCGCCGCGGTCGTCGACGTCGCCTCCCGCCTCCAGGCCGGGACCAACACGCTCGCCGTCTCCACCCAGAACACCACCGTCTCCCCGGCCGGGGCGATCGCCGCGCTGGAGGTCGTCATCGGCGGCGCCACCACCCGGATCGTCACCGACGCGGCGTGGAAGGCCGCGCAGAGCGGCCCGTCCGGCTGGGAGCAGCCCGGCTTCTCCGACGCCTCCTGGCCCGCCGCGCGGGTCGTCGCCGCCTACGGTTCGGGGCCGTGGGCCTCGAACGTCACGGCCGCCGAAGCCGCCCCGTACGTCAGGAAGGGGTTCTCGCTCGGCAAGCCGGTGGCCGAGGCGCGGCTGCTGGTCACCGCGCTGGGCCTGCACGAGACCCGGATCAACGGCACGAGGGTCGGCCAGGAGGTCCTCGCCCCCGGCTGGACCGACTACGACAAGCGCCTGGCCTACCGCGCCTTCGACGTGACCTCGCTGGTCCGCCAGGGTGACAACGCCGTCGGCGCGCAGCTCGGCCGGGGCTGGTACGCCGGGTCGCTCGGCTTCGCCGGGAGCCAGAGGTACGGCACCCAGCCCTGGTACTCGGCGCAGCTGCGGGTCCGCTTCACCGACGGCACCGAGACCACCGTGCTGACCGACTCGTCCTGGCGCACCGCGCCGGGGCCGATCACCGCCGACGACCTCTACCACGGCGAGGAGTACGACGCCCGCGCCGCCCGTACCGGCTGGGACGCCTCCGGGTTCGACGACTCGAGCTGGAGCGCGGTGCGGGTGCGCGCGGAGGCGAAGCCCAACCTCGTGTCGGCCGTCGACCCGGGCGTGGTCGTGCAGCAGGACATCGCCGCGCGGTCGGTGACCCAGCCCAGGCCCGGCGTGTGGGTGGTCGACCTGGGACAGAACTTCACCGGCTGGAACCGGTTGCGGGTACGCGGCCCGGCGGGCACCACTGTGACCATGCGGCACGCCGAGGTGCTCAACGCCGACGGCACGATCTACACCGCCAACCTGCGCGCCGCCCGGCAGACCGACCGGTTCACCCTCGCCGGGACCGGCGCCGACGAGGTGTACGAACCGAGGTTCACCGTGCACGGCTACCGGTACGTGGAGCTGACCGGCTTCCCCGGCACGCCGACCACCGCGAGCCTCACCGGCCGGGCCGCCTGGACCGGGGGCGCGCCGACCGGCACCTTCGACTCCTCCAGCGCGCTGGTCGACCAGCTGCAGCACAACATCGTGTGGGGCGCCCGCTCCAACATGCTGTCGGTGCCCACCGACTGCCCGCAGCGCGACGAGCGGCTCGGCTGGACCGGGGACATCGCGATCTTCGCGCAGACCTCGACGTTCAACTTCGACGTCCACGGCCTGCTGGACAAGTTCTCCGACGACCTGACCGACGCGCAGCGCGCGGACGGCGCCTTCACCGACGTGGTCCCGGACGTCTGCTGCGGCGCGGGCAAGGCGGGCTGGGCGGACGCGGGCGTCATCGTGCCCTACACGCTGTGGCAGCGGTACGGGGACCTGCGCGTCGTCGACGAGCACTACGCGGGGATGAAGCGCTGGGTCGACTACTCGCGCTCCACCTCGGGCTCCGACCTGATCCGCAACCAGGACACCTACGGCGACTGGCTGAACGTCAACGACAACACGGCGAACGACCTGATCTCCACCGCCTACTTCGGGTACAGCGCCAGGCTGCTGTCGCGGATGGCCGCGGCCACCGGGCGGACCGCCGACGCCGCCTCCTACGGCACCCTGGCCGACCAGGTGGCCCAGGCGTTCACCTCCAGGTTCGTCGCCGCCGACGGGACCGTGTCGGGCAACACGCAGACCGGGTACGTGCTCGCGCTGTCGTTCGGGATGGTGCCGCAGAACCGGGCCCAGGCGGTCGCGGACAAACTCGCCGCGAAGGTGGCCTCGCGTGACGGCCACCTCAGCGTGGGCTTCCTCGGGGTGGAGAACCTGCTGCCCGTGCTGGCCGACCACGGCCATCTCGGCACCGCGTACCAGATCCTGCTGCAGCCCGGCTATCCCGGCTGGGGGTACATGAGCGGCCGCGGGGCCACCACCATCTGGGAGCGCTGGGACGGCATCCGCACCGACGGCTCCTTCCAGGACCCGGGGATGAACTCCTTCAACCACTACGGGCTCGGCTCGGTGGGCGACTGGCTGTACCGGACGGTGGGCGGCCTCGGCCCCGACACCCGCGACCCCGGCTACCGCCGCCTCACCATCGCGCCGCGCCCCGGCGGCGGGCTCACCTCGGGCAAATCCGACCTGCGGACGCCGTACGGCAGGGCGCTCAGCGACTGGTCGATCGGCGGCGGGACGCTGACGCTGCGGGTGGAGATCCCGGCGAACGCCACGGCCACGGTCCGGGTCCCCGCGACCTCGGCCGCGGCGGTCACCGGCCCGGCGGAGGCGGTGCCCATGGGGTACGAGGGCGGCACGGCCGTCTTCCGGCTCGGCGCCGGCTCCTACACGTTCACGGCACCCGCCTGACGACGAGAGAGGAACCGGTCTGAAACGGGCGGACCCGGGCGGCTCGTCGTTCACGAGCCACCCGGGTCCACCGGGTCCCGCGGTGATCCTGGGGGTACCAGGGGGTCCTCAGGCGTCCCCAGGTGTCCTCGGGTGTCCCTCGACGTCCGCCGGATTCGCCGGGTTTCCGGGGGCCACCGGTCTCCGTGCGAATCCGCCGGGTCCGTCAGGGACCCCGGACGCCACCGCGGGCCGTCCGGGGCCGTGCGGCGGTCCTCAGCGGGGTCCGTTCACGCTCGCGTGCGGCGATACGCGACTGATTCGCCCACGTCCGCGTGTGACGGTCCTCAGCGGATCTCGCCCACGCCCGCGTGCCGGGAGACCGAGCGGTCCACCGTCCGGGCCGGGTCGATCGCCGTGTGCAGGACGGGGGTCCAGCCCGCGTCCGTGCCGAGGTCGGGGTCGTAGGCGGCGTTGTGCACGGCGACGAGGTCGACGGGGGCGACCCTGCCGCCGACGCGGAGCACGTTCCCCCTGGCGGTGAGGGTGGTCCCGCCCCAGTTGTAGAGGAGGTCGGCCGGGGCGACCGCCCGGCCCAGCCGGAAGAAGTTGTTCTCCGCGAAGATCTGCGACTGCACGCCCACGCCGAGGGCGTACTCGAAGGTCGAGGCGTCGGGGATCTCGTAGTAGTTGTTGTAGACGTGCACCTGGCCGAAGCGCACGCGCGGGAGCCGCTGGAGCACGTTGTCGAAGTGGTTGTGGTGGACGGTGACCTTCAGCTTGCCCGAGTCGTTCGCCGGGTTGTTGGTCGAGCCGATCAGCATCGTCTTGTCGTGGCCGGAGAACCGGTTCCAGGAGGCCGTGACGAAGTTGGCGGCGTTGGTGATGTCGAGCTGCCCGTCGTGCACCTGGTAGGGCCTGCCGAAGTAGCGTGGCTGGTTCGAGTCCGGGTTGTCGCCGTCGGTGAAGGTGTTGTGGTCCACCCACACGTGCGTCGAGCCGGTCACCGAGATGTTGTCGTAGAGGGAGTTCCAGTTGCCCTCGGCGCCGTCGGTCGGGTCCCACTGCGGGAAGCAGTCGGCGGTGTCCTCGAAGAGGACGTTGCGGATGATGACGTTGTCGGCCTTGTCGACGTGCAGGTTGACGCCGCGGATCCGCGCGTTCTTGCCGAGGCCGACGATGGTGGTGTTCGAGCCGACCTTGAGCTTGATGTTGGCGGTCTGCCGGGCGGCCGAGGCGGCCCGCGCGTCCTCCAGCGGGCCCGAGGGCTCGGCGTCCCTGCCCCACACCGCGGGGTCGTACGCGGCGAGGTAGGCCTCCAGCGTGTAGCCGCCGGTCGCGTAGTCGGCGCAGGTCCTGTCGGTGTCGATCGTCCCCTTCACGTAGATGATCTTCGGGGAGGGGGCGGCGAGCGCGGTGGCCAGCTCGGTGCGGGTGGAGACGACGTGCACGTTCGACGCGGGCGCGGCGGCGCCGCCGGTGGTTCCGGTGCCCTCGGCGGCCCAGCCGTCGTTGGCGGGCAGGGTCTGGCGGCCCAGGTCGGGCCTTCGCTTATCGATCTCCGGCGAGGCGGTGGCGGACGCGGGCGGGGCGGCGAGGATCGCCAGGGACAGCAGGGCGGTGAGCGCGACGGCTCGTTTCACGGGTGTTCCTCCGCAGGTCAGGTGGGAGGGAGGCTCCGTACGGCCCCCGAGAGCCTTCCGGATGGTGGAGGCGGGCGCGCCCAGGTCAGGGATGGGCGCGCCCGCCCCGCTTTGACGGCTCAGCCGCCGTTGCGCTGCCTGTAGGACGTCTGCGCTTCGGTCAGCTTGGCCGCGAACGTGTCCAGGAAGTCCTTGGGGGCGAGGCTGCCCTGCAGGACCTTCTGGAATTCCGGCTCCATGTCGGTCTTGGTGATCGCGTTGAACTCCGGCAGGTGGTACGGCATCTGCACGACCTTGGTCGCCGGGTCGTTGAGCACCTTCAGCGCCGTGGAGACGTGCTGCAGGCCCGAGATCCAGGGTTCGTCGTCGACCTGCGTGTTGGCCGGGAGCACGCCGGTCTTCTCGGACCAGTAACTGTTCATCGCCTTGGAGGCCGCGAACTCGGCGAACCTGAACGCGGCGTCCTTCTTCTCGCCCGAGGCGAACAGGCCGATGCCCGAGACCGGGTTGGACAGGATCGACTGGACGCCGCTGTCGGATTTCGGCACGGCCATCGCCGCCACCTTGTCCGCGCCGAGCGTCTTGAGGTGGTCCTGGTACGACCCCAGGTTGTGCTGCATGATCCCGATGTTGCCGCCGTCGAACTGGGCGACCATCTTCGTGTAGTCGTTGCTGACGTCGGCCTCGGGCGTGACCCTGTCGTACGTCCCGGCCAGCTTCGTGAGGGCCGCCACGTTCCTCGGGTCGTTGACGGTGGCCTTCCCCGAGGCGTCGAAGATCTCGGTGATGCCGGACTGGCCGTACACCACCTCCAGCATCTGCGCGATCGAGCCCGCCCCGCCGCGGATGGTGAAGCCGTAGCGGTTCTCGTCCTTGTCGGTCAGCTTCTCGGTGGCGGCGAAGAAGTCGGCCCAGTTCTCGGGCGGGGCGAGCCCGGCCTCCTTGAACCAGTCGGTCCGGTACCAGAAGACGCCCATATTTGTGGACATCGGCACCAGGTAGGTCTTGCCGTCGGGCACCGTGCCCTTCACCGTGGCCAGGACCTGCTCGTTCAGCACGCCGTTCAGGGCGCCGCCGGAGATCCGGGTGTCCACCGGCTCCAGCGCCTTCTGCGCCACCAGGCTCGACAGCATCGCGGTGGAGACGCCGCCCACGTCGGGCAGGCCCCCTCCGGCGATGGCGGTGTCGTACTTCTGCTGCGCCTGGGCGATCGGGATGCCGACGTACTTCACCTCGACGGACGGGTTGGCCTTCTGGAACTCGGCGATGATGTGCCGCCACACCGGGGTGCGGGCCGGGCCGCCGTTGTCGTCCCAGAAGGTGATCGAGGTCTTCCCGCCGGAGGAGCCCGGCGGCTCCTCCGAGCCGCAGGCGGCGAGTCCCGCGCCGAGCACGAGAGCCGTGGCCAGGACCGCCAGGCGCTTCGAGCGTGTGATCATCTGCTCTCTACCTCTCCGTGTCGTGTCCATCGACGTGTCGTGACCGCGCGGGCGCCGACTGTGCGGGCGTCGGCCGTACGGGCGCCGACCGCGCCGCCTCGGGCAGGCCGTAGCCGGACGCCTTGGGCCGTAGCCCGCTCCAGGGCACCCGGAGTTCCGAGTAGAGGGCGAGCCGTTCGGCGCTCGCCGCCGTCACCTCGGCGATCCTGGGCAGCACCCGGCGCTCGTCGCCGACCTCCTGGAACACGTCCGGGATGGCCAGGGGCTCGGGCGCCAGCCGCACCGCCTCCAGGACGCGCATGAAACCGGCGGTCCTCTCCAGCGGCACGAGCAGGCCCGTGCCGTCGCGGACGTGCGCGACGAGGTTCTCCAGCAGGTCGGTCCTGGGGTGGACGACCGAGGTCCCCTCGAACTCGACCCGGTCCTCGGTGTAGGTCAGCCGGATCCGCCCGCGCTCACCGTGCACGATCAGGTACGGCTCGTGCCGCCGGTCCGCGCACAGCGAGACCGCGACCGTCACGACCGTGCCGTCGTCCATCCGCGCCCGCACGCACGAGGTGTCGTCCGCCTCGATCGCGTTGGCCCGGTAGAGCTCGACCTCGACCTCCTCGACCTCCGCGCCGGAGACGGCCAGCGCGGTCGCGGTCGCGTGCGCGAGCGGGTTGGTGAGGACGCCGTCCATCACCGGGACGCCGCCGGCCTCACGTCTCCCGGCCCACGGCACCCGGCCGTAGTAGGAGTAGGGGCGCTCCCAGGCGCCCGCCGCGCCGATCCCGGTGACCCGGCCGATCGCCCCCTCGGCGACCATCCGCCGGACGGCCGGGATCGCCTCCGAGCCCAGGCTCTGGAACCCCACCTGGCAGGCGCGCCCGGTCTCCCCGGCCACCTCGGCGATCCGCAGGTAGTCCTCGTACGTGGCGGCGGGCGGCTTCTCCAGCAGCACGTGCGAGCCCGCGCGCAGCGCCTTCTCCGCCAGCTCGGCGTGGGTGTGGATGGGCGTGCACAGGATCGTCACCTCGGCGCCGGTACGCCCGATCAGCTCGGCCAGGTCGCCGGAGAACTCCGTCCCCTCGGGCAGGTCGCCGGCGGGCCGCACGTCGCACACCCCGGCCAGGCGCACCACCCCGGCCCCGGCCAGTCGCCGGACGTTCGACAGGTGCCACCAGCCGTGCCCGTGCGCCCCGGCGAGCACCACGCGAACCGGTTCCATCACGCCACCTCCCATCGCAGTCCCCGCGCGCCGGGCCGGGCTCGCCGCACCGTCATCGGCCGCTCGCCGCCCGACCGGCGCCGGGCCGGACCCGTTCGTGTCATCGGTCGCTCACCGCTCCTCGCTCGTCAGGGGAACCGCCGCCATGAGGACCGCCGTCACAGAGCCCGCCGCCATGGGAACCGCCGTCACAGAGCCCGCCGTCACAGAGCCCGCCGCCGTGGGAACCGCCGTCACAGAGCCCGCCGTCACGAGGGCCGTCATCCCTTCACCGCCCCCGCCGACAACCCCTGCACCAGGTAGCGCTGGATCACCGCGAAGACCAGCACCACCGGCACCGCGGCGACGACCCCGCCCGCGGCCAGCGCGCCGAAGTCCACGCTGAACTCGCCCAGGGTGTACGCGAGCCCGACGGGCACCGTGAACTTCTCCTGCTCGTTGACGAACATCAGCGCGAACAGGAAGTTGTTCCAGCTGTGGATGAAGGCGAACGAGCCGACCGCGACCAGGGCGGGGCGCAGCAGCGGCAGCACCACCGCGAAGAACCCGCGCAGCCGCCCGCAGCCGTCCACCCAGGCGGCCTGCTCCAGCTCCACCGGGACGTTCCCGATGAAGCCGCTGATCAGGATGAGGGAGAGCGGCAGCTGGAAGACCGTCTCGGCGATCACCAGGCTCCACAGCGAGTTGACCAGGCCGAGGGTGCGGAAGATCTCGAACAGCGGGATCAGCATCATCGCGCCGGGGATGAACTGGGTGCAGAGCATCCCGATCATGAACAGCTTCCTGCCCCTGAAGTCGTAACGGGCCAGGGCGTAGCCGCCCGCGAGGGCGACCACCGTCGTCATGACCAGCGAGGCGATGCCGACCATCAGGCTGTTTTTGAAGAAGAGCGCGAAGCTCAGGTCGTTCCAGACCGTCTCGAAGTTGTCGAAGGTGATCGGCCAGGGGAGCAGCGAGCTCGAACCCCGGGGCCGGAACGCGAACACCAGCATCCAGTAGAAGGGGACCAGCGTGAACAGCAGGTAGAGCCCGAGCGGGACCCAGATCTGCCAGCGGCCGACCCGCCCCCGCTCCTTCGGCCCCGATCGCGGCGCGGGCGCGGGCGGGGCCATGCGTGGCCGTTCGGTCGTCCGGAGTGTCATGACTTCGCTCCGAACTTGCTCAGCCGCAGGTAGGCGATCGAGAAGAAGGTGAGGATCAGGAAGGCGGCCGTCGTGAGCGCCGACCCGTACCCGAAGTCGTGGGACTGGACGGCCTTGGCCGCCACGTACAGCGGCAGCGTGGTCGTCGCGTGCGCCGGGCCGCCGCCGGTCAGCGTGTAGAGCAGGTCGACGTTGTTGAACTCCCACACGCAGCGCAGCAGCGTGGACAGGATGATCGCGTCCTTGAGGTGCGGCAGCGTGATGTGGACGAACCGCCGGACGCGCGAGGCGCCGTCCACCGAGGCCGCCTCGTACAGGTCCCTGGGGATGCTCTGCAGGTCGGCCAGGAGCAGGATCGCGAAGAACGGCACCCCGCGCCAGAGCTCGGTGAGCACGGCCGCCCAGAAGACGGTGTCGGGATCGGCCAGCGGCGCGGCCCCGTACCTGATGAGGCCCAGGTCGGCGAGATAGCGCGAGACGCCGGTGGTCGGGTTGTAGAGCAGCACCCAGATGCCGGTGGTCAGCACCCCCGAGACCGCCCACGGGGAGAACACCATCGCCCGCGCCAGGCCGCGGCCGACGAAGGTCTCGTTCACGATCAGGGCCAGGCCCAGGCCGAACACCAGCTGGAGGGCCACCTCGACGCCGACCCACTTGACGCTGAAGCCGAGGCTCTGCCAGAACAGCGGGTCCTCGAACAGCAGCCTGCGGAAGTTGTCGAGCCCGGCGAAGCCGTTGTCCCACGGTTTCGTGACGTTGTAGTGCTGGAGGCTGTAGTAGAGGACGCCGGCCATCGGGTAGACGAGGAAGCCGAGCATCGCGATCACCGCGGGGGCGATCAGCAGGTAGGGGGTCCTGGCGGCGCGGCCCGGACGGCGACGTGCCCGGGGATCCGCCGTGGTGACTGCCATCGCCGGTGACTCCTTCCAGGTCGGCACCGCACGCTGCAACCGGTTGCAAGAAACATTGCGGACATATTCCAGCAACGTCAAGGGCCCAATTTGGTAAAGCGTTGCCCATCTGCGGATTTTTCGGTATTTCTGATAGCCAGAGGCGCGTGACCGATCCCGTACCGCTTCGCAAAGCATCTGATTCCGGCGTTGACAGTCACGCAACCGCTTGCACTAATGTGCTTCAGGGCCCGGTGCCGGCCCAGGGCGAAGGAGCATGGTGGCAGCGACGATCAGGGATGTGGCGCGGGCGTCGGGAGTGCACGTCTCGACAGTGTCCCGCACCTTCTCCGCGCCGCATCTGGTGAACACCGAGACCCGCAACCGCGTGCTCGCCGTCGCCGAGGATCTCGGCTACCGCCCCAACCGCGCCGCGCGGGCCCTCACCACCGGCAGGACCCACAACATCGGCCTCATCGTCGCCGACATCTCCAACCCGTTCTTCCCGCCGCTGATCAAGGCCGCCCAGGCCCACGCCAGGGGGCGCGACTACCACGTGTTCGTGGCCGACACCGACGAGGACCCGCAGGTCGAGGAGGAGCTGATCCAGACCCTCGCCAAGCAGGTCGACGGGGTCCTGCTCTGCAGCCCCCGCCTGTCGAACCGGGTCATCGAGCGCCTCCACGCCGACGTGCCGTTCGTGGTGGTCAACCGGCGGGTGAAGGGCATGCCGACGATACTGATGGACGTCGGCCAGGGCGCCCGCCTCGCGATCGAGCACCTCACCGGCCTCGGCCACCGCAGGATCGCCCTGCTGCTGGGGCCGAGCGGCTCCTGGACCAGCGGCGAGATGCGCGCCGCCGCCACCGCGACGCAGGGCGTCGAGCTGGTGATCCTCGGCCCGAACGCCCCCACCGAGCAGGGCGGCCTCGCCGTCGCCGCCGAGGTCGTCGCCTCAGGGGTGACGGGCGTGCTCGCCTACAACGACCTGGTGGCCATCGGTCTCATCGAGGGCCTGTACGAGCGAGGCGTGCGCGTCCCCGACGACGTCAGCGTGGTCGGCGTCGACGACATCGTCCCGGGACGGCTGAACCGGCCCAAGCTGACCACCGTGGCCATGCCCACGGCCGCCGCCGGGCGGATGGCGGTGGACCTGCTGCTGCAGTCGTTCGGCGACGGCGCCACCCCTACCCTGGCCACCCTGGACACCAGCCTGGTCGTCCGTGAATCCACCGGAGAGGTGCGCACATGAGCTTCGGAACCACCCCCTCGGGCGAGCGGGTCGAACGGCACGTGCTGTCGAACGGGCCGATGCGCGCCGCGATCCTCAGCTACGGGGCGATCCTGCAGTCGCTGGAGGTCTCCGGCCGAGACGTGGTACTCGGCTACGACAACCTCGGCGACTACCTGACGCGCAGCCGCTACTTCGGGGCCGTGGTCGGCCGGTACGGCAACCGCATCGCGAACGGGCGCTTCACCCTCGACGGCCGCGACCACGAGCTGCCGGTCAACAACGGCCCCAACAGCCTGCACGGCGGGCCGCACGGCTTCGACACCCGGGTCTGGCGGACCACCGAGGCCTCGGACACCGCCGTGACCCTGGAGCACGTGAGCCCGGACGGCGAGCAGGGCTACCCCGGCACGCTCACCGCCTCGGTCACCTACACGCTGACCGGCGACACGATCCGGCTCGACTACCACGCGGTCACCGACGCGCCGACCGTGCTGAACCTCACCAACCACTCCTACTTCAACCTCGCCGGGGGCGGCGACGTCCTCAAGCACGTGGTCCGCATCGACGCCGACCACTACCTGCCGGTCGACGCCACGCTGATCCCGACCGGGGAGATCGCCGCGGTCGCCGGGACCCCGTTCGACTTCACCTCGCCGTACGAGATCGGCGAGCGGATCGCCGACCCCCGGCTGGGCGGCGGCTACGACCACTGCTACGTCCTGCGCGGCGGCATCGAGGTCCGTGACCCGGCCGGAGGGCTCACCATGGAGGTCACCACCACCGAGCCGGGCGTGCAGTTCTACTCGGGCAACTTCCTGGACGGCGTCGCCACCGCGTACGGCAAGCACGCGGGCCTGTGCCTGGAGACCCAGCACTTCCCCGACTCGCCCAACCAGCCGCACTTCCCCTCGGTGGTCCTGCGCCCCGGCGAGCGGTTCGCCTCCACCACTACCTACCGCTTCACCTGACGGCTCCGGGAGCCCCGCCCGGCTCCCCGGTGGGCCCTCCGGTGGGCCAGAAGTAGAAGGTCAGCGAGGGGCGGCGCGGGTCGCCGCCCAGCGCGACCAGTCCCAGCCTGACCCCGGCCCCGCGGACCGCCATCGCCTCCCGCAGGCACAGCAGCGGGCGGAGGTCGTGCTCGTACGACCTCCGCAGGTGTCCGAGCAGCTCCGCGAGCCCCGCCGGGTCGTCCCACCCCCACGCGGCGCAGAAGAAGAAGATCTTCTGCCGCGTCGCGGTCCCGTCGTGCGACACCTGCAGGAAGAGCGACCGGTCGGTGGGCCTCGGCCGCGACGCGCCCGCGAAGAGGTCGTGCAGCCGGACGGCGGGGAGCAGGTCCGGGTGCGTCCCCGCGCGCTTGCCGAGCGTGCGGCCCCGGCTCGCGGGCAGCCACTTGTAGGTCTTCCACGCCGTGGGCTCGCCGCCCGCGAAGTCGTACCCGATCACCTCGACGGCGCCGGGAAGCCCGCAGCCGTGCAGGCGCTCCGCCCGCCCCAGGGTCTCCACCAGCGAGGGAAACCTGGCGGCGAGCTCGTACGGGCGCAGCCAGCCGGTCCTGAAGTAGACCGTCCCGCGCCCTCGGCCACCGGCCTCGTAACCCAGCCCGAGCATCAGCGGCGCCGGGAGGTCGGCGGGGGCGCCGGTCAGGTGCGCCTCGAACAGGCCGGACATCCGGGCGGCCTGCTCGCGGGTGGAGCACCCGGCGACGTACCGGGCCCGCGCCAGGGAGTCCGCCCAGTCGCCGAGCCGGTGCCCGACCAGGTCGACGACGCAGCGCAGGGACGGGACACCCCGCTCGTCGAGCTTCAGCGAGACCTCGACCGGCACGGCCGAGCCGGTGAGCAGGGAACGCCGCCGGTGCTCCCCGGTGACCCGCAGCAGCTCGTACGTGACGGCGCCCGCGTCGTCCCGCACGCCGAGCCGCACGGCGAGATCCCCGAACGCGGCGGCCAGCCGCTCCGTCGGCTTGAGGCCTGTCGCCTCCGTCGGCGTGAGGCCTGTCGCGTCCGTCAGAGGGGGTGCCGGTTTCGCAAGGCGGGGGGACCGCCCCCCTGTTACGGTGCTGCTGTTCGGAACGCCGCTGCTCAGGATGTCGCCCTTCGCAAGGCCGCCGTTCGGAACGCCACTGTTTGGAACGCCGCTGTTCGGAACGGTCAGGGCCTGACCGTCGCCCGTCCCGTTGGTGCCGGGCGACGAGCCGCTCCCATGGGGAAACGGGGGAGTGGAGGCCACGGTTCTCTCCTCGGATCGGGTGGGGCACGGTGACGGCCGAGACAGCCGACGTGGTGGTCATCGGAGCGGGTGTCTCCGGGCTCGCCTGCGCGAGGGAGCTGTCCGCGCGGGGGTTCGGCGTCGTGGTCGTCGAGGCCAGGCCCGCGATCGGCGGCAGGGTCCGCACCCTCAGGACGGGCCTGGCGGGACCGGTCGAGCTGGGAGCCCAGGTCGTCCACCCGGCACACTGCGACGCCTTCGACGCGCTGCTCCGCGAGGCGCGGATCACCACCGCGCCCATGGAGACCGCGGCCGGGTTCACGGTCGTCTCCGAAGGCGCGCACCACGACTCCACCGCCCTCGCCGCGCGGGTGCGCCCCCTGCCCTGGGCCGCCGAGGCCGGGCTGTACTCCTCGCGGCCGCTGTCCGGCACGGTCGACCGCGCGCTCTCCGGCCTCGTCCCGCCCGCCCGCGCGCTGGCGCGCTCCTGGATGGAACAGGTGGTGGGACACGACCCGGCGCTGCTCGACCTGGCGGAGACCGCCGCGTCGTACCACGGCCGGGGGCGGGGCGGGGAGCGCGTGGTCGTGGACGGGTTCGACCGGGTGGTCCACGCGCTGGCCGGAGGGCTGGAGATCCGTACGGGATCCCCGGTCGAGCGGCTGCGCCGGGGGGCCGGGGGCGTGGAGGTCGCGACCGCCTCGGCGGTGATCCGCGCGCGTGCGGCCGTGGTCACCCCACCCCCGCCGGTGGTCGCCGCCGGGGACCTCGTCCTCGACCCGCCACTGCCACGGAGCAAGATCGAAGCGGCCGGGGTCCTCGCCTCGTGCGACGCCGTCGCGGTCGTGCTGGTCACCGCCGTCCCCGCCGCCCGCTCCCGCTCGTTCCTGCTGGTCGACCCTCCCGGGGGCCTCTGGACCCGCCGGGCCGGTTCGCGCCTCACGACCGGCCACGTCAAGGGCCCCTCCGCGCGGCTGGTACGGCGGCCCGGATGGGAGAGCGACCTGATCGGATCGCTCAGCTCCCACCTCGGAGCCGTCGACGACGTGCTCGTCATGGACTGGGGGCGCGACCCGTGGTCGCGCGGCGCCTACAGCGTTCCGGTGGCCGGTGCCGGGGCCGCCTCCGCCACGTGGGCCGAGCCGCTCGGCGGGACCGTCTTCTTCGCCGGGGAGGCGTCGGCGGCACCCGGCCTGCGCGGCCTCGTCCAGGGCGCGCTGGCCGGTGGCCGGAGAGCCGCCGCCGAGGTGGCTCTCAACCTGTCCGGCGGCCCTCACGACCAGCGCACCGGCAGGGACGCGTAGCCACGGGGGACGGTGCCCGGCCGGCGGACGGCGGGCGCGCCCGGCCTCGGCTCGGCCCCGCATCCCCGGACCGCCGCGACCAGCAGCCGTGCGAGCAGCCTGACCAGGGGAGCGCCGAGGCAGGTGTGCGGTCCCGCCCCGAAGGACAGGTGCGGGTTGACGCGGCGGCCCAGATCGAGCCGGTCGGGGTCGGCGAACCTCGCGCCGTCGCGGTTGGCCGCCCCGAGCAGCGGCACGACGCCGTCCCCCCGGCGGATGGACCGCCCGCCGACGACGACATCCTCCCTGGCGGTACGCGCGGTGAACTGGATGGGCGGGTCGATCCTCAGCAACTCCTCCACGGCCCTCCTCTCCGGTGACCGGGTCTCTTCGGGTGAGCGGTTCCCTTCCGCTGACCGGGTCCCTTCGGGTGACCAGATCTCTTCAGGTGGCCGGTTCCCTCCCGGTGGCCGGTTCCCTCCCGGTGGCCGGTTCCCTCCCGGTGGCCGGTTCCCTCCCGGTGGCCGGTTCCCTCCCGGTGGTCGGGGCTCTTCCGGTGACCGGGTCCCTTCCGCTGGCCGGGTCCTTCCCGACGGCCAGGTCTCCGGAGCCAGGTTCCTCTCCGGTGACCGGCCGAGGTTCGCCAGGTCGTGCCAGCGGCCCGGTTCGGCGAGCAGGGCGGCGACGGCGTTGGTGATCATGTCGGCGAGCGGCTCGACGCCGCCGACGACGAGGAGACCCGCCGTGGCCATCGCCTCCGCAGGGGCGAGCAGCCCTTCGGCGTGCCCCCGCGCCAGGACGGTGAACGCGTCCGGGCGCGGGTCGGCGATCCTGGCGAACAGATGGTCGGCGAAACGGTCGCACATCGCCGACATCGCCTCCTCCCCGCGCCCGGCCGGATCGGCGAACGGGTCGAGGTTGCCCGCCACGGCGTCGGCCCAGCCGCCGAAGTCGGGCAGGTCCTCGTCCGGCAGCCCGAGGAAACCGGCGATCACCCGGAGGGCCAACGGGCGGGCGAACTCAGCGGCGAGGTCGATCTCCCTGCCCGCGCCCGCCGCCTCGCGGACCTGCAACACCCACGCGGTGACCAGCGGGACGAGCGCGCGTTCGTGCTCGCGGAGCGCCCGAGGCCGGAACGCGGGCGACGCGGCCCGCCGGAGCCTGGTGTGGTCGGGCGGGTCGGTGTTCAGCATGGACACCGGCAGCGCCGTGTGTCCCTGCCGCAACCGCTGCCCCTGCCGTGCGGAGAAACGGGCGTCGCCGAGCACGGCCAGGCAGTCGCGGTGCCCGGTGAGGAACCACAGACGGGCCCCCGGCACGAGACGCACCGGATCGTGCTCGCGCATGGCGCGGTAGACCGGATAGGGATCGGCATGGATCTCCGGGGCACGAGGGTCGTACACGGGCTCTGTCATCGGTGCCAATCAGCGTCAATCGGCGTCATTTGGTGTCGGCCGGTGTCATCCGGTGTCGGTCGGCGCGGCCCGGTGTCGGTCGGTGTGGTCCGGCGCGGCCCGGCGTCGTGCGGTGGGGGCGATGCGCCTGGTGTCGTGCGGTGTCATCCGGTGTCATCCGGTGTCATCCGGTGTCATGGGGTGGGTGGGCGGGATGGCCCGGTGGTGCCGGGCGCCGTCTGGTTTCAGGACGTGGCGGTTCGTGGCCGGGACATGGTCAACGCAGGGTCGGTGCGGGATCAGTGCGGAGTCAGTGGGGGCGGCGCGGGGTCAGTGCATGGTGAGGCCGCCGTCGACCGTCAGGACCTGGCCGCTCATGAAGTCCGAGTCGGAGGAGCAGAGGAACAGCATGGTGCCGACGAGGTCGCGGGGGTGCTGGTGCCGTTTGACGGACTGGTACTGCAGGATCTCCGTCACGGCCTCCTCGCCCGCCGGAGTGAGCCGGCGGTCCGGGAGGTCGGGGACCACCGCCCCCGGGGCCAGCGCGTTCACCCGGACGCCGTGCTCGCCGTATTCGCGGGCGAGGGCCCTGGTCAGCCCGACCACCCCCGACTTGGCCGCGATGTAGTGGGCCATGTTGGACAGCCCCGCCCACACCAGGTTCGTCGTCACGTTGACGATCACGCCGTGCCCCTGCTTCCGCATCACCGGCAGCACCGCCCGGCAGCACAGGAACACGCTGTCGAGGTTCAGGGCGACCACCCGCCGCCAGGCGTCGTGGTCGATGTCCTCGAACGCCACGTGCGGGTAGCTGCCCGCGTTGTTGACCAGCACGTCGACGCCGCCGAACCGCGACAGCACGGTGGAGGCCATCCCCGCGGTCTCGTCGGGAGAGGTCACGTCGACCCCGAGGGGATGCGCGCGCTCCGCGCCCGCCCGCTCGTTGAGCCAGGTGGCGAAACCGGCCGCGCCCTGCCCGTCGATGTCGCACACCACGACCCGGGCGCCCTCCTGGACGAGGGCCGTGCAGTACCAGCGGCCGATGCCGTTGGCCCCGCCCGTCACGATGACGACGCTGTCGTCCAGCCTGCCCATCAGATCCTCTCCCGCTCGTCGTCCGGCTCGTCGTCCGGCTGGTAGAACATCAACCGGTTCCCGTCGATGTCGCTCGCCTCCAGGAACCGCGCGACGCCCGCGACGTCGCGGGCGCGGGCCGGTGGGGTCGTGCCGTCGCCGTCGAGCAGCTCGCGGACGCGTTCCAGGTCGTCCACCCGGAAGTCGAGCACCGCCCCGCCGCTCACCCCGGCGGTGGGGATCTCCGACAGCCCGATGCTCACCCCCGCCACCGGGGACGCCAGCTCGATCCAGCCGAACTCGGGGATCCTGGACAGGACGCGGCAGCCGAGCACCCGTTCGTACCATCCCGCCGCGACCTCGGCGTTCGCCACGGTCAGCACGCACTGCAACCTGCGGTCGTCCGCGTCGGCGGCCGGGGCCCGGGCGGCCGTCCGGGCGGCGGCGCTGCCCGGGGTGACCGAGGTCGCCACCGGCAGGTCGCCGTCCAGTGACAGCGCCCTGAGCGCGTCGATCAGCTCCTCCCGCCGCTCCGCCAGGAACCCGGCCACCGTGCCCGTCGCGTCGTCCGTCGCGTCATCCGTCGTACCGCTCGCGGTGCCCGCCACCGTGACGCACGCCTTCCCGGAGCCCTCCTCTGGCAGATCCCCGGACGGCTTCCCGGGCGGGTCCCCGGACAGACCCCCGGACAGACCCCCGGACAGACCCCCGGACAGACCCCCGGACAGACCCCCGGACAGACCCCCGGACGGCCTCCTGGCCGTTCCGCCGGTCGCGGGCAGGCCCGAGCGCCAGGCCTCCCGCTCCTCCAGGCGGGGTCTGACCGCGTCGGTGAGGAGCCTGAGGACGTCGGCGGGGGCGAACGCGATGTTGACGGCGAGGGAGTGTCCCACCGCCTTCGCGCTGTGCCACGTCCCCGCCGGCAGGCACAGGACGTCGCCGGGGCCCAGCAGGACCTCGGCGAACGTCTCCTCGGCGATCTCCGGCCGCTCCCAGGGGCGGACCGAGCTGGGAGCCCGCCCGATGTAGCGCACCCCGCCGTCCGGACCGGCGAAGGCGTTGCCCAGCGGGAACGGGACACCGGGCGCCCGCGAAAGGCGCCAGCGCTTGTGCCCGTCCAGCTGCAGCGTCGTCACGACGTGGGCGTCGAAGTGGGTGTTGAAGCCGTAGCCGTGCGGTGAGAGATAGCACTTGACGCTCGCGTCGCCGTGGTGGCCCAGCTCGTCCTTGAGCCGGGCGGCCAGCTCCGCGACCCGGGGGGCGGCGCGCTCGATGGGCTCCACGCAGATCGAGGCGCCCCGACCGAGATGCCCGGCCACGTCGGCGGCCTCCACCGCGACGTGCGCCCCGGCGGCGCCCCCGTCGCCCTCGCGGTCGCCGCTGGCGCGGATGAGCAGGCCGAGCTCGTGCTGGCGGCTCACCGCCTCGCGCAGGTCGGCCAGGGTGAACAGGTCGCGGAACCGGTCGGCGGGCCCCCGGACGTGCAGCGGCCTGCGCTGCCAGTACGCGGCGCGGAACACCTCGGGGTCGAGCGGGTGCACCAGCGAGGCCAGCGTGGAGGCGCCCTGCCGCGCGGGACCGGGGGCGACGACGGTCAGTGGCCAGGAGCCCGTGGTCCCGGCCGCCTCGCTCACCCCGGCCGCCTCGCTCATCCGGGACGCCCCGGCCGTCTCGCTCATCCCGGACATCTCGGTCATTCCACCTCCCGGGAACCGAGGAGAAGGCTGTAGACGACCGACTCGTGCAACCCGTCGAAGCCGAGCAGGTCGTCGAGCTCGCGGTCGAAGTAGCCGCCGACGGGCACCGCCGCCAGGCCGCGCCCGGAGGCGGCCAGCATCGCGTTGTGCACGGCGTGCCCCGCCTCGATGAGCACGAAGCGGTAGCCGCGCTCGCCGTACTTGAAGGCGGAGCGCTGGAACACCGCCGACACCAGCACCACGGCCGGTGCCGAGGCGACGAGCTCGGACTGGACGAAACAGCTCCCGGCCTCGAACTCGCCCAGCTCGTGCAGCTCGTGCGCCGTCGGGTCGTAGTGGTAGAGCCCCTTGACCAGCCCGGACACGTCGCGGGCCCAGAGATACAGCTCCAGGGGGTACAGGGCGCCGCCCGAGGGGACGGCGCGGAAGGGGCGCGGGTAGCGGCCGTCGGCGTTGGGTCTCGTCACCCCGTACGCGCACCGCAGGACCTTCGACACGTCGGGCAGCCCCACCGGCCCCCGGCCGAACCCCCGCGCGGACTCGCGGCCGATCAGCGCCTCGTCAAGACCGATCTTGGAGGGCGGGAGCTCGTACGGGAGCGCGACGCGGGGACGGTCGCGGTACGGCTTCGTCTCGCGCAGCCCGTTCATCGCCGCGACGACCGTGCTGTCGGCGGGGTGCCTGTCGAAGTACAGGTGGGGGGTGGCCCGGCTCGTCTTGGAGTTCTCGTGGTAGCTCTCCCAGACCGCCTCCTCGCTCTCCTCCAGCAGGAACGCGTCGACCGGATGCATGGTGGCCCTTCCTCGTCGGGGAATCGTCGGGGAATCGTCAGGGGAACGGGTGGGGGTGCGGGTTGTCCTCGCCGGGGGACCAGCCGGGCAGCGAGGTCAGCCGCCACCCGCCCGTCGCCCGGTTGGAGTGGCCCATGTGCAGCGGGTGCAGGCCGGGGACGACCACCCGCACCACCGACAGGCCGAGCTCCGCGACGTCCGGCGTCGTGAGGTCGCAGGCGATCACGTCCTCACCGGTCGCCGCCACGCTCGCGACGAGCGTGCGGAGGGACGGGTCGCGGTCGCCGGACAGGTCGAGGTCGGTCTCCTGGGGGGAGCTCCAGGAGAAACGGGCGTACTCCTTGGACTCCTGCGGGCAGTAGTAGCGCAGATGGGCCCGCTGGCCGTCGACGGCCGGGTGGCCGGACTCCACGTCGACGGGGACGGGCGGCAGGTAGTCCATCACCTGGACGGAGAACTTCCGCGTGTGCGCCAGCTCCTCCAGGCTCTTGCGGCAGGCGACCTCGGCGTCGGGGTGGGAGGCCGCGGCGAAGGCGAGGGCGGGTGACGTCCGGGTGAAGCCCTCCGCGATCGTCATGACGGACGGGCAGTCGACGTCGGTGCCGATGTCGACCATGTGCACCACCAGCCCGACGTCCTCGAAGCGCCGCACCAGGTCGGTGAGGGAGTCGGGCAGGCGGTCGAGCCTGATCCGGGGACGGCTCAGCCGCCCCTGCCACATGAGCGTGAACGCGTCGCGCTCGACGACCTCGCACAGGGCCGACAGGGTGGCCTCCTGGACGGAGGACCCGCAGGCCAGCCCGGTGGAGATGGGCTGGGCGATCGGCGTCTCCGCCCGGTAGTGGTAGGGCACGTGGACGAAGGCGGCGGGCAGCAGGATCTCCTCCCCGGTGACCAGGGAGCGGCCGCGCGTCCAGGCGACCCGGGTGGCCGACGTGAACGGCCGCCAGGGGAAGCCCGGGGTGGCGTACTGCTCGGGCCGGTAGAGGGCGTAGGTGCCCGGCGGGGTGGCCGGGCCGTCGAGGTCGTCGTAGGCGGCGACCAGGAGGTCGTCGTAGGAGAAGCAGGCCGAGCAGTAGCGCTCGACCGCCTCGCCGACCGCCTTGGCCAGGGCCCTGCGCCGGTCGGTCGCGGCGCCGCCGTTGTTGCCGAAGTTCTTCAGGAAGCCCATCGCCTCGGTGGAACAGGCCTCGGACAGGTAGTGGACGAAGCGCGGGTCGTCGTCGTCGATCCGCAGCTCGGTGATCTCGCGGACGATGCCCGTGCGGGGATCCACGAGATCCGTCCACGCGTCGAGCAGATCCATCGGCCTCCTTCTCCGGCGATCCCGGTGACCGTCTCCCGGCGTCTCCCGGTGACTCCGGTGATCGCGCTGGTGTCTTCTTCCTTCGCGTCACCGCCGACCCGTGACAGGCCCGGACCGGCCAGGGATTTCACCACGGGTTCGTACGGATCCGCCGCCGGTCACTCGGAGAGCTGGGAGCCGTGAGTGATCACGGGTGCGCTCTGCCTGGCCGTCCCGCCGCAGTCGGGACAGCGCGGCACTCGCAGCACCCGGCGCACGGCCGCGCGGAACGGCACCAGGCTGACCTCGATGACCCGGCCGCACGCGGTCACCGGCAGGCCGGTGAGGTGCTTGACGGCCTCGGTCGCCGCGATCTCCCCGGCCACCGAGGGAATCGAGGGCAGGAACCCGGCGCCGGGCGAGCGCTGGCCGCGCAGCATCGCGTGGGCCTCGCGCCACACGTCGCCGGAGTCGATCCTGAGCAGGTAGCAGCGCAGGCAGGCGGTGTCGAAGGGATGGGTGAGCGGGCCGACCCGGATGACGAGGTCGTCGATCCAGACGGGCAGCAGGACGGCGCGCGTGTCGAGCGCGCGCCGCGCCACGTCGACGAGGGCGGGGTCGGCCGGGCCGTCGGCCGCGGCGCACCAGAGGTCCCAGCCGTCGTCACCGGCCGCCGGGGTGGGGCGCGTCCCGACGCGGCCCACACCGCACGCCACCAGCGACCGGGCCAGCGCGTCGGCGACCTGGCCGGTGCCGGTCACGAACACCGACGACTTCGCGATCTCACCGGGCCCGTCGGGGGACAGCCGCGCCATGCTCGCCCAGAACCGGGCCACCGGGTCGTCTCCCGCGTCCTCGCCGAGCAGGCCCCGCGCGTGCAGGGTGACGGCCACCTCGCGGGCCTCCTCCCGCTCCTGCGGGGGGAAGGCGTCGACGAGCTCGTCCAGCGAACGCGATCCGTCCGCGAGCTCGACGATCCGGGTGAGCAGGGCGCCGACTCCCGGTGCGGCCAGCCGCACCTCCGTCAGCCCACGTTTCACGACGGCCTCGTCGGGGCCCAGGTGGGCGATCCGGAGCTCCCGGCCGCTCAGCGGTTCCTGTGTCGCCAAGGCGCTAGGAGGCCGTGGAGGTCATGTCGGCCACCGCGCAGCAGCAGCAGGGCGTGCAGCAGCAGCACGAGACGTCGACGCTGCTCACCGTGGCCCTGCGGCTGACGAGATCGCTGCCGACGGAGCGCTTGAACTCGAAGAACACGCCTTCCAGGTCCTGCAGGTCGTCGACGCTCAGGGACGCGACGCGGCGGTTCGTGGTCGGGATGCCGCTGAACTCGGCGGCGAGGTCGTTGAGGTCGTGGACCGTCAGGTCGCGGATCCTGGGCAGCTGCTCCAGCTGCTCGGGGGACGCGAGGCCCAGGTCGGCGACGGTCCTCATCCGCTCCTTCTTCCGGAGGTTCTCCGCGCGCTGCAGGTCGTCGGGATCTCTCCCGGGCGCCGCGGGCAGATCCTTGAAGGGATTGTTCTCGGTCATTCGAGCCACCTCTTTCGGTTGGTCGCCGTTCCTGTACCGTAAACTTTTGTAGCTTGACAGGCAATGGCGAATAATTATTCGAGAATACGTTTCCATGGTGAGGTAATCGCGGTTTCGGACCAATCAAAAGGAGGGGGAATTGTCGATCTCCCCGGGGTGGACGCAGCTGGCGTTCGGCGCCGATCTCGGTGACGACGTCACCGCCCTCGACCTCGCCGGCCGCTCGCTGATGGCCGTACGAAGCGGTGATGACGTGGGGGTTTATGACGCGACATGTCCGCACAGAGGTGCCCATCTCGGGCACGGCGGAAAGGTCGATGGAAAGGCAATTATTTGCCCTTTTCACGGACACCGAGTGCAACTGGGAGGTGAGAGTTCCGGCCGTTTCCGGACCGACCGCCATCGCTCGGCGCTCCGGGCCGGAGGCCTTTTCGTGCTGCTCGACCCGTCGTTCGACACCGGGCTCGAATATTTCCTGACAAACTTACAGAAAAGCCACAGAATCGTGTCGGGATTCTCGCTGCCCGTCAAGGTCTCGGCGGAATACGTCATCGAGAACGTCTTCGACGCCGACCATTTCGCTCCCGTCCACGGGCTCGGCGGGCGTCCCCGGCTGACCGTCCGCCCGGCGGAGGGCGGGGTGCTCTGCGTCGAGGGGGACCTCGACATGGCGCGTCCCAACCGCTGGCAGGCGGGGGAGGCGGGAGAGCCCGGGGGCGACCCGGCCAGCGCCCACTTCCGGGCCCTGGTGTTCAGCCCGAACCTGGTGGCCACCGAGCTTGGGCCGCCGGACGAGCCCAACGTCGTCATCACCGCGGCCACCCCGGCGGGCGACGGGTCCTGCGTGGTCAGGGTGACGGTCGCGGTGCCCGCCCGCAGGGCCTCCGGCTCCCCGACCGTCCGGGAGATCGCCTCGCTCGTCGGCGGCAGCCGCACGGCGTTCGAGCAGGACATCCTGATCTGGGAACACCTCGACACCACCGTCGTCCCCCGCTACACCGAGGGGGACGAGCTCGTGCGCGCCTACCGGTCCTACTGCCAGAGGTTCCAGGGGGCCCGATGAGCGTCACCCGGCCTGACCCCTCCGGCGTGCCCCCCGTCGAGGGCGGCGACTGGGACGGCCTGGCCGTCACCGCGAGCGGCGCGGGGACCGGGGTGCTGTGGCTGCACGGCTACACCATGAGCTCCGCCATATGGCCGCCGCTGTGGAAACACCTGCCCGGCCACCGGCACGTGGCCGTCGACCTCCCCTGGCACGGGCGCTCCCGGCCGCCGCGCGACGGCGAGGACCGCGCCGCGCTCGCCGACCTGCTGGTGGGGCGCGCCCTGGACGCGGGCGTACGGCATGTCGTCGCCCTGTCGTTCGGCACCGTGGTGGCCCTGGAGATGGCGCTGCGCCACCCGCGCGCGTTCGCCTCCTGGACGCTCGCCGCCCCGTCCTACGCGGGCGGCCCGCGGGACCGGACGGTCGAGCGCCACTACCTCGACCTGCTCCTGGCGCACCGCGGCGCGGGTTCGAGGGCGCGGACGACCGCGCTGTGGCTGTCGTGCGTTCCCGTCTTTGGCGGGGTCGCGGCGCGGCCCGAGGCGTGCTCCGCGCTCGCCGCCGTCATCGGCGAGCACGCCTGGGGCGAGCTCGACGGCACCGGCCTGCGTCCCCTCCTGGAGCCCCGGCAGCCGGTGGCCCGCCTGTCGGCGCTGGCCGCCCCCCTCCTCGTGCTCGTGGGCGACGGCGAGATCCCGGCGCACCGCGCCTGCGCGGAGACGATCGCGGCGGCGGCCCCCCGGGCTCTCCTGCGGGTCCTTCCCGGTACGGGACACCTCGCCCTGCTGGAGGAGCCGCGCGCCGCCCTGGAGCTCGTCGGCGCGCACCTCGCCGCCGCCGACGCCACTGCCAACACCGGCGCTGACCCAGACACCGACACCGCCGCCGACACCCACACCGCCGCCCGCGTCGACCACGGCTGACCGGTCCCGGCCGGGGCCGGTCAGCCGTTGACCCACCTGACCAGCCGGTTGAGCACCCGCATGCCGTCGTGCGGGCGTCCGGCGTATCCGTGCTCGGCCGAGCCCAGCGGGACGACGTTGTCCACCCCGCACGCGGCGACCGCGTCCCGCAGCGCGAGCCGGGTCTCCTCGGGGGCGATCCCGACCGTCGAGACGGCCGGTCCCAGCAGGGGCAGCGCCCGCCGCAGGTCGTCGACCGCGCGGACCAGGACGAGCCGCGAGCCGGGGTGCCGCGCGAGGTCGAAGGCGCCGTCGACCAGGACGACCGCCGACGACACCTCGGGCCACTCCCCGTTGACGTACCAGCGCCCGGTGCCGAGCAACCCCCTGCGCAGCCGGGTAAGGCGTTCCCGCGCCTGCCGCGAGGGCCGGTGCGGGAGTGCCCTGTCCCACTCGGCCAGCACCCCGGCGAGCGTACGGGCGTACGCGTCGGCCGTGGCGGCGTCGCACTCCACGACGTGCAGCAGCGAGGACGTGCAGGCGGCCTGGTTGGCGATCAGCGAGTCGACCGCGGCCAGGCGGGCCGCGGCCTCCGGGTCCCGGCCGACCAGGGCGGCCCCGATCATGCTCAGCGAGAACCGGGGGCCCATGACCAGGGTGTCGGTGCTCCCGCCGCGGGCCGCCACGCTGCCGACGGTCTCCGCGGAGCCCCAGACGACCCGCCGGTCGAAGGCCCCGTCGGCGAACAGGGTCGCCTCCACCCGCCGGTCACCGCCCCGCCAGTACGCGAGCGTCGTGTGCCTGGCCAGCGGATGGCCGGGGTCGGTGTCGCGCAGCGCCGTACCCAGCGCGGCCACGAGCGCGGCGGCCTCGGCGGCGGGTTTGATCACACCGGCCCCCTTGGTCGCCCACGCCCACAGCAGGGAGACCACCGGGACGACCGGGGCGTTCCCCGCGGTCAGGTGGAGTTGCCTGGTGGGGAACGCGCGCAGCGCGGGCGGCGTCTCGTGGGCGTGACCCGCCATGCGCGCGGTCACTCCCCGTACGGGCGCCTCGCCGACCTCCCGCCAGGTGTCGAGCGGGTTCGTACCGAGGTCGCGCTCGATCATGCGGCCGACGGCGTCGCCGTCGAAGAGCGCCGGGAGCTGGGCGAGGAAGGCGCGGTGCGCGCGGTCGGTGACCAGCGAGGTCGCCGCCAGCAGCGCTCCCGCCTCGGTGGCCTCGGGGCGGCCCGCCAGCAGCGCCCGCCCGACCGCGTCCACGAAGGAGAGCACCTCGGACACGGGGGTGCGCGCGAGCTCCAGCAGCGCCCCCGCGGAGTCGGGTTCGAGCAGGGAGGCAGGGTCGGGGGCGGGCAGCACGAGCACCTGCGTCTCGCCGGTGAGAGCGAGCGAGTCGCGGTCCACCACCGGCCGCCCGATCAGGTAGCAGCCGTCGTCGCCCGTCCCCTGAACGTGGTGCGACCCCCGTTCGGCGACCGCCAGGCGGACGTCACCCACCCGGGGCCAGGGGGGCATGACGAGCTCGCCCCGGATCACGGCGGGGAGCCGGACGATCTGGGCGCCGGCGACGGTGCGGGCGTCGAGCGTCATCGGGCCGTTCCCCCCGCCTCGTCCCCGGCGGCGCATCCGCGCTCGCCCGCGCCGGCGGCACGGACGATCGGACCGGCCAGGGCCGGTCCCGCCAGGCCGCATCCGCAGGGGTCGCGGCGGAGCCGGACGGCGTCCCCCGTGACGACGAACCCCGGGTAGGACAGCGCGAACGGGTCCAGCACGGCCAGCACGCCCTCCACGTCGTCGCCGTCGACGGGGGTCAGGAGCCCGTCCACGACGACCGGTTCGACGCAGGGAGGGATGTGGTAGCGGTCGTTGACGCAGCCGGGGAAGACCGTGTTCAGCTCTGAGGTGGAGTAGGTGTCGACGTACCGCTCGCGCGGCACGCCGAGGTGTTCGGACAGGCGTTCCACCAGGTCCTCCCGGGGGATCGCCGTGCGGCCCTTCCAGCCGCCCCCGGTGACGACCTGGCTGCCGGGGGGCAGCCGGATCCGCCGGGCCGCCGACGAGAGGTGGGCGAGGAGGCCGGAGAGTTCCGGGGGCGTCCCGAACACGAGCACGGGCCGTTCGGCGCCCTCCAGGAACCAGGCCGCGGCCTCGTAGCCGGGAGGCGCTCCGCCGGGGCGGGCCGGTGCCTCGCCGGCGAGGGAGCCCGGGTCGAACGGGGCGGCCCGCAGCCGGTGGACGCGGACGGCTCCCGAGGCCAGGCCGGTCGCCCCCGACTGGATTCCGGTGCCCAGCCCGGGGGCGACGAGCTGGAGGAGGTCGTAGCCGCCGGTCGCCGGGGTCCAGGGCAGCCGCACGCCGGAGGTGGCGCGCAGCGCGGCCAGGGTCAGGCGGTCGCGGGGGACGAGGGACGGCCGCCCGCCGGTACCGCTGGAGAACGTGACGTACACCCCGTGCCGCTTCAGGGCGGCCCGCCACTGGTCGACGTCGCCGGCGTGCGGGCCGGGATCGGCGAGCCGCTCGACGAAGATCGACCCCAGCCAGCGCGTCAGCTCGGACAGCCCTCCCCGCAGCCAGGCCGGGTCGTAGCCCTTGAAGAGCTCGTCGGTGACCAGAAACCGGTTGCGGATGTCGGCGAGGGTGACCGTCCCGGTGGAGGACGACTCGCCGACCAGCGCCGCGTACGCGGGGATGGCGGCGGCGTAGCGGTGGTGGTTGCCGACGAGGGCGGCCTCCCTGAGCCTGGCCGCCAGGCCCTCGTCGATCGCGGCCCCCGAGGACCAGAGCCGGGCACAGACGAGCAGGGACTGTACGGGGGAAACGGCCGTCAGCCGTGAATTCGGACCGGGCACCGTCCGATCGTCGCCCCTATTCGACGGCCTGACCACCCCCGCGAGCCGCGAATGCTCGCGCCGTTGTCAATCGGTGGAGATGGTAAGTCGATATTTAACAGGAAATGTCATGGAATTCGCCTGCGGCGCCGACGGCGTCGACAGGCGAGAGGGCCGTGATGTGCCGGATGTGATGGCCGTGGGGCGGCTGATCTGCGCGTATCCCGTACGTCTCCCGTACGCCCCGCGAGAGGGGTCATCGCCCCGAGCCGGTCGGCGGGCGACGGATCGGTTCTCGCGGTGGAGCGGGATCCCGCCCGGCGCGAGCATTCACCCCAAAGGGCGACTCGCTCGCATTTAATAACAAAAACGCTAGTTGTTGTGACATCAATAGATTGTCGAGAATCGAACAACCGGCGGGGAGCGTCTCGGCGCCACCCGGTGCCCCACGGTGAAGGGCGCCGGGACATGCCCCGTTCTCAGGCCCTGGCCGTGGAGTGCTCGCCGCTGAGGGCGGCGGCGGCTCCCAGACCGAGGTAGACGACACCGCTGGTGACGTCCAGGCGGCGGCGGGCACGGGCCGAGCGGCGCAGGCGGCCGGCCATGGCCGAGGCGAGCAGGGCGAAGGCGCCGTCGCTGGCCACGCCGAGCACCGTCCAGATCAGGCCGAGCAGCACGATCTGCGGGGCGATCGGCCCGGCCTCCGGGTCGGCGAACTGCGGCAGGAAGGCGAGGAAGAAGATCGCGGTCTTCGGGTTGAGCACGTTGACCACGAAGCCCTCCCAGAACATCCGGGACCTGGTGTCGATCCGGGGCTCGAAGGACTCCTCCCCGTTCGAACGGGTCATGAGCTTGCGCACGCCCAGCCAGACGAGGTAGGCGGCACCGAGATACTTCACGATCGTGAACCCGGTCGCCGAGGCGGCGAGCAGGGCGCTGATGCCCAGGGCGGCGGCGGCCACGTGGACCAGCGAGCCGAGGTGGATGCCGAGCACCGACACCAGCCCGGCGGACCGGCCCTGGGCGACGCTGCGGGTCACGATGTAGAGCACCGCGGGCCCCGGGACGAGCAGCAGGGCGAGGGTCGCCGCGGTGAAGAGCGCGAGAGCTGGCAGATCCGGCATGTTCGGATCGTAGGCTCACCGCTTTTCCCGGCGCCTCACATTTTCGCCGCCGTACGGCCCCCGCCCGAGGCGGGGCGTCCGTGCCGTCAAACGGTTAGGAGGGCTCGGCCGAGCCGTCGGAAGGGTCCGGCCGAGCCGTCACGAGGGTCCGGCCGGGAGGATCACGAGTGTTCCACCAGGGGCCGCGAAGATGTCACCGGCAGGGGCCGCGAAGACGTCACCGAGGTGAGGGCGGTCAGCAGGGCGGTGGTGGCCGGGGGGTCGGGGGGCTCGCCGTAGGTGGCGGCGTAGACGTGGCGGGTCGAGCCGGGAAGCTCGGTCGTGCTGATCCTCGGGTGCCGGTGGGCGTGCAGGGCGAGCCCCGGCAGTGCGCTCACCCCGATCCCGGCGGCGACCAGGGCCTGGACGGCGACGACGTCGTCGGTGGTGAAGGCGATCTCCGGCTCGAAGCCGGCCCTGGCGCACAGCTCCAGCAGGTGGGTCCGGCACCGGTCGCAGCCGCCGATCCACCGGGAGTCGCGATAGGAGGTCAGCTCACCGGCCGGACCCGCGGTGATCAGATAGCTGGGGTCGTCCATCAGGTGGAGCAGCCGGATCCCGTCGGCCTCGGGGGCGGTGTCGTCGTAGCGGAAGATGACCGCCACGTCCACGTAGCCGGCCTTGAGCATGCGCAGCGCGTCGGGGGGCTCCGTCTCGGTGAGCCGCAGTTCCAGGCCGGGGTGCCCCCCGGCGAGGACGGCGGCGGCCTCCGGCACGAACGTCCCCAGGGCGGAGGGGAAGGCGGCGAGCCTGACCCGCCCGGCACGCAGGCCCACGTGCGCCGACAGTTCCGCGGACGCGGAGTCGAGACGGCCGATGATCTCGGTGGCCCGCTCGGCGAGCAGCCGGCCCGCCTCGGTGAGCCGGATGCCCCGGCCGACCCGCTGGATCAGCTTGGCCCCGGTCTCGGCCTCCAGCTTCGCGAGGTGGTGGCTCACCGAGGGCTGGGAGTAGTGCAACTCCCTGGCCGCCGCGGTCACCGAGCCGTGCCGGGACACCGAGGCGAGGACGCGAAGGCGCACGATATCGAGCATGTATTAACTTTATCTATGTATAACCGGGAAGATGGGCATTAGACGTTATGGATCTCCCCGTCGCATCCTTGAGACATGACAACCTTGACGCTCACCCGCCCGGGCCTGGCCGAACTGGTCGCGGGGGTCCGGCACCTCCTCGACCCGTCCGCCGACCCTCGGAGCACGGCCTTCGCCGTAGCCGGGATGCTGCGTGAACGGCTGCCGTCCCCCGAGATCCTCACCGAGGAGGAGCGCCTCGGCGACCCCGACCACTACGTCGGCCACACCCTCCACGCCGAGAAGGACTTCTCGATCGTGGCCGTGGTCTGGCGGCCCGGACAGAAGACCGTGATCCACGACCACATCGCGTGGTGCGTGTTCGGCGTGCTGCAGGGCGTGGAGTACGAGACCCTCTACCGCGACCACGGCGACCACCTGACCGAGATCGGCAGGGCCGCCAACCAGACCGGTGAGGTGAGCGGTTTCGCACCGCCCGGTGACATCCACCGCGTCCACAACACGGGTGACGAGACGGCCATCTCGCTGCACATCTACGGGGCCGACCTCAGCGCCGCCCCCACCAGCGTCCGTCGCGTCTACGAGCTGCCCGTCCGCTGAACGGAGCCATCCCGTTGAGCAGGGCTGAACAGGGCTGAACAGGGTCGTCCCGCGCCCCGCCCGTCCGGTGAGCGGGGATCAGGGGCCCGGCTTCCCCATCGAGACCGAGCCGGGCCCACCCCCCTTATTTCCCGACCTCGGGCTTCCCTTCCGGGTCCAGGCTCCTCCTGATGGCCTCCAGGCGGGCGGCGCCCTCGGCGTCGAGGGCGGCGCGCTCGACCTCGATCATCCGGGCCTCCACGGAGCCGGAGGTCAGCTCGGCCTCGCCCAGGGCGCGGGCGTAGCGCTTCTCGATCTTGTCGCGGACCTCGTCCATGGTGGGCGTCTCGCCGGCGGGGGTGAGGCCGGACAGGTCGCCCATGGCCCTGTTGAGCTCCTCCTGCATCTTGGCCTGGTCGAGCTGGGAGAGCAGGCGCATCCGCTCGGCGATCTTCTTCTGCAGGGCCATCGCGTTGGTCTCGACCGCGGCCCGCGCCTGGGCCGAGGCTCGCGCGGCCCGCTCGTGCGCCAGCCGCGACTCCCGCTGCGCGCCCTCCGCCGCCACCAGGCGCGAGGCGAAGGCGCGGGCCGAGTCCTCGTACGACAGGGCCTTGCGCTCGTCGCCCTCGGCCCGGGTCCGCTCGGCCAGCAGGAGGGCCTGGCGGGCGTTGGCCTGCAGCCTCTCGGTCTCCTCCATGGAGCGGGCGAGCCTCATCTCCAGCTCGCGCTCGTTGCCGATCACCGCCGCGGCCTGCTCGCTCAGCCGCCGGTGCCGCTCCTTGGCCTCCTGGACGGCCTGCTCGATCTGGACCCGGGGGTCGGACAGCTCGTCCAGCCGCCCGGAGAGGGCGAAGACCAGATAGCGCCAGGCCCGACGGACGACCTTGAACATGAGGGCTCCCTATCCATCCAGCGCGTCGCGCGTGATCTGCTCGGTCTCGTGAAGGCCCTGACGGACTCCTTCGAGGGTGTCGGCGAGCTCGTCCAGCACCCGGAGCGGCTCCAGCGGGCCGTTCGCCGACACCGCCGACAGCTCCACCAGGCGGGCGAGGAGCCCTTCGATGCCGATGGCGCTCGACTCCATCCGGGCGAGCACCCGTTCCCGGGTAGCGGTGAGCCGCTCGACCACCGCCCGCTGGGAGGCGAGCGAGGCGAGGGCGCGGTCGATGTCCCGGGTCAGGCCCTGCCCCGCCCGCTCGCGGGCCCGCGCCAGCCTGGCCTGCTCGCGCCCGAGAGCGTCGAGGTCGAACCTGGCCAGCGCGACGCCGGTGAGCGAGGCCTGCTCGGCCAGCCGCCGCAGCGTGGCCGTCGAGTCGTCGATCCGGGGCCGCATCAGCGCGATCCGCCCGGCCAGCGGGCCGTGCTCCAGCGGGCCGCGCTCCATCGAGGCGCTCAGCTCGCCGAAGCCGTACGCGGCCGATCCGGCCCGTTCCAGCCAGTACTCCTCCGGGCTGCCGGGGGTGACCGCGAGCCCGTCGCCGCGCTCGCGGTCCTGCAGGGTCGCGACGCCCGCCCTGGACAGCCAGACGACCACGCCCACGAACACGGCGGCGGCCGGGTGCACGCTGACGGCCCACGCGGCGCCGCCCGCGGTCGCCCCCAGCAGCAGGCCCCACGGTTCCCTGAGCTCGTCGGCGAGGCGTGCCATCAGAAGTTGGACACCACCGCGGTGAACACCCGGTCGATGCTGCCGGATTCGCGGGAGTCGTACGCGGCGGCGGTGGTCGCCTCGGAGATCTGCTTGAGCACGCCGAGATCGGCGTCCTGGCCGTAGGCGATCGTGAACATCCGCACCGTCTCCTGGCCAGGTTCGGTACGCAGGTCGGGCAGCAGGTTCTCCAGGGAGAGGCTGTCGGGGTCCTCGTTCTTGCCGTCGGTCAGGAAGACCACCGCGTTGATCGCGTCACCGCCGCCCAGCTTCCGCACCTGCTCGTGGGCCGCGAGCGCGGTGTCGTACAGGCCGGTGCCGCCGTCGGGGGTGAGGCCGTCGAGCCTGGCGCGCAGTCTCTCGCGCTGGGCGGCGTCGACGGTGGCGAGCGGGGCCAGCTCCAGGTGGTCCTTCGCGCCGTCGCGCTGGGTGGAGAACATCCACAGTCCCACCTTGTCGTGCGGGCCGAACTGGGGCAGCGCGTTGATCGCGGCCTGCTTGGCCAGGTCGAGCTTGCTCTTGCCGGTGCCGGGCACGGAGGCGCCCATCGAGCCCGAGACGTCCATGACCAGCAGGACGTTCGCGGGTTTGCGCAGGTCGGCCCAGCCGGTGAGCATCTTGTCGAGCACGTTCGGGGCGGGCGGGCTCAGCGTCGTCCTCGGCTCGGCCGGCAGCAGCCCGTTCGCCTGGGTGATCAGCTTTCCCGCCCTGCCGTCGTGCGAGCGGAAGGCGAACTCGGCGAACCTGGCCTGCTGCGCCGGAGCCTGGAGGTGCGCCAGGAAGTCGGCCGCGACCGCGCGCTTGGCGTCGTCGACCCACGGGGCGTCCAGCACCGCGTACGGGTTGTCGGACATGAGCGTGCCCTCCTTGGGATAGATCGCCGCCAGCGGCACCTTGGGCCTGGCGTGCTTGCCCAGCGTGGCGGGGTCACCGGTCGGGTTGCCCTGGTTGTAGTCCCAGACCGACTTCTCCTCCACGGCCACCGCGGAGATGTAGCTCAGGCCCGCGCCCGCGTCGTCGGCCCGCTGGAGGTTCGACAGGAACGTCAGCGTCGTGTCGCCGTAGTGCACGATCGAGCGTTCCACGTCCCGTACGAAGTCCCTGGCCTTCGCGTCGGCCACGTTCTTCTCCGACAGGTCGCCGGACAGGCCGGTCGCCGCGAAGTAGGCGCCGACGGTGGCGTTCAGGCCGCTGGTGGAGAAGTTGGGGTTGGTCTTGCCGAGCTTGAAACGCCCCCATTCGGGGTGGCCGTACTTCGCCCACGAACCGGCCGACACGGCGAGCAGGTCGGACCAGCCGAGCTTCTTGCCCGGCCACCCCAGCGCCTGGGCCATCGGCAGGGGCATCGCGACGACCAGCGGCGTCTTGGCGATCGACGGGTTGTCGGCGGCGACCAGGGAGGCGGAGTCGTTCGCCGCGGCGCGCTGCTGGAGCAGGGTGATCCAGCCGCTGCTGGCGGGCGACCACACGTCGGGGCGGGGGCCGTCCTGGCGCTCGTCCCAGCCCCTGGCCAGCGCCTGCATGGCGCCGCCGCTCGCCTTGGTCTCGACGACGACGTCGGCGCAGTGCCCGCCCACCGACCTGCCGTTGTAGCCGGAGGCGATCGTCCTGAGCAGCTCGGCCTTCTCCGACGAGGCGGCGACGGTCAGGGTGACGCCCTTCTCGCAGACCTTGGACTGTTCGTCGACTTCTTGCGCGGCCCCTGTTCCGGGCTCGTTCGCGCCGACGAGGATCCGCAGGGCGACGATCAGGGCTCCGGCGAGAATGACGGCGACGATGAACGGGGCGAAGTTCCTCGGCCGACGCTGTGGTTGCTGATACAACCCTGCCTCCCGGGGGGATGTCTGTACTTATCCGACGAACGAATCGCCCCGAGAGTTCTCCGCGACCGGAGTTCGTCGCGGACACCGGAATCGGTGTGCTTCCGGCACCGGAAACCGGTGAGGGCGCGGGGGACCGGTGAGGGCCCGGAGCACGCCGGGGCCGGATGGGCCAGAGCACGCCGGGACCGCATGAGTACGGGCGTACTCATGCGCGGCCTGGTGCCCCAGGACGACGCTGGAGTCCTCGAAACGGGCACCGGACGACGGAAGGGGCGGCTGGCATGAAGGAGGCGCGGAAACGGCAGGGGATCGCCGAGGTCGGCGACGAGGCGGTCGTCCAGGCCGAGACGCGGAAGGCGACCCTGGCGCGGCAGGAGATGGCCGAGGCCGGGCTGAAGGTCCAGCGGGAGCGGGCGGCGTCGAGCAAGGCCGCGCGAAGGACGATCGGGGAGACCCTCCAGCGGCTGGTCACCCAGGACGAGGCCGGACGGGAGGCGGCCCGGAGCCTCGTCGCCGCCCGCGAGGCGGCCTCGCCGGACGACTCCGCCTCCTCACCGCACGACCTCGCCTCACCGTCGGAGAGGCGACACGCGTCCTGGTCGTCGTTCGACGCGATGGCCGGCTCGGAGATCGTGCCGGGCGGGGAGACACTGGTCTTCACCGGGCAGTCGTACGGATACTGGGACATCGGAAACACGTGGGGCTCCCTCGTGTACGGCCACGAGCCGGCCGACGAGTACGCCCTCAGGGTGCAGTCCATCGACGGGGAACCCGACTACGCCTACGGGGCGTACGGCTTCAACCTCGTCCTCCAGGCGCCGACCGCCACCACGGTCGAGGTGCGGCCCTTCATGAGGTACGAGTACCAGACCCGGCTGGAGGGGCCGACGAGTTTCTGGGGCGACGGGGAGGCGTGGTTCCGCTGGGGGCTGGAGATGGGGGTCTGGCAGGACGGGAACCCGGTCGTCGGCTTCTCCACCACGCAGATCGCCAACGGGAGCATCAGCGGCGGGGCCCCCATCGAGAGCTGGGACGGGGGCTACGCGCCCTCCGACCTCAAGGTGGGCTTCCTGATGGAGGCCGGCCGTCCCTACACGGTCACGATCGGCGCCTGGGCGAACTGCGACTCCTGGTGCAGTCCGGGAGCCTGCGGCAAGGTGAGCGTCGACATGTGGCTCAAGCTGCCCCTGGTCTTCGTCGACCCGGTGTGAGCCGGGCCACGCCAGAAGGACCACCGCGTGATGTGCCCCGGAGGATACGGCCGGGGTAGCACGTCACAGGTGTTCGACCGTGGTATTGAACCTAGTCGCATGTACGCGTACGTGCCCCGCCACACGCTCGATCCTGGCGATGCGGAAGTCGGCGGGAACCACCGAAGATTTCCCGCCCATCGGAACGCGGGAAGGAGACGGCTCGTCCGGGAGGTAGGCGACGACGTGATCGACGAGTCCGGCGGCGACGAACGGCCCGGCGAGATCCGGACCCACGTCGAGCAGCAGGAAGCGGATTCCGTCCGCGTACAGCGCCCGTAATGTGCTCGCCGGGTCGAGAACTGGCAGGTGCGGCGGAACGCGCAGGACGCCCGCGCCGTGAGCATCCGGTACGCCTTCCTCAAGGTGTCCGTCCACGCGGAGGACCGCATCGGCGCCAATCCTGAGCTGACCGGCGGCGGAAACCCGTTCCAGCGCGCCGGAAGTCCCGGTGTCATCGGTGACGTACGCCCACGTGACAACCGGCCTGCCCAGACGCAGCGCGCCGAGCCAGGGGCCGAGCACGAGCCGGGCCTCATCGGCCAGTACGCCGGTCTCGACATCGACTCCCGCGTTCCGCAGCGCGGTCACCCCGCCCTCGTCCCGGGACGTCGGGTCGATCAGGGCGACGACCGCGCGGGCGATCCCCGCCTCGATGAGCAACTGTCTGCACGCGGGCGCGCGTCCCACGTGGTTGCAGGGTTCCAGCGTGACGACGGCCGTACCGCCCCGGGCCGCGACACCGGCCGCGCGCAGGGCGTTCCCCTCGGCGTGCGCCTCGCCCTTGCGGCGGTGGTACCCCTCACCGACGGGGTGACCCCGCGCGTCCAGGATGACGCAGCCGACCGGTGGATTGGGGCTGGTGGTGCCCAGTCCGTGGGCTGACAGGGCGATGGCGCGCCGCATCGCCCGGATCTCGGAGGGGGAGGCCATCAGACCGCCGGATCGGCGTGCAGCGCGGCCTGGAACCTGGTGACGGCGGGAAGTGTGTGATGCGATTTCAGTGACCGGTCGACTGACTTGACCACATTCAAGATCCTAGTCGACCCGGCACTCCTGGCGATCTCCAACGCCTCCTCCGCCACGGCGACCGCCTTCTCCGGTTCGCGGGTGGCGGCGTAGGCGGCGGCCATCCCCGCCAGAGCCATGCCCCGGTCGCGGCGGTACACCGGTGGCAGCATGGGTAGGGCGGCCTCGTAGGCGGCCACGGCTCGGGACGGTTGCCTGAGCCGAAGCCAGCAGCGGGCTCGTTGGATCTCGATGTAGGCGACCGAGCAGAACGAGCCATGCCCGCCACGGGCATCGCCGTCGTCGTTGATCGCCGCCGCGTGCGATTGCGCTCTGTCCAACATCGAGTGGCAGGACGTCTCCGCACCGTCCAAGGCGTGTCCGTGGGCTTCCTGTTGAAGGATGGCGGCTCGCATGGGGGCGGGCAGCCGATCGGCCTCGCGACGGGCGGCGATCGCCAGACCGATCACTTCACCGGGATGCCGTTCGACCATCGCCTGCTGGCTCCGACGGAACATCGTCCAGGCGAGCATCAAGTGGTCATCGGCTTCGTGGGCCCAGGCCGTCGCGCGGTCGGTCCAATGGCGGGCCTGATCCAGATCTCCCGCGTCCTCGTGCAGCCATGCCGCCGATTCGGCGTACTTGGCCGCCAGCCTGAGCACGTCGAGCCGGACACTCCCGCGTGCCGCTCCCAGGAGCGATTCCAGGATGGCCAGCTGGTCATGCACGGCGATCAGAGCGTGTTGCGGCCCCAAAAGATTGTCCCGTTTGACCAGCAGGTGCCACTGATCATGGAGATGCTCCACCAACTCCGCGAACTGGTCATTGGAGAACGCCTGCACGCGGACGGTTGCCGGTCCCCGCTGCCCCGCACGGGCCGATCCGGGACTCTGTGTCCCGCCGTCGTCGAACAGGACGGTCTCCGCGATGCCGAACGCTCGCGCGAACAGCTGGGGATAGGGATCGCGCGGACGGTGCCTCCCCGACTCCCAGGTTTTGAGGCTCCGGACCAAGGACTCCCGGATGGGCAGCTGGGCACGGACACGATCGTCTGCTGCCTCGGCCAGCTGCTTGGCCATCTCCCTCTGGGACCAGCAGCGGCTACGGCGCTCGGCTCGCAGGCGGGCGGCCCAGGGTGGGACTTCGTTCACGTGGCACCTCACGGAAGTGAGGATCCGCTTGTCTCCTCCAGTTTTCACTGTCAGGGGGCGGTCACGCAGCGTTGCGACGGAAGTGTGCCGGCATTCGACCGCACACCGCCGCTTTCGCGCCCGGCGGCCCCCGCTGGTCCGGGGGCCCGCCGTGCCCGGGGACGTGCCGGGTCCGGCCGTCAGAACGCCGCGGAGCCGTACTCCTGGAGGAAGAGCGCCTCGGCGGTGGCGGTGCGGCGCAGCTCCTCGATGTTCACCCGCTCGTTGGGGGCGTGGATCGCCGCGTCGTCGTCCTCGGCGCCGAAGAGCAGGATCGTGGCGGCGGGGAACTGCCTGACGAAGGTGGAGACGAGCGGGATCGAGCCGCCGGCGCCGACGTCGCGCGGGGGACGGCCGAAGGCGCGCTCCATCGCCCGGTTCAGCGCGGAACGGGCCGCGCCGCCGGTGTCGGCCAGGTAGCCGGAGCCCATGGTGTGGTCGCTCACCTCGACCTGGACACCCCAGGGGGCGACCTGCCGCAGGAAGTCGACGACGGCCTCGACGGTGGTCTTCGGGTCGCCGGCCGGGGGCACCCGGACGGTCACCCGGGCCCTGGCGACGGCCTGGACGGCGTTGATCGCACCGGAGACCGTCGGCACGTCCAGGCCGGTGACCGTGATCGCGTACGAGGCCCACAGCCGGTCGGCCAGCGAGCCGGAGCCGATCGTGGAGACGCCGTCGAGGATGCCCGCGGTGGCGCGGAAGTCCTCCTCGGAGGGACCGGAGCCCAGGAAGCTGCCGCGCGGCAGGCCGGGGACGCGGATGTCGCCGTGGTCGTCGTGCAGGGCGGCCAGCATCCGGATCAGCGCCGCGAGGGCGTCGGGGGCGGCGCCGCCGAACGAGCCACTGTGCAGCGACTCCTTGAGGGTGCGGACCTCGACGGTGAAGGCGCCCATGCCGCGCAGCGAGGTCGTCACCGCCGGGTCGCCCACCCGGGGGTTGCCGGTGTCGGCGACCACGATCGCGTCGGCGCGGAACAGCTCGGGGTTGTGCTCGACGAAGGACTCCAGGCGCTCGCCGGCGTACTCCTCCTGGCCCTCGACGATCACCTTGACGCCGACCGGGAAGCGTCCCTGGAAGGCGCGCAGCGCCGCGACGTGGGAGATGACGCCCGACTTGTCGTCGGCCGCGCCGCGGCCGTGGATCGCGCCGTCGATCTCCGTCGGCTCGAAGGGCGGGGTGCGCCAGAGCGCGAGGTCGCCGGTGGGCTGCACGTCGTAGTGGGCGTACAGGAGCACGGTCGGCGCGCCGGGCGGGGCGGGGGCCTCGGCGTAGACCGCCGGGAAGCTGCCCTCGACGGGGATCTGCTGGACGCGCGGCAGGCCGGTGCTCCGCAGCAGCTCCTCGGTCACCGCGGCGGCCGCGTGCACGGGCTCCTCGGGATGGCCGGGGAAGGCCACCGAGGGGATGGCGACGAGCCTTTTGAGGTCCGCCACCGCCTGGGGCATACCGGCGGTGACGGCGTTCTCGATCTCGTCAGGAGTCACGACTTTCCCCCGCATCTCAATATCTGGTGCGTCCTATTGGATCACAACCGCAGGTACGGCCGCTCTCGCGCACGGTTCCGGCACATCAGGGTTCCGCCAAGTGGAACCGGGGTTTGGGCAATGATCCGGCGCTCTTCTCGGCTGATCGCGGATTTCGTCGTTGTTGCATGTGGGTTTTGCGGATTCCGAGGTTCTCGTACTTTAATGCCACGTTTTCACTTGGCAAGAGCTGTTCTGGCAGGCAGACTGTTGGAAGCTCAGCTCAACGAGGGAAGATCGTGATGACGCACCCTGAAAACACCGACGTGACCTCGCTCATGAAGGCCGCGCAGGACAACCTGTGGATGCACTTCACCCGGCACAGCTCGTACGAGGGCGCCGAGGTGCCGATCATCGTGCGGGGTGAGGGCTCCTACATCTACGACGTGCACGGCAAGCGCTACCTCGACGGCCTCGCCGGGCTCTTCGTGGTCCAGGCGGGTCACGGCCGCAGCGAGCTGGCCGAGGCCGCCGCCAAGCAGGCCCAGGAGCTGGCGTTCTTCCCGCTGTGGTCGTACGCGCACCCCAAGGCCGTCGAGCTGGCCCAGCGTCTCGCCGCCGAGACCCCCGGCGACCTCAACCGCGTCTTCTTCACCACCGGCGGCGGCGAGGCCGTCGAGAGCGCGTGGAAGCTCGCCAAGCAGTACTTCAAGATCACTGGCAAGCCGCTCAAGCACAAGGTCATCAGCCGCCAGATCGCCTACCACGGCACCCCGCAGGGCGCCCTGTCGATCACCGGCATCCCGGCCTTCAAGCAGATGTTCGAGCCGCTGGTCCCGGGTTCCGTCAGGGTGCCCAACACCAACCACTACCGCGCCGACGAGATCACCGGCGTACCGGGCATGACGCCCGAGCAGTACGGCTACTGGGCCGCCGAGCGCGTCGCCCGCGCCATCGAGATGGAGGGCCCCGACACCGTGGCCGCCGTCTTCGTCGAGCCGGTGCAGAACGCGGGCGGCTGCTTCCCGCCGCCCCCCGGATACTTCAAGCGCCTGCGCGAGATCTGCGACGAGTACGACGTCCTGCTCGTCTCGGACGAGGTCATCTGCGCCTTCGGCCGCCTCGGCACCATGTTCGGCGGGCAGAAGTTCGACTACGTCCCCGACATCATCACCTGCGCCAAGGGCATGACCAGCGGCTACTCGCCGATCGGGGCCATGATCGCCTCCGAGCGCCTCTTCGAGCCGTTCAAGAACGGCACCGAGATGTTCGCCCACGGCTACACCTTCGGCGGCCACCCGGTGTCCTCGGCCGTCGCGCTGGCCAACCTCGACCTGTTCGAGCGGGAGGACCTGCTCGGCCACGTCACCCGCAACGAGCCGGTCTTCCGCTCCACCCTGGAGAAGCTCCGCGACCTGCCCATCGTCGGCGACGTGCGCGGCTCCGGCTACTTCTGGGGCATCGAGCTCGTCAAGGACAAGGCCACCAAGGAGACCTTCGACACGGAGGAGTCCGAGCGCCTCATCAGGAACTTCCTCTCCGGCGCTCTTTACGAGGCGGGCCTGTACTGCCGCGCCGACGACCGGGGCGACCCGGTCATCCAGCTCGCCCCGCCGCTCATCTGCGGTCCCAAGGAGTTCGACGAGATCGAGTCCATCCTCCGCTCGGTGTTGACGGAGGCATGGAGCCGCCTCTGAGCGCGCACGGCCGCGCCCCCTCCGGACCGCCACGGGCGGCCCGGAGAGGCGCGTCGTACTCACCGGCGGTCGCGTCGGTCCGGAGAGACGTGTCGTACTCACCGGCGGTCGCGTCGGTCCGGAGAGACGTGTCCTACCCACCGGCGGTCGCGTCGGTCCGGTCCTCCCGCCCCCGTGCCGCCGTTCGCGGGCCCGGCGGGACGCCGCACTCCTCGCCGTACCCCCGCCGCGTGCCCGCTCGGCGCCAGGTCCGCCGGAGTGGGCGCGCACCGCACCCACAGAAGCCTCGCTGTGCCACTCCGTCGAAACAACGAAAGGAAATCCCATGAAGATCGGCGTGCCTGCCGAGGTCAAGAACCACGAGTACCGCGTCGCCGCGACCCCGGCCGGCGTGCACGAGCTCGTCCGTCACGGCCACGACGTCTACGTCCAGCGTGACGCGGGCCTCGGCTCGCACCTCACCGACGAGGAGTACCTCTTCGCCGGGGCCAAGATCCTCGACAGCGCCGACGAGGTGTGGGACCAGGCCGAGATGATCCTCAAGGTGAAGGAGCCCATCGCGGAGGAGTACCACCGCATGCGCCCCGGCCAGGTGCTCTTCACCTACCTGCACCTCGCGGCCGGCCGCGAGTGCACCGCCGCCCTCCTCGACCGTCAGGTCACCGGCATCGCGTACGAGACCGTCCAGGTCGGCAACACCCTGCCGCTGCTCGCCCCGATGTCCGAGGTCGCGGGCCGGCTGGCCCCGCAGGTCGGCGCCTACAACCTCATGCGCTTCAACGGCGGGCGCGGCGTGCTGCCCGGCGGCGTGCCCGGCGTGGCCCCCGCCAAGGTCGTCGTCATCGGCGCGGGCGTCTCCGGGCTCAACGCCGCGCAGATCGCGGTCGGCATGGGCGCGGACGTCACCGTCCTCGACCTCAACATCGACCGCCTGCGCTTCGTCGACGCCATCTACCAGGGCCGTCTCAAGACCCTCGTCTCGACCTCGTACGCGATCGAGAAGGAGGTCCTGGAGGCCGACCTGGTCATCGGCGCCGTGCTGATCCCCGGGGCCAAGGCCCCGACCCTGGTCTCCAACGAGCTGGTCTCCCGGATGAAGCCGGGCTCCGTGCTCGTCGACATCGCCATCGACCAGGGCGGCTGCTTCGAGGACTCCCGTCCGACCACGCACGCCGAGCCGACCTACCAGGTCCACAACTCGATCTTCTACTGCGTGGCCAACATGCCCGGGTCCGTCGCCAACACCTCCACCTACGCGCTGACCAACGCCACGCTGCCCTACGCGGTCAAGCTGGCCGGTCTCGGCTGGAAGGCCGCCCTCCAGGGGGACGCCTCCCTCGCGCTGGGCCTCAACACCCACGCGGGACGGCTCACCAACGAGCAGGTCGCCATCGCCCTCGACCTGCCGTACGTGCCGGTCTCCGAGGTCATCGCGGCCTGAGCCGTCTGAGCCGTCTGAACCGCCTGAACCGTCCGACCACTTGGGCCGTCCGACCGCCTGAGCGGGGATCCGCGGCCCCGTGCCTCACCGGCGCGGGGCCGCGGACGGTTTCCGGCGGCGGGCGGCGCCGGTCACGGCGACAGGCCGGAACGCAGGGCGCGGGCGGTGACCAGGACGTGCTCGATCTCCACCGGGGTCGGCCAGGGGGCGCCGCCGGGACGCAACAGCGTGGCCCGTACGGACGCCAGGTGCTCGATCGCGCCCGACGGCAGCCCGCTCCGCTCGGTCAGCCACGCGGTGACGTCGGTGTGGTCGCGCAGCGGCCGGGTGACGAGATCCCAGGTGCCGAGGATCTCGGTCAGGTCGGCGATCCTCAGGGGCGCGCCACCTCGCCGGGCGACGGCGGCCACCGCCAGCTCGGCGCGGGCGACGAGCTCGGGCTCGGTGGTCCGGCCCCACGGGGGAGAGGGGGGGTCGGCGAGCCACCGCTCCGCCTCGCGGGAGAAGCCCGCCGCCGACAGCAGCGCGGCGAGCTCGACCGCGGCCCGGTGGTGCCCGGCCTGTGCCGCCTGGCGGAACCAGTGCTGCCCGCCCTGCAGGTCGCTGTGCTCGGCGATGAGCAGCAGGCCGAAATTGAAGGCGGCCTCCGGGTCGCCGCCCGCCGCGGCCCGGCCGAACCAGTGGCCGGCCCCCCGCGCGTCGCTCATCTCCACGCACACGAACCCGGCCGTCCGCTGGTCGTCGATCCTGCCGGTGCAGGCGGCCCGCTCGAACCAGGCGCGCGCGGTGCGCAGGTCGCCGAGGGAGAGCGCGATCCCGCCGAGCTGGGACGCGGCGCCGGGGTGCTCGTTCCTGGCGGCCAGGCGGAAGAACGCCTCCGCCCCCTCGGGATCCCGGTTGGCCTGCAGGAACAGCCCCAGATGGTAGGCCGCGTCGGCATGGCCGCCACGGGCGGCCAGCTCCCACCAGCGCAACGTCTCGTCCTCCTCGCCGGAGGCGTAGGCGAGGAATCCGAGGTCGTGGGCCGAGGCCAGGTCGCCGTCCGTCGCGGCCCTGCGGTGCCACTCCCCGGCGGCCTTCGCCTCGCCGTTGTCCTCGCAGAGCAGCGCGAGCCGCCTGGTCGCCGCGCGGGAGCCCGCCCTGGCCGCCGTCTCGAACCACCGCCGGGCGGCGGGGACGTCGCCGTGCTGGTCCAGCAGGAGGGTCGCCAGGTTCACCGCGGCCTCGACGTCCCCGGCGTTCGCCGCCAGCTCATACCACCTCGCGGCCTCGGCGGGGGTGCCGTGCTTCTCGTGCCAGACGCCCAGGTTGTAGGCGCTGTCGAGGTTTCCCGCCGCCGCCGCGCGCTCCCACCAGTGCCGTGCCGCCGAGCGGTCGCCCCGCTGCGCGAAGTGGCGGCCCAGCTGGTGGGCGGCCTGGACGTCACCGCCGTGCGCGGCGAGCAGCAGCGTCGTCTCGCCGTCCGTGTCGTTCTCGTGCTCGGTGCTCCGGGGAGTGGGCACCAGCCCCGCGGTCGCCTCCGGGTCCTCAGGCCACCACCCCATGTCACCCTCCTCGCCGACGTCGCGCAGCCGACGGATCACAGGGTTTCATGTAACCGCTCGGTGTCGGAGGGTAATCATAACTTCCGTCCTCCGGTACGGCCGCCGATCCGCCTCCCATGTCCGGGCCGATCTCCCGGTGCCCGGCCCCCGGCGCTCAGACGAAGCGCACGAACCCCACGTACATGCCCATCGAGCAGGCGTAACGCAGGGAGCCCGCCTCTCGCGCGCCCAGCCGTACGGTGGCGGGCAGCGTCACGTCGCGGCCGTCGATCGTGACCGTCCGCGTGCAGCCGGGGACGCCCTCGAGGCGGAAGACGAGTTCGGTGGGAACCCCCGCGCGGACGGTCACCACGCCCGGCCGGTAACCGTGGTCGGTGGCCCGCACCTCGATCCGCTGGACGCCGCCGGAGCGTACGGCCGCTCCCGCCGGGCCGGCCGCTCCTGCCGGGCCAGTCGTTCCCGTGAGACCGGCCGCTCCCGCGGGGCCGGTCGCTTCGGTGAGATCGGCCGCGGCCATCGCCGGGCCGCCGGATCCGGGGAGCCATCCCCCGAGACTCAGCCCCGAGGAGATCGTCCACAGGCCCGTCGCCAGCGCGACGACCCCCGCCAGCGCCGCCAGCCTGGTCGTCGCGGCCCGCCGCAGGGCCAGCCCCAGCAGGGCGAACACGGGAGCCGTCCCCACCACGAACCCCGCCATCACCGCGGCCCCGCCCAGCGCCGACCCGCTGGAGACCGCGACCATCTCGGTGCTGAGCGTCACCCCGCACGGCAGCAGGATCGTCGCGGCACCGAGCGCCAGCGCCCTGGGCACGGGAGCGGCGATCCCGGACAGGCCGCCGCGCGGGGACGCGCGCCCGCTCGACGGGGTGTCCGGACGGCATCCGTCCTCCGGCCCGCGGCCGAACATGCGGAGCCCGAAGAACACGACCGCGATCCCGGCCACGACGAGCAGCGCCGCCCTGGCCTGGGGACCCAGCCGCACCGCGGACCCGGCCAGCCCGAGCAGGGCCCCGGCCGCCAGGTGGGAGGCGAGGCGCCCGGCGAGGAACAGCGCGACGACAGTGGAACCCGAAGGGCCCGCCCCGGTCCCGCTGGTCCTGTCGCGCCCACCGCAGCGGGGCGAGCGGCCGCGGGAGGTGAGGCCGGTGAGCAGGCCGCCCTGCACGGCCGCGCACGAGGCCGTACCCGCGACCAGTCCCGCGGCGAGCCCCCCGGCGAACAGCGCGGCCGGTCCCGCGCTCAGCGGACGTCCCCGGTGACCATCCAGATCCCCACGGACCAAACGTAAGCTCGCCGAAGGGGGACTGAAGGTGACATTTCCTTACCGAGCGCTCACGCTGTCCTTACCGGATGTCCAGCTGTCCCGGCGGGTTCGCGCCCGGGCTGCACGCCACCTCGCCCCTCACCCGCTACGGCGTGGTCCGGGTGTCCGTGAAGATCGAGGTGTCGAGGGTGAAGTCGATCGGCTCGGGGAGGTGGAGGGACGAACCCATCTCGACCCGGGTGGAGGTCCGGTAATCGCCCTCCTTGGGGTCGCTGAGAACCGTCACGGTGGCGGGCGCGGCCACGGGATCGACGAGGAGCATCACGGGGACCCCGCCGGAGGCGTAGATGGCGGGCTTGCGGTCGCGGTCGTCGACGGTGCTGCCCGGGGACACGATCTCGGCGACCATGAGGAGACCGGAGGAGAGCAGCTCGCGGGTGCCCCGGCGAGGGCAGCTGGCGAGCGCCAGGACGAAGTCGGGAACGACCGAATCGTGGGAGCCGTCGACGCGGACCGCGACGTTGCTCGTGTACGCGTTCAGGTCGCCGTCCGCGATCGGATGATGGAGTTCGGAGAAGAGGCGCATCGCCGTTCGGGCGTGTTCCGGGGTGCCCAGCGGGCTCACCACCAACCTTTCGCCGATCACCTCGGCTCGCAGTCCCGGAAGGGACGGGAGGGCGTCGAAGAGTTCGCGTGGCGTGTGCGGCAGACGACGGGACGCGGTTGCGGGGGAGGGCCTCAGATCCGCGTGGCGCGGCCGTGGTGCTGTCTCCATGGTCATGTGCCTCTCCGTTCCGGCTTGAACACGGTGAGTATTCCAGGGGGGAAGTGAGGCGCGGGGTTCTCGCGGAAGGGCGGCGGGGTCAGATCCAGCCGGGGCGGACGAGGCCGGATTCGTAGGCGATGACGACCAGCTGGGCGCGGTCGCGGGCGTGGAGTTTGGTCATGGTCCGGCTGACGTGGGTCTTGGCGGTGGCGGGGCTCATGAAGAGCGCGCCCGCGATCTCGTCGTTGGTCATGCCGGTGCCGACCAGGGTGAGGACCTCGCGCTCGCGGTCGGTGAGCAGGCCGAGGTCGCGGGTGTGGCGCGGCTCCTTGGCGCGGCTCGCGTACTCGGAGATCAGGCGGCGGGTCACGCCGGGGGAGAGCAGGGCGTCGCCCCCGGCGACCACCCGGACGGCCTGGATGAGCTCGGCCGGTTCGGTGTCCTTGACCAGGAAGCCGCTGGCGCCGCCGCGCAGGGCCTCGAAGACGTACTCGTCCAGCTCGAAGGTCGTCAGGATGATGATCCTCGGCCCGGGGGGCATCTCGCGGGTGGCGGTCAGCCCGTCCATGCCGGGCATGCGGATGTCCATCAGGACCACGTCCGGCTCGTGCTCGGCGGCCAGCCGCAGGGCCTGCGCCCCGTCGGCGGCCTCGCCCACCACGGTCATCCCCGGCTGCGCGTCCAGCAGGGCACGGAACCCGGCCCTGACGAGGGCCTGGTCGTCGGCGAGGACAATCCTGATCATCGGGGTTCCTCCGGGATCGGCAGCCGGGCCTCGACGCGGAAGCCCCGGCCGTGGTGGGCGGCGGTCAGCGTTCCCCCCAGGGCCGCAGCCCGCTCCCGCATGCCCGGGACGCCGTTCCCGCCGCCCAGGCTCTCCCCGGGGGCGTCGCCCCCGGAGTCGGTGACCTGGACGGTCAGCGCGTGGGGCTCGTAGCCGAGCACGACCGTGACCGACGCGCCGGGGGCGTGCCGGGTGACGTTGGTGAGGGCCTCCTGCACGATGCGGTACCCGGCCCGGTCGACGCCGGGAGGCAGCGGCCCCGCCTCGCCGACGATCTCCTTGGTGACCGGCAGCCCGCTGCGCTCGATGAGCTCGTCGAGCCGGTCCAGCCCGGCGGTGGGGGAGCGGGGCGCGCCGTCGCGCAGGACGTTGAGCACCGACCGCATCTCGGTCAGCACGTCCTTGGACGCCTGCTTGATCGTGGTGAGCGCGGTCCGCGCCTGCTCGGGGTGGTCGTCGATGAGGTGCAGCGCCGTGGACGCCTGCACGTGGATGAGGGAGATGTTGTGCGCGAGCACGTCGTGCAGCTCCTGGGCCATGGTCAGCCGCTCCTCGCTGGCCTGCCGCCGCACCTCCTCCTCCTTGCCCCGTTCGCGCTCGGCCTGCCGCTCCCTCCTGGCCCGCGAGAACTCCGCCACCACCAGGATCAGGCCCATCAGCGCGGCCAGTGCGAGGTCGTGGAACCACCCGGCCGTCCGGACGGGGGCGAACCAGGACGTGTAGACCACGAAGAACACGTAGGCCAGGCCCCATATCGACCAGGCCACCCGCCGGTGGCCGCCCGCCACGGCGGTGTGGAGCGCGACGATCGGGCTGAGGAAGACCGGGCCGTAGGGGTGGCCAAGGGCGATGAAGACCACGGTCGAGCCCGCCGCGACCGCCAGGCAGAGCACAGGGTGGCGGCGGCGTACGATCAGAGCCAGGGGTCCGGCCAGCAGGAGCGCGCAGCCCAGAAGGTCGAGCGGGACCCTGAGCATGCCGGGGTCGTGGACCTGCCACCACTGCACGCCGCGGGTGCCCACGCCCTGGAAGACCCCCGCGAACAGCGGGAGCAGGACCTCGGCCCAGCGGGGTTTGGCGTGCACGTTCAGCACTGTACGTGCGCCCGCCGCAGAAGCGCGTCCGTCTCGTGAGGCATGTGGTACTACATCCCCCGCGGTAGGGAAAGGGCTGACAAGGCTCACGGGCTGAGTCAAGCTGTCTGCGGGAGGTCTCATGATCAATCGTCGATTCGCCACCCCCCTGGCGGGGATCCTGGTGGGAAGTTCCTTACTGCTCGTCCAACCCGCCGCCGCATCTCCGCAGGCGTCACAGGCGTGGCCGGGGGCGGAGAAGAAACCCGTCGCGGAGGGGTACGGGGGCGCGGTCTCGACCGTCGACCTCGACGCCAGCGAGGCCGCGCTGGGCGTGCTGCGCCAGGGCGGCAACGCCGTCGACGCGGCGGTCGCCGCCGCGGCCGTCCTGGGCGTGACCGAGCCCTACTCGGCCGGGCTGGCCGGGGGCGGGTTCATCGTCTACTACGACGCGCGCCGCAAGAAGGTCCACACGATCGACGGCCGGGAGACCGCGCCGAAGGCGATGGGGCCGTCCTCGCTGGAGGGCATCCCGTTCGAGGAGGCCGTGACCAGCGGGCTGTCCGCGGGGGTGCCCGGCAGCGTGGCCCAGTGGGAGCTGGCGCTGCGCAGGTTCGGCACGCTCTCGCTGCGCCAGGCGCTCAGGCCCGCGGTCGAGGTCGCCTCCAAGGGGTTCAAGGTCGACCAGACCTTCTACGACCAGACCGCCGCCAACGCCGCCCGTTTCAAGGACTTCACCTCCACCGCCAAGCTCTACCTGCCGGGCGGTGCCCCGCCGCCGGTCGGCTCCACCTTCCGCAACCCCGAGCTGGCCGACACCTACCGCAGGCTCGGCAGGCAGGGAGGCGAGTGGCTGTACGGCGGCTCCCTCGGCGCCGAGATCGTGGCCACCGTCAAGAAGCCGCCGGTCACCCCGGGCTCCACCCGCAACGTACGGCCCGGCCTGATGGAACTGCCCGACCTGAAGGCCTACCGGGCGCTCGAACGGCCGCCCACGAAGGTGACGTACAAGGGCATGGACGTGTACGGCATGGCGCCGCCGTCCTCGGGGGGATCGACGGTCGGCGAGGCGCTCAACATCCTTGAGGCCCTGCCGAAGGTCGGCGAGCACGAGTACCTGGAGGCGTCCAGGCTCTCCTTCGCCGACCGGGGCAGGTACGTGGGCGACATCCCGGGCGTCCCGCTCAAGGAGCTGCTGTCCGACGGGTTCGCCAAGGAGCGCGCCTGCCTGATCGGGGAGCGGGCGCTGACGAGCCCGGCCGCGCCGGGCAACCCCGACGGGACGTACGGGCCGTGCGCGCCCGCGCCCCCGGCGGAGGCCACCCCTTCGGCTCCCGAGGGGCCGGAGACGACCCACCTGGTGGTCACGGACCGGTGGGGCAACGTGGTCGCCTACAACATCACCATCGAGTCGACCGGCGGCAACGGCATCGTCGTCCCCGGCCGGGGCTTCCTGCTCAACAACGAGCTGACCGACTTCACCTTCGGCCCGGCTCCCGGCGACCCGAACCTGCCCGCGCCGGGCAAGCGGCCCCGCTCCTCGATGGCGCCGACGATCGTCCTGGACGACGGCAGGCCGCTGCTCGCGCTGGGTTCCCCCGGCGGCTCGACGATCATCACCACCGTGCTGCAGATCCTGGTCAACCGCTGGGACCTCGGCATGTCGCTCCCCGAGGCGCTCGCCGCGCCCCGGGCCACCCAGCGCAACACCGCCCAGACCCAGGCCGAGCAGGGCTTCATCGACCGCTACGGCGCCGAGCTCACCGCGCGGGGCCACAGCCTCGTGCTGAACCCCGAGATCGGCGCGGCCACGGCGGTCGAGTTCCTGCGGAACGGGAGGCTCCAGGCGGTGGCGGAGCCGACCCGCCGCGGCGGCGGCAGCGCGCTGGTGGTGAGCGGGCGCAGATAGTGCCTGACGGTACGTGCGGGTGCCGGCCCCGGTGGCGCGGTTTCGATCGCGCCGCCGGGGCGCCGGCGGGGGCTGTCAGGGGATCAGCTCGTAGGCCGCGCGGTTCGGCGTGCGGGTGCGTGCCCAGTACTCGAAGGTGAAGCCCGGCCAGAGGGTCCTGTTGGCGCCGTGCTCGTCGAGGTACCAGCTGCCGCAGCCGCCGGTGTTCCAGACGCGGCGGTTCAGGCGGCTCTGGAGGCGGTCGTTGTGGGCGCGCTGCGCCTCGGGGCGGACGTCCAGGGCCCTCGCCCTCGTCCTGGACAGCAGGCGCAGGCAGTCGAGGACGTACCGGACCTGGGATTCGATCATGAAGACGACCGAGTTGTGGCCCAGGCCGGTGTTCGGGCCGAGCAGGAGGAACAGGTTCGGGAACCCGGCGACGGTGATGCCGTAGTAGGCCCGTACGCCGTCCTGCCAGGCGTCCTGGATCCTCCTGCCGTTCCTGCCGACGATCCGCCGCTCGTTCAGCGCGGAGGTGGTCCTGAAGCCGGTGCCGTAGACGAGCACGTCGATCTCGGTCTCCCTGCCGGTGGAGTCGACGATCGAGCTCTCCCTGATCTCGCGCACTCCGTCGGTGATCACCTCGACGTTGTCCCTGCCCAGTGCCGGGTAGTAGTCGCTGGAGATCAGGACGCGCTTGCAGCCGATCGTGTAGTCCGGGGTGAGCTTGGCGCGCAGCACCGGGTCGGGGACCTGGGCTGCCAGGTGGCGCAGGGCCGCCTTCCGGTGGGCCCCCATCAGGCGCGGGTCGACGACGAAGCCCAGCGCGCGACCCTCCAGCGCCCAGTAGATCGCGTTGCGCAGCGCGCGGGTGGCGCCGGGCAGGCCGAGGAGCCGCCTCGCCCGGGAGGAGAAGGGGAAGTCGGGCCTGGGATGGATCCAGGGAGGCGTGCGCTGGAAGAGGTGAAGGCGGGAGACCTGTCCGGCGATCCTCGGGACGAACTGGACCGCCGACGCGCCGGTGCCGATGACCGCGACCCGCTTGCCGGTGAGGTCCACCGAGTGGTCCCACTCGGCCGAGTGGAAGGACGGGCCCCCGAAGCTCTCGCGGCCGGGGATCGCGGGCAGCGACGGCACGTGCAGCGCGCCGGTGCCCGAGACCACGGCGTTGGTGGTGAGGATCTCGCCCCCGGCGACCTCCACCCGCCAGGCGCGCGCCGCGTCGTCGTACTCCAGCCCCACGACCTCCGCGCCGAAGCGCAGGTGGGGGGCGAGGCCGTACTTCCCGACGCAGGCCCGCAGGTAGTCCTGGATCTCGGCCTGAGGGGAGAACATCCGCGACCAGCCGGGGTTGAGCTCGTACGAGAAGGAGTACAGGTGCGAGGGGACGTCGGAGGCGCAGCCGGGGTAGGTGTTGTCGCGCCAGGTCCCGCCCAGGTCGCCGGCCTTCTCCAGGATGACGAAGTCGTGGTAGCCGGCTTCCTTGAGCTTGATCGCCATGCCCAGCCCGGCGAAGCCGGAGCCGATGATCGTGATCCCGGGGTGCGTGCTCATCGGGCCTCCTCGCTCCCCGCCGCCGGTGTCTCCCGCGTGGCGCGGGCTTCGCGTCGGTCCCGGCCGTGGCGATGAGAGCGTCATCGTATTCGTTTCTATTGGATTATTGGTCCAATGTAATGAGCGGGGAGGGGGGCGTCCATCCTCGCTTCGTGACGGAGCGTTCCGGACCGACCGGTCGGTGTCCTTGCCGCCTCCGGGAGCGGCCGGGCTTCGGGCCTTCCGGGCTTCGGGTCTTCCGGGCTTCGGAAACACGAAAAGCGCCGAGGGCGATGCCTTCGGCGCTGTGGACCCTCGGGTCGTTAGAGCAGCAGGTACGCGGCCACGGCGACGACGACCAGCACCGCGACCACCACCGCCGCCGTGATCGGCAGGGCGAGCGACCGCTTCTCGGGAGCGGCCTCCGGGTCCTTGCGCTGGGCGAACGCACGGAACGCCTGGGTGTTGCCCGCGGGGTCAATCGGCTGAGGATCAGACATGGGGATGACTTTAGCGATACGGCATACCCTCCAACACTGATTTGTCCACTTTCACGAGAAGGATGTCCGGCGCCGGGCCAAGGGCGGGTGCTGGGGACGGGACCGCCCGCAGGGGCGGATAGCGTGGTGTCATGCTCCGCATCCTGTTCTCCGCCCGCGTGGTGGCGCTTCACCTGCTCGCGGTCGGAGCCCTCGTCGTGTGCGGGCTGCTGGGCAGGTGGCAGCTCGGCGTCTTCGAGGAGTCGGGCAGGCCGCAGTCGCTGCTCGACCCCGCCCCCGTGGCGGTCGCCACCCTCACCGAGCCCGGGAAGCACCTGACGACCGACAAGGCCAGCCGCCGGGTGACCGCCGAGGGCACCTTCGACGCCTCGAAGCAGCTCCTGGTGGCCGAGCGTGACGGGGGCCTGTGGCTGCTCGCGCCGCTCGACCTCGGCGACGGCACCTCCATCCCGGTCGTACGCGGCTGGGTGGCCACGGCGGGGGACCCCGCCGTCACGGCCCCGGTCGGGGGCAGGGTGACCGTCAGCGGGCGCCTGCAGCCCTCGGAGGCCACCGACAGCGTGCAGCGCCGGACGCGGCAGCTGCCGCCGGGACAGGTGCTGACCGTCTCGTCGGCCGAACTGATCAACGTCTGGCGGGGGACGAGGCTGCGCGACGGGTTCGTGGTGGCCGCCACCCAGTCACCGGCTCCCGAGGCCGCGGCCAGGCCGGTGAGCGTTCCCCCGCCGACCGAGCCGGGCGGGCTCACCTGGCGCAACCTCGCCTACGCCGCCCAGTGGTGGATCTTCGGGCTGTTCGCGGTCTTCATGTGGTGGCATTTCGTCCGCGACGCGCTGCGCGGCGGCACCCGGAAGCGCGACGCCGGCACTTCTCCAGGCGCTTCAGGCGCTTCAGGCGTCGACCCCGACGCCGTCCCCGATTCCGGGGCAGGTCCGGAGGCCGAGCCGGAGACCCCCGCCCTACCAGCCCGTACCGCCCCGTGAACCGAACCCCAAGACCGAGGTAACCGACCGTGGAATCCGCTCTCAAGCCCTTTCGCATCCTGGCCTACATCGTCGGCGTGATGCTGCTCGTCCTGGTCACCTGCATCGTGCTCAGGTACGGCTTCGGCATCGAGGGGCCATCGAAGATCGTCTCTCCGATCCATGGCTTCCTCTACATGCTCTATCTCGTGGCCACGATGAACCTGGGCATGAAGGCGCGCTGGACGTGGTCGTACATCCTGGGGGTGATGCTCGCGGGCACCGTGCCGCTGCTCTCGTTCGTGTTCGAGCGCAGGGTCACCCGCCGGGTGGAGTCGGAGCTCGCGACCGCCGCCGCCTGAGCGGCCCGGCCTGGCCCGGCCCGGTTCAACCCGGTTCGGCCCGGAGACGCGGGTTCCGCGTGGCCGGGCCGGGTCGTGGCGGTCGCGTGCCGCCTCAGCGGCCGAGACCCCGGCGACGCGAGCGCTTGAGGCGCTCGCGCTGTGAGGGGTCGAGCATCAGGTAGCCGACGACCGGGGCGGCGATGACGCCCAGGAAGATCAGCAGCGTCACGAAACTCGGCAGGAACAGCCACGACAGGAACACCACTGCTCCGGCGCCGATCGCGTACTTCTGGACGGGCGACATCCTCAACATCCTCCGAACGCGGGGCGGGCGCCCCGTCTGTAGTTCATTGTGCGTCGCCGGTCCAACGTGTGGACCTACCGGCGTGGTTCCAACCGAGATATATCGTGATTTTTGCTATCCGGCCAGTGCCTTGAGCGTCGCCACGCCGCCGGGGTCGGCGTCCGTGCTGACCGGGACCAGCGCCACCTCGTCCACGCCCGCGTCGGCGTACGCGCGCAGGCGCTCGCGGGCCGTGGCCACGTCGCCGAGCAGGGCGACCGACTCCAGCAGGCCGTCGGGGACGGCGGCCAGCAGCTCGCGGGGGTGCGGGCGGGTCCTGGCGAACGCGACCACGTCCCCGAACCCGGCCTCGACGAACATCTCGCCGTACCCGGGCGCGGCGAGATAGCCCACGACGGCGCGCCGGATCCGGTCGACCGCCTCGCGCCCCGGGTCGATCGCGGCCGTCACCCAGGCCGCCACCCTCGGAGCCTGTGCCTGTTCCTGTGCCGCATCCGGCGCCGGTGCCGCCTTCGGTGCCGGTATCGCCAGGGCCGCCGTGCGGAGGTCGGCGGTGAGGCGGGCGGCGGAGGCGGGGGTGATCAGGTTGAGCACCATCCGGTCGGCCGTCGCGGCGGTCCGTACGGCGGAGGCACCGAAGGCGGCCACGGTCAGCTCGGCGCGGGGCGCCGGGAGCCGGAGCCGATAGCCGCGACTCTTCACACATTCACCTGAAAAATCGGATTTTTCGCCATCGAGCAGCGGCCTGAGCGCCCGTACCGCCTCCCGCAGCACGGTGGCCGAGCGCGCCCGTGACCTGCCGTGCCACTCCTCGACGACCAGCGGGCTCGACGTGCCGACCGCCACGTTCACCGGCCGCCCGACCAGGGAGGCCACCGACGCCACCCCCATCGCGATCATCATGGGGTCCCGGACGGCCACCGCGAGCGGCCCGACGGTGAGCCCGATCCGGCCGGTGGCCAGCCCGGCCGCGGTGGCGAGCGCGAAGGCGTCGTAGGTGGCCATCTCGCCCACCCACAGCTCGTCGTAACCCAGCTCGTCGGCGGCTCTCGCGGTCAGCAGGGCCTCCTCGGCGGGCCGGTCCTGCCAGAGTCCCAGGGAGACGCCCAGTTTCACGCGACACGCTCCAGCAGCACGGCCGAACCGCTGCCCGCGGCCCCGCTGACCGCGGCGACGCCGTACCGGGCCCCGCGGCGTTCGAGCTCGTCGGCGCAGGCGGCGATGAGGATGGCCCCGGTGGCGCCGAAGGCGTGACCCATCGCGATGGTGCCGCCGTTGACGTTGAAGCGGTCCTCGCCGACCTTCAGGTCCCGCTGGAACTTCAGGCACAGCGCGGCGAACGCCTCGGCGAACTCGTACACCTCGACGTCGTCGGGGGTGAGCCCGGCCCCGGCGACGACCCGCTCGACCGCGAGCTGGCCCGCGGTGAGCATGGTGACCGGGTCGACGGAGGCGGTCGCGGTGCCCACGATCCTGGCCCTGGGCCGCAGGCCGAGCTCCGCGCCGGCCGGTTCGGAGCCGACCAGGAGCAGGCCCGCCGCGTCGCACAGGCTGGGGGAGGTACCCCGGGTGTGCAGGTGGCGCAGCTCGCCGACCTCGGGGCGGTGCCTGCGGACGATGGCGTCCTGGTCGTCCTGACCGGCGAAGGCGGGTCCCATCGCGGCGAGCGCCTCCAGGGTCACGCCCGGCCGCACGTGCTCGTCGTGCCGCAGGTCGCCGACCGGTACCAGCGAGCGCTCGTAGCGCCCGGCGGCCCACGCCTCGGCGGCCAGGGTCTGGGTGCGCAGGCCGTACGCGTCGAGCTCCTCGCGTTCGAAGCCCTCGACCGTCGCGACCAGGTCCGCCGCGATGCCCATGTGGATCGACCCGACCCTGTCCACCACCGCGGGGTCGGCCCACAGCGGCCCGCCGTCGGAGAACATCGGCACCCGGGAGACCGACTCGACCCCTCCGGCGACCACGACGCGGCTCTGCCCGGACTCCACGAGCGCGAAGGCCGTGCGGACCGCGTCGATGCCCGAGGTGCAGTAGCGGTTGACGGTCATGCCCGGCGTGTCGAAGCCCGCGGTCAGCGCCGCGGTCCTGGCCAGGTTGCCGCCCTGGTCGGCGTTCTGCGAGGCGCAGCCGACGATCATGTCGTCCGCCCGCTCGACGCCGGTCCGCTCGCGCAGTGCGTCCAGGAGCCTCTCCAGCATGGTGAGCGGCGTCACGTCCGCGAGCCCTCCGCCGGGCCTGGCCTTGCCCCGGGGAGTCCTGACCGTCTCGTAGATGTATGTCGTCATACGTCCTGCTCCTGTCGGGGGTCGTGCGCGGTCCTCACGCGGTCGGTCCTCGCGCGGCTGGTTCTCACGCGGTCGGTCCTCACGCGGCTGGTTCTCACGCGGTCGGTCCTGGTGCGGTCGCGCTCTTCAGCTGGTCCGCGCGTACCCAGGTGGCGTGGAAGCCGAGCGGCACCCGCTGGGGCAGGACGATCCGGGCGACCGGCCCGGCGGCGAGGTTCGCCGCGTGCAGGACCTGCACCTCGGAGGTGCCCTCGCGCTCGTCGGTGACGAAGCTGACGAGGTAGCCGTCCTCCTCGTCCGTCGCGCCGTCGCGCGGCGCGAACGGGGCCTCGCTGCCGTAGCGGTGCTCGCCGTAGTAGTACGTCTCCTTGCCGCCCGTCACGTTGTCGTAGCGGACCAGGCCGTCGAAGAGGTTGGTCGCGGCGTCCTTGACCGACACGTTGTAGGCGTAGCGAGACCGCAGGCCCGTCAGCCGGGCGTCCACCGAGGGGAACTCGGTGTTGTGGTCCTCGTCTACGAACCCCTCCGACGTGCGGCCGGTGCGCAGGTCGAAGCGGTAGCGGTACATCCGCGCGTCGAGCTTGAGGTAGGAGATCATGCGGGCCAGCGGGCTGCCGCTCCCGGCGGGCGCGGGCCGGCCCACCCTGCAGACGTCCAGGACGATCTCCCCGTCCTCCTCCCAGGAGTTGACGACGTGGTAGATGTAGCAGGGTTTCGCGTCGAACCAGCGGATCTCGTGCGCCTGCCCGCGCCGGGGGATGACGCCGAAGCGCGAGGGCAGCTCCCGGTCGAACGTCAGCTTGTAGCGGCCCTGCCCGGCGGCGTCCATGTCCTGGTAGAGCGGCAGGTCCATCAGGATCGCGTGGTTCTCGGTGATCGCCATGTCGTGCGGCAGCCGCGCCCCCGGCAGCTCCAGCTCCACGCTGTGCTCGACCCGCCCGCCCGCGCCGACCACCCCGTAGCGCAGGTACGGCCTGCGGGGCCCGTAGTCGAACCAGAACAGCTCCCCGGTCCGCTCGTCGACCTTGGGATGGGCCATGAAGTCGCCGGTAAGCGTGTCGAGGAAGGTCTCGACGCCGAGCGTCTCCAGGCTGAGGGGGTCCATGCCGTACGGGGAGCCGCACAGGTACCACGTGGTGAGGACCTGGCCGCGGTGGAAGACCACGTCGGTGTTGGCGGAGTCCTTGAGGCCGAGCCCGCGGGTGTTGCCGAACGGGTTGCCCTTCGGGTTCTCCATCACGCCGGTCCACAGCGACCGCCCGGCCGCCGACTCGGCCTCGAACGCCCTGGTCCTGACGTAGCGGTTGCGGTAACGGGCCCTGCCGTTCTCGAAGTGCATCGCGTGCACCATGCCGTCGCCGTCGAACCAGTGGTAGCGCCCCTTCATCGGGAACCGCGCGTTGGGCCCGTTGCGCAGGTAGACGCCGTTGAGATCCTTCGGGATCTCGCCGATGACCTTGAGGTTCTCGGCCGTGATCTCGTCCTGGACCGGCGCGTAGACGCCGAGCAGGTACGGATTCGGCTCGCCGGACTCGTCCATGACCACCACAGGTTCCGCCATGTCCTTGACGCTATGATAGAAGAAGTCAGCCCGTCAACGCCCGTTCTCCGCAGGTGGCGTGGCCGGGAGGGGCGCCGGGCTGTCCGTGCGGCGCCGGGTTGGTAGTTTGGCGGTTTCGCCGGGAGCGGGACGATCGTGCCCGCCGGAAACGGGCATGATCATGCTTGATGCCGACGAACACGGCCGTGTTCGTTGAAAACGGGCACGATCCCGCCCGCCGGAGACGAGCACGACCACGCGACCACGCGACCATCGGGAGGACAGTCTGTGAACGGCACTGGGCGGGAGCCGGCGCGAACCGAGCTCAGTGCGATCGGGCAGGCACTGGCGATCCTGGGGGACCGGTGGGTGCTGCTGATCCTGCAGCGGGCGTTCCTGCTGCGGATCAGGACCTTCGCCGGCTGGCGCGACGCGCTGGGCATCTCCGAGTCGGTCCTCGCCGCCAGGCTCAGGGAACTGGTCGAGCACGGCATCTTCGAGCTGTCGGCGTACCGCAACGGCCGCACCCGCTACGAGTACCGGCTGACGGAGCGCGGGCTCCAGCTGTGGGCCCTGCTGGTGGCCATCCAGGCCTGGGAGCGCGACTGGGTCGCCCCGGGGCGGCTCCCGCCGCTGCTGCACGAGCAGTGCGGCGAGGACGCCAAGCCGCACCTCGGGTGCGGTTCCTGCCTGGAGCCGATGAGCGCCCGCGACACCCGGACCGAGCCCGGCCCGCTGGCCACGTTCTCCAGGATCGGCCCGCCGAGGCGGCACCGGCGCACGGTCCGCTCCGACGCCTCGCCCGACCTGATCGGCTACTGCCCGGCGTCGATGGAGATCCTGGGCGACCGGTGGAGCACCAGCGTCCTGGCCGGGGCGTTCCTGGGCATCCGGCGCTTCGTCGACTTCCAGTCGGGGCTCGGCATCGCTCCCTCGGTGCTCACCGACCGGCTGCGCCGCTTCGTCGAGCTGCGCGTCTTCGACGCCCGGCCCGACGGCTCGTACCGGCTCACCGACAAGGGGCTGGCCTTCTTCGAGGTCTTCGCCTTCCTGGTCGACTGGGCCCAGCGCGAACTTCCCGCCCCCGAGGGCTCGGCCCTGTCGATCACCCACGCGCTCTGCGGCGCCGCCTTCCAGCCGGTTCTGCTGTGCAGGGCGTGCGGCCGGCCGCTCCGGCGGCGCGAGGTCCGTTTCGTCCTACCCGGCTGACGGTGGCCCGGAGTTCCCGGGTGACGGCGGTCAGGGCTTCCCGGGGGACGACGGCTTCCAGGGGGGTCTCATTTCCGGCCGCGTAGCGAGTCGACCACCCAGCGGGCCGCCTGGAGCGCCCCGGCGCGTCCCTTGCCGCCGGTGTCCGGGACGGTGAACCGGTGATACTGCAGGGCCGTCACGATGTTCCCCGCCCGCAGGACGATCACCGAGTTGACGCTCGAATGGCCGTTGCTGAGCTGGTAGACGTAGGCCTCGTCGGCGAGGCCGGGCATGTCGGCCGGAGCGCTCACGATCCGCGTGTCCTTCGCGTCCCTTGCGCGGAGGCGGAGGTAGGTCGCGTGGGCGAGCTCCGCCTTCGGCTCGCGGACGAGGGTGATCTCCAGCGTGTTCTTGAGGCTGTCCGGTGCCTTCGGGTCCGCCGCGGACCAGACGCACGACGTCTTCTCCTTCGCCGGGGAGGTCGCGAGGTAGAGGCGGTCGGCCTGTTCCCCCGAGATCAGGGAACACGGGTCCGGGGACTTCGCGAAGAAGGTGGGCAGCGGGGCCGGGGCCGCGCTCTGCTGGGCCGCGGGGCGGGACCAGAACCAGAACGCCGTACCTCCGGCGACCAGGAGGACGAGCGCGGCGGCCACGAGGAGCAGGGGGCTGGGACGGGGCCTCGCGGGGCGGGAGGTGAGCCCCAGCAGGACCATGCGGGTCGTGGTGGCGTCCGGGCGGTGGGCGGGGTCGGCCGCGAGCAGGCCCTCCAGCAGCGGCGCCAGCGGGCCGGAGTCCGCCGCGCCGGCGCCCCCGGCGGGACCGTGACCGCCGGTGCCTCCGGTGAGTCCGTGGCCGCCGGTGTTCTCCAGGGCCGGGCCGGTGCCGTCCGCCGGGCGCGATCCGGTGTCCGGTCCGGTGCGCGGTCCGGCGTACGAACCGGTATGCGGGCCGGTGTGCGGCCCGGGGCCCGGTGCCTGTCCCTCGACGGCGGTGAACAGGACGGCGCCCAGGTCGCGCAGCTCGTCGGTGGCGTCGAAGATGGCGAAGCCGGTGACCACGACCCTGCCGTCCGGGGTGAGAAGCACGCTCTCCGGACCGGCCAGGAGATGGACGCCCCGCCCGTGGGCGGCGGTCTGCGCGTCCAGCACGTGCAGCCCGACCTCGGCCGCCCGCTCGGAGGTGAGCGGTCCCCCGGCCCGGACGGTCTGCAGCACCGAGCGGCCCTCGACCGACTCCAGGATCAGCCACACCCGGTCGGGGAGGGAGACGACGTCGTGCAGGGTGATGACGTTCGGGTGCCTGAAGTCGGCCGTGGCGCGGATCTGGCCGAGAAGCCGGTCGCGGTGCGGGCCGGGCGGCGGGAGTGGTATCCCGGTGATCGTGACGTCGCGCTGGAGCAGCTCGTCGCGGGCACGCCAGGTGGTCCCGGCCCGGTCGCGGCGCTCCAGCAGCCGGTAGCGCCCGGCCAGCAGGTTCGGATCGGTCATGCGGGCCGTCCGGGGGTGGTGATGGCGGTGCGGAGCCGTGCCGGTCGTGCGAGCGCGGTGGCGGTGGCGGCGGTGTCGAACGGTGCCGGTCGTGCGAGGGCGGTGGCGGCGCCGGGTGCGGGGTGGGGGTGCTCAGTCACGGCTGTTCAGCTTCTCCGCGACCTGGCGGGCGACGCGGAGGGCCTGCCCGCGCAGCGCGGCGTCCGGCCGCTCGCCCTTCCGCGACACGTCGACCTCGACCATCAGGTTGCTGATCCGGAAACGGACTGTGGAGTGGACCTGGTCCAGCGCGATCACGTCGTAGGTGAAGGCCTCCGCGCCCAGCCGGGTGACGTTCCGCAGGGCGCCGGTCGCGCCCAGGAGACCCTCTCCCTCGTCGGCGACGATCTTGGCGCGTTCGGAGGCGAAGAACTCGCGGGCCACCTCCGGGGCGGCCTTCGCCCTCACGGGCGCCTTGTGGGTCAGCGAGAGCTGTAACCAGCGCACCTCTGTCGGGTCGCCCCAGCCGCAGTAGGACTCCCCCTCCTGCAGTTTCATCGTGCTCGGCGCGGACTTCGGGGTCGAGCCGGGCGCCACGGCCCGGCTCTGGGCGCCGGACAGCAGCGAGCAGGCGTCGGGCACGCCGGCGAACCGCCCGGCACCGGCCGCCGACGGCGAGGGCCGGGGCGGCGCCTCGGGATCGTCCGCGGTCGTCGTCAGCAGCACCGCCCCGGTCGCCAGGATCGCCACCGCGGCCAGCGCGACCCCGGCGATCAGGCCGGTACGGCGGCTCGGGGCAGCCCGCCTCCCGGGCACGGTCTCCTGCGAGGAGAGGGACGGAGCGGGCGGGGCGGGAGAGAGCTGGAAGAGCGGTCCCGGGGGCAGGCCCTGGGAGATCTGCCGCAGGGCGGCGCGAAGCCCGGCCTCTCCCGGGCGCTGCCGGGGGTCCTTGGCCAGCGCCGCGACGAGCACCGGACCCAGATCCCCCGCCCGGCGGGGCGGCGGAGCCTCCTGGGTGAGGATCGCGCCGATGGTCGCGGCCGAGGTGTCGCGACGGAAGGGGCTGCGGCCCTCGACGGCCGTGTACAGGGTCGCCCCCAGGGCCCACAGGTCGGTGGCCGGGCCGTCGCCGGTGCCACGCAGCCGTTCGGGGGCCATGTACGCGGGGGAGCCGACCAGCGCGTCCGGGGAGGTGAGCTGGACGTCCCCCTCCAGGGTGGCGATGCCGAAGTCGGTCAGCAGCACCCCGCCGTTCCTGGCGAGCATGATGTTGGCCGGTTTCACGTCGCGGTGCACGATGCCCCGGCTGTGCGCGAGGGCCAGCGCGTCCAGCACGGCCAGGCCGATCACGGCCACCCGCCGCGGCGGCAGCGGTCCCTCGTCCTGGACCGCCTGTTCCAGCGAATGGCCGTCGACCAGGTCCATCACGATCCACGGGCGGCCGTCCTGCGCCACGACGTCGTGCACGGCCACGATGGACGGGTGCCCCAGCCGGGCCGCGGCGCGCGCCTCGCGCAGGGTGCGCTCCCGCGCCTCGGCGCGCCGCGCCTCGGGCAGGTTCGGGTCGAGCCTGACCTCCTTGATCGCCACTTCGCGGTGGAGCAGCTCGTCGCGAGCCCGCCACACCACGCCCATCCCTCCCGCCCCGAGCTTCGCGGTCGCCCGGTAGCGGCCCGCCAGCACGGGCAGCGGGCCGGCCACCCGATCAGTCATCGGTCTTCAGGGACTCGGTGAGCCAGCGGGCCACCTTCAGCGCGCCCTCGGAGATCTTGCCGTCGGGGTCCTCCTTGACCCCGCCCCGCTCGTACTCGACCTCGGCGATCAGGTTGCTGACCCGGAAGACCACGGTCGCCTTGTAGGAGCCCCCGTACAGGTTGATGGGGTTGTGCGCGCCGGCGGTGAACGCCTCCTCGCCGACGCCCCGCAGGTCCTTGGGAGGCGCGGGCCTGGGGGTGGCGAACTGGCCCTTGTCGACGAGGTCCTTCTTCTTGCCCGCGAGATACTCCCTGGCCCTCGCGACCTCCGATCCGTCCTGCTTCTGGGCGATCAACCGGACCCGCAGGTCGTACTTCTCGACGTTGGGCTTGCGCCAGTCGTGCTGGTTGAGCCAGTCGCACGCGGAGCGCTCCACCTCCGAGCTCCTGAAGCCCGGTACGACCTCGTTCACCTGCTTGTCGTCGAGCAGGCTGCAGGCCCGGGGGGCCGTGGCGAAGCGGCCCTTGGCGCCGGAGGGCTCGGCGGTGGAGAGGCCGTCGTCCGAGTTCGCGACCACCGAGGTGAGCAGGACGCCGATGGTGACCGCCATGCCGAAGAGCAGCACACCGGTCAGCGCCACGACCGGCTTGGGTACGAGCACCCCCGCCGCCCGCGCCGGAGACCCGGCGGACGCGTTCCCCGGGGCCGGGACGGGCAGGAGGGCCGGCTCGCCCGAGGCGGGGGCGGAGACGGGGACGTCCTGCGGCTTCGGGCCGGGCGGGACGAGACCGGGAGGGATAGGGCCGGGCGGGATGGGGCCGGGAGGGAAGGGCGCGCCCGAGGGGGACGCTCCCCCCGGGGGGGTCGCCTGCCGGGGCGGTCCCTGCTGAGGCGGTCCCTGTGAAGGCGGTCCCTGGGGAGGCGATCCTTGCTGAGACGGTCCTTGCTGAGACGGTCCCTGCTGGGGGAAGCCGGGGTGGGCCGGGCCCTGATGAGGGGCGTCCTGCTGCGGCGGGACCGGGGGCGGGGCCTGCCAGACGATCGGCATGCCCGGGGAGGAGGAAAGCACGCCCTGCGGCGGGACGGGGATGTCCTGCTGGGGAAGTCTCGCCGTGATGTCGGACATCTGGTCGGCCAGGGTCTTCCTGAAGGGCGCGGTCACGGGACCCTCGGAGGCCGGGGCGCCCCCGCCGTCATCCTGCCCTTCGGAGCCTCCAGCGGTTCCGGGAGCTCCCGGGGTTCCGAAAGGTCCGGGACTCCCGAGCGGCGGGATCGTGTCACGACCCTGGGGTCCGGCGGCCGTGTTCGGCCCGGTCACCCCCGGTCCTGCCGCGGTGTGCGGTCCCGGCGTCCCGGGCACACCGGCCCCCTGGAGGGGGGCCTGCCCGAAGGCCGCCGTGGTCCCGGGGGCGGGGGAAAAGGGAATGGTTGGAGGAAAGGGAGCGGCCGGCGGGAAGGGGACGGAGGGGGCGGACGCTCCCGGGTCGAAGGTTCCCGGACCCTGGGGGAGCGAGCCCCCCGGAGGCGGCGGGAACGTACCCGAGGGGGGCGGCGCGGCCGGAGGTTCGGGACGGTACTGGGAGACCTCGATCAGGGCGCCGCGCAGGACGCCCGGGTCGGGCCGCTGGGCGGGGTCGCCCGCGAGCAGGTGGAACAGGACGGGCGCGATCGGGCCCGCGTTGTCCAGGGAGCCGCCGGGCGACGGCGGCCGGCCCTCGACGGCGGTGTAGAGGGTCGCGCCGAGCGACCACAGGTCGGCGGCCGGGCTGGTCACCCCCTCGGGAGAGGTGAAGAGCGACGAGGGCAGGGAGGGCGAGGCGAGGACGATCTGGTCGTACGGGCCGAGCAGCACCGAACTCGGCCGCACGTCGCCGTGCAGCATGCCCTGCCGGTGCATCGCCACGAGCTGGTCCAGCACGGCCACCCCGACCACCGCGGCCTGCTGCGGGGACATCGGCCCGAACCGGGCGATCACCTGTTCCAGGGAGCTCTGCTCAAGCATCGGCGGGCCCTCGGCTCCGGCGATCCCGGGGCCCGGCGCGGGAGGGGCGGTGGGGCCGCCCGCGTGCCTGCCCTGCGATCGAGGGACGTCTGGATGGTTCATCCGTTCGCTTTCTGGTTGTTCAACGCGTTGGCGATCCACGTCGCGGTGGTGTGGGCGCCGGCCTGGATCGCCGGGCCGTCCTTGCTGCCGTCCACCACGGTGTAACCGACGTCGAGGACGAGGTTGTCCACGCGCACGACCACGTAGCTCTGCTCCAGCCTGCCTGTCTTGCGGTTCTCGTAGACGTCGTAGCCGAACGCCTCGTCCCCGACGGGTTTCACCGCGGTCGGCGCCGTGGAGCGGGAGGAGCGGACGCCGGCCTGGATCTCCGGCCAGCTCCAGGCGTTCTCCCCGCTCGGTATGACGCCCTGGCGCCGGTTCACGAACAGCTCGTGGGCCTGCCGCGGGCTCTTGCCCCACTGGTCGGCGCCGGACAGGCGCACCTCCAGCCCCATGCCCCTGGCCGGCCACTGGCAGCCGCCGTCGTTGGTCGGCTTGCCCTCTCCCGCCAGCGCGGGCAGCAGCTGCCTGGCCATGGGGCCGGGGACGAGCTCGCACACGTCCACCGGCGTGGCGAAGGCGCCGGGACTCTCGCTGAGCCTGACCCGCTTCTCGGCGGACGTGGGGTCCGAGGTCAGCAGGAACGTCACCCCGAAGGTGACCGCGACGACCACCGCGATCCCGGCCGTCTCGACGGCGGCCCACACCGCCGTGCGGCTCGGGCGGGGCGGTGCGGGCCGTCCGGAGACGGAGACGGGCGCGGGTGACGGCGGGGTGACGGACGGCGCGGTCTGTGTCTCGTTGACCGTACGACCGGCGGCGAGCTCTCCCAGCGCGCGGGCGGCGGCCTCGAAGGACGGCCGGGCCCCGGGGACCGGGTCGAGCATGCGCGTCAGCAGCGGGCCCAGCTCGCCCGCGCGCTCCGGCGGCCTCGGCGGCTCGGTGAGCACCTTGCCGATCGCCGCGATGGGGCTCTCCGCCGGGTGCGGCGGCACCCCCTCGACGGCGAAGTAGAGCGTGGCGCCGAGGGACCACAGGTCGGAGGCGGGGCCGCCGCGTTCGCCGCGCAGCCGTTCGGGCGCGATGTAGTTGGGCGAGCCGACCAGGTGGCCGGTCCGGCCCGAGGTGGCCTCGCCCTCGGCGACCGCGAAGCCGAAGTCGGTGAGGACGGCCTTGCCGGTCCTGGTGAGGAAGACGTTGCCCGGCTTGACGTCGCGGTGGACCACCCCGGCGGAGTGGGCGGCGCCGAGCGCGCCGAGGATGCCCACGCCGATCCTGGCCGCCTGGTGCGCGGGCAGCGGGCTGCGGTCGCGGACGGTCTGCTCCAGGGACGTGCCCGACAGCAGCTCCATGACGAGCCAGGGCCGGTCCTGGTCGACGACCACGTCGTGGACGGTCACGATCGAGGGGTGTTTGAGCCGGGCGGCGAGGTTCGCCTCCCGGATCGCCGAGGCGAAGACCTCCTGCCGCTTGACGGGGTCGAGGTCGGGCGGGAGCCGCACCTCCTTCACCGCCACGTCACGGCCGAGCGTCTCGTCGGTGGCGAGCCAGACCGTGCCGGCCCCACCCTCGGCGAGAGGGTTCAGAAGCCGGTAACGGCCTGCCAGCACTCGAGTGTCGATCCCGCTCACCCCGTTCGCTTATCCCGTCGCGGACAGCAACATAGTCACTTAGTGGCACATGAACCAATGAACAATGATTCCGCCTCATCCATTGACCCCTAGCTTCTGTTTTCGTAGTGTCGCGACCATCCTCACGACGCCTCTGGAGCCGCGATGAAGCGCCTGCACACGCAAGAGCGGATCGACCATCACACCGCCGGTGGCTGGTGGACCGGAGACACGATCGACCAGCTGTTGCGTGCCCAGGTGAGCGCCCGTCCCGGCGCTCTCGCGATCGCCGACCCGTCCAACAAGGCCGACCTGCTGCCCGGTGAGGTCAAGAGGCTCACCTGGTCCGAGCTGGACGCCGAGGTCGACCGGGTGGCGGGGGTGTTGCGCGGCCGGGGCGTCGGTCCCGGGGACGTGGTCGCCGTCCAGCTGCCCAACAGCGTGGAGCTCGCGGTCACCTTCCTCGCCGTGGTCAGGGTGGGCGCGGTGCTCACGCCGTTTCCCGTGCAGTACCGCGAGTACGAGCTGAACCAGCTTTGTGCCCTCGCCGAGGTCACGGTCTTCGTCACCTCGACGACCGCCGCCGCCCGCGTGCCTACGAGCATCCCGTCCCTCACCTGGGGCGCCGACCTCGACACCGCGACCGCCTCCCCGTCCCTGGAAGGGGTCCTGTACGAGGCGCACCCCGCCGACCTCGTCACGATCTGCTGGACCTCCGGCACCGAGGCCACTCCCAAAGGGGTGCCGAGGTGTCACTACGACTGGCTCGCGGTCGCGTCCACCTGTGCCGAGGCTCCCGGCCTCACCGCGGACGACGTCATCCTCAACCCCTTCCCCATGGTCAACATGGCGGGGATCGGCGGGGTCTTCCTGCCCTGGCTGAAGACCGGCGCGGTGCTCGTCCAGCACCACCCGTTCGACCTGCCGACCTACCTCGGGCAGATCGCGGCCGAGGGCGTCACCTACACCCTGGCCCCGCCCGCGCTGCTGACGATGCTGCTCCAGCAGGAGGCGATCCTCGCCAGGACCGACCTCACCACGCTGACCCGGATCGGCTCGGGCTCGGCGCCGCTGCCCCCGCCGATGGTCAAGGGCTGGCAGGACCGGTACGGCATCGCGATCATCAACTTCTTCGGGTCCAACGAGGGCGTCGCGCTCCTCTCGGACCCGGTGCGCATGCCCGACCCCGAGGACAGGGCCCGCTTCTTCCCCCGGCCCGACGCCCCGGGCGCCGGCTGGCCCGGCACCCTCGGTGCGACCAGGACCAAGCTCGTCGACCCGCTCGGCAACGAGATCGTCGAGGCCGGGGTCCCCGGCGAGCTCCACCTGTGGGGGCCGACCGTCTTCTCCGGCTACCTGCCGGGCACGGCCGCCGCCGACCCGTTCGACGGGGACGGCTACCTGATGACCGGCGACGTGTTCGAGATCGCCGGGGACCAGGGACAGTACCTGCGCTATGTCGACCGGGCCAAGGACCTGGTCATCCGGGGCGGGATGAACATCGCCCCCGCCGAGCTGGAGGCACTGGTCTCCGGGCACCCGGCGGTGGCCGAGGTGGCGGTGGTCGGCTACGCCGACGAGGTCCTCGGGGAACGGGTCTGCGTCGTGCTCGTCCCCAAACCCGGCCGGACCGTGGACCTCGCCTCGATCGTGGACCACCTGCGGGACAAGGGCATCGCCTCGTACAAGCTCCCCGAACGCCTGGAGCTCGTCGAGGCGCTGCCCCGCAACCCGCTGGGCAAGATCCTCAAGCGGGAGCTGAAGGAGTCGCTGGCGGCGAGCGGCTGACAGCGGCGCGGCGGTCGTGGTCCTCCGCCCCTCACCCGCGACGCTTCGAGGCCGCGCCCCGGCGGGTGCGATCCCCCGGCTCCTCACCCATGACGCTTCGAGGCCGCGCCCCGGTGGGTGCCGGGGCGCGGCCTGTGACGCGTCAGGCGAGGTCAGGTGTGCTCAGGCTCGCTTCGGTGAGGTCAGGCGCGGCGCATGGCCCGGGTGCCGACGAGCAGGCCCAGCGCGGCCACGACCACGGCCGCGACCAGGCCGCCGCCGGTGGCCGCCGAGACGATCTCGCCGTTGAACAGGGCGCGCTCGGCCTCCACGACGTACGTCAGCGGGTTGAGCCGCGAGAGGGCCTGCAACCAGCCGGGGCCGCCGTCGACGGGCAGCAGCATCCCGGCGAGCAGCATCAGCGGGAAGAGCAGCGTCTGCTGGACGCCCCAGAACATCCACTCGCTGTCCTTGGACGCCAGCGCCAGCGTGTAGGACAGCGCGCCGAGGCCCACGCAGAAGACGGCGAGGATCAGCAGGCCGAGGAGGGCTCCCACCGGGTTCGGGCGGAACCCGAACGGGAGGGTGACGGCGACGACGACCACCGTCTGGGCGAGCGTCGGCACGATCTCCTTCAGGGCCCGCCCGACGATCAGGGCGGGCCTGCGCAGCGGGGAGACGAGCATCCGCTCGTGCGAGCCGGTCTGGATCTCGAACAGCAGGTTCGCCCCGGTGGAGGAGGTGCCGAACAGGCAGGACATCACCACGATGCCGGGGACGAACCACTGCAGCGCGGACCCGCCCTCCACGGCCGGGAGCAGGGGTGCGAACAGCGCCAGGAAGAACAGCGGCTGCACCATCGTGAAGATCACGGAGAACGGGTCGCGCAGCACGGGGCGCAGCTCGCGGTTGAAGACTGTGAGGGTGTCGGTGACCATCGTGGTGCCGCTCATGCCGTGCTCTCCTCGGGGGTGACGACGCCGGACCCGGCGGCGCGCTTCGTGGCCGTGGACTTCGTGCTCGCGTTCGTGGTCGTGGGGTTCCCGGACCCGGAGTCCGCGGTCCCGGGGCCGGAGGTGCCGTCCTCGCGGAGGCTGCGGCCGGTCAGGTTGAGGAAGACGTCGTCGAGGGTGGGGCGGGTGACCTCGACACCGGTCACCTCGACGCCCGCCTCGTCCAGGCCGCGCAGCAGCTTCGGCGCGAGCTGGACGCCACCGGCCACCTCGATCACGACCCGCGCGCCGGTCCGCTCGACCCGCGCGCCCGCCACGACGCCCAGCGACTCGGTGACGGCCCGCCGGGCGTCCCGCTCGCCGCCGAACGACAGGGTGACGCGGTCGCCCGCGTGGTCGGCCTTGAGCCGCGCCGGGGTGTCGTCGGCGATGATCCGCCCGTGGTCGATCACGATGACCCGCTCGGCCAGCTGGTCGGCCTCGTCGAGGTAGTGGGTGGTCAGGACGATCGTGGTGCCGTGCTCGGCGCGCAGCGCGCGGATGTGCTCCGAGAGGTTGGCCCGGTTCTGCGGGTCGAGGCCGGTGGAGGGCTCGTCCAGGAACAACAGGTCGGGGGCGTGGATCAGGCCCATCGCGATGTCCAGCCGCCGCCGCTGGCCGCCGGACAGCGACGACACCGTCCGGTCGGCGACGCCCTCCAGGTCCAGGGAGGCGATCAGCTCGGCCGCCCGGTCGCGTGACGCGCGGGCGCCGAGCCCGTACGCGCGGCCCTGGCTGATCAGCTCGTCGCGGCCCCGCTGGTTGTGCGCGGCCCCGTTGCCCTGGCCGATGTAGCCGATCCGGGCGCGCACGCCGCGCTGCCCGGTCGTCACGTCGTGTCCGGCGACCTCCGCGCTGCCCGAGGTCGGGGGGAGCAGTGTGGTGAGCATCCGCAGGGTGGTCGACTTTCCTGCGCCGTTCGGTCCCAGTAGTGCCACCATCTCGCCGGAGGCGACGTGCAGGTCGAGGCCGCGTACCGCCTCGACCGTCTCTTTCCTGACGGTGAAGTGCCTGGTCAGCCCGCTCGTGCGGATCATCGTGCTGTTCATGTGAACCACGCTAGAATCCATTCAGGCCACTTTCTGACCGGAATCAGCGGGAATCTGGATCCATGGCGAACACGAGTGCGCGGATGCTGCGGTTGCTGTCCCTGCTGCAGACCCATCGATACTGGCCGGGCGGTGAGCTCGCCGACCGGCTGAACGTGAGCGAGCGGACGCTGCGGCGCGACGTCGACAGGCTGCGCGAGCTGGGTTACCCGGTCGACGCCAACCGGGGCGTCGCGGGCGGCTACCAGCTCCAGACCGGTGCGACCATGCCGCCCCTGCTGCTCGACGACGAGGAGGCGGTGGCCATCGCCGTCGGGCTGCGTACGGCGGCGGGAGGTGCCGTGGCCGGTATCGAGGAGACCTCGGTACGGGCGCTGACCAAGGTCATCCAGGTGATGCCGCCCCGGTTGCGGCGGAGGGTCGACGCGCTGCGGGCCTACACCGTCCCCGCCGTCTTCGGCGGGGGGCCCACGGTCGACTCGCTCGCCCTGACGGCGATCGCCCAGGCGTGCCGGGACGACGAGCGGCTGCGGTTCGAGTACACCGCGCGCGACGGCGACCGGACGACCCGGCTGGTCGAGCCGCACCGGCTCGTGTCGCTGGGACGCCGCTGGTATCTCGTCGCCTGGGACGTCGAACGCCACGGCTGGCGGACCTTCCGCGTCGACCGGCTGACCGGCGCGGAGCCGACCGGGGCCCGCTTCCGCCCGCGCGAGCTGCCCGGTGGCGACGCGGGGGCGTTCGTCCGCGACAGCATCACGTCGATGCCGGCGCAGTACCGGATCGAGGTCGTCGTACGGGCGCCGGTCGCCGACGTCGAGCGCGTCGCCTCGTACCTTGGAGGCACGGTCGAGGCCGTCGACGAACGGTCGTGCCGGTTGCAGATGAACGCCGACGGGATGGAGTGGCCGGTCCTGCTCCTCGCCGCGCTGGGCGCGGACTTCGAGGTGGTCCGGCCGGCCGAGTTCCGTGACTACCTGCGCGCGACCGGCGAACGGTTCGCCCGCGCGGGGAGCGGAGGCGCGGAGGGAGAGAACGGGGAAGTCGTGGCGCCCTGAACAGGACACGGGGGCCGTCACGTGGCCCCGGAGTCCGCGTCGTGTCCATATCCGCGTCCGTGTCGTATCCGTGCCTATATTCGCACCTATGTCCGTGTTGTGTCCGTGTCCGTTTATCCGGTTGAGGGCGCGCCGGGCACGACGGTAGCCTGACCGTCCCTTCGAGTGTGAGGAGGTGAGGAGCAGATGTTCGCCATCCTGGTCACGCGCTCCCGCCTCGGGCGACAGGCCGCCTGAGCCCGGGAAGCGCATTCGCTTTCTGGAGTTTCGCTTGTCCAAGCTGTCCAAACCGTCCGACCTGTCTGACCCGTCCATGCCCGATGTGCGGTTCCGCCCGCTCGAAGCGGGCGAGTTCCACCTGTTCCACCGCTACGGCCCGCTCCCCGCCTCCGGGGTCGGCGCCCGCCACCTGCCCTTCGACGAGCTCGGCTACCGGCCCGGCTGGGTCTGGGTCGCGCTGCGCGGCGACGAGGTCGTCGCCAGGGCCGCCTTCTGGGGCCCGCCGGGCTCCGAGCACCCCTTCAGCCTCGACTGGCTCGACCCCGGGTCCGGCCCCGACCGGATCGAGGTGGGAGCCGCCCTGCTGCGAGCCGCGTACGCGGCCCTGGTCACGCCCGGGTACGCCACCCCGTCCGGGGCGCGGCCCGACTACCACCTGTTCCTGCCCGCCGACTGGCGCGAGCGCCCCGACGCGTTCGCGGACGCCTCCGACCGGATCGCCGCCGCCGAGAAGGCCGGGCTGCGGCGGACCGTCGAGCGGCTCAACCTGAGCTGGCTCCCCGAGTACGGCCTGCCGCCCAGGCCGGCCCGGCTCACCTTCGCCCCGGCCGACGACGACGAGGTGGTGGTGAACCTGCTGGCCCGCGTCGCCGAGGGCAGCCTCGACGACTGGGACCGGCGCAACCTCGCGGAAGGCGGCGCGAGGGCGACGGCCGGGAAGACCTTGGCCGAGGTCGCGGACATGCCCGGCGGGCGCCACCGGTGGCGGCTCGCCCGCGACGCGTCGGGGGAGCTCGTCGGCATCGTGATGGCGACGCGCAACTCCAGGAACGCCACGATCGGCTACCTCGGGATCGACCCGGCCCACCGGGGTCACGGCTACGCCGACGACCTGGTCACCGAGGCGCTGCACATCTTCGTCGCCGAGGGCGAGCCCGAGGTGAAGGACAACACCGACGTGGGCAACGCGCCCATGGCGGCCTCGTTCGCCCGGATCGGCTACCGGATCACCGGCCGCCGGCTGATCCTCGCCTGATGGCGAGGGCGGGGACGAACGCCTTCGGGTGATTTGGTCTGGTTTCGGTCTCTCCGGCCCGGGCGGGGTTCTCGTACGCGCGAGGACCCCGCCCGGTGGTCGCCCTGACCAGCGGGTGCGCAGAATCTTCACAATTCGCCACAGGTCTTCTGCACGGCCCAGGTCTACGCTGCCGGGCATGGCATCCCCTCAGCAACGACGTGTCCTCGTGGTCGAGGACGACGAGACGATCGCGCGGGCCGTACGCCACAGGCTGGCCGCCGAGGGTTTCGACGTGCAGGTCGTCGGGGACGGGCAGGCGGCGCTGGCCGCCTACGCGAGGACGGGGCCCGACGTGGTGGTGCTCGACCGGCTGCTGCCCGGCCTCGACGGGCTGGAGGTGTGCCGGAGGATGCAGGCGGCCAGGCCGGTGCCGGTGCTCATGCTCACCGCGCTGGGCGAGGAGACCGACCTGCTCGTGGGACTCGGGGTCGGGGCCGACGACTACATGGCCAAGCCGTTCAGCATGCGCGAGCTGGTCGCCCGGGTGCACGCGCTGCTGCGCAGGGTCGAGCGGGCCTCCCAGCTGGCCGTGACCGACACGGTCATCCGCCTCGCCGACGTCGAGATCGACACGGCGGAGCGCCGCGTCTACGTGCGGGGCACCGAGGCCCAGCTGACCAGGACCGAGTTCGACCTGCTCTGCCGCCTCGCCGAGCGTCCCGGCCAGGTCTTCGAGCGGGAGCGGCTGCTGGCCGACATATGGGGCTTCTCCGAGGCCGCGGCCACCCGCACGGTCGACAGCCACGTGCGGGCCCTGCGTCGCAAGCTCGGCCCCGGCGTCGTCCGTACCGTCCACGGCGTCGGCTACGCCCTCGTCAAGCCGTGAACGGCGACGTTCCGGCGCGGCCGTGCCCGTACGCCCGCGAAACGGCGGCACTCATGTCGGGACGAGAACCGATCGTCCTCTCCGTCACTCAGACACTCATGTGCACTTCCACTCCAACACCGAGAAGCGCCGATCATTGAGACCTCTCGACTTCCTGGGCCGGATCAAGATAAAGCTCGGACTGGTGATCCTGCTGGCCGTGGTGACGGCGTTCGTCGTCAACGAGGTCGGCATCAACGCCGGATACTCGCGCAACGTGCGCGTCGCGGTGGCCGCGGTGTTCGCGATGATCATGGTGCAGCTGCTCGCGCGGGGGATGACCAAGCCGCTGCGTGAGATGGCCGCCGCCGCGCAGACCATCGCCAAGGGCCGGTACGGCCTGCGGGTCACCGCGTCCTCCCGTGACGAGGTCGGCGAGCTCGCCCGCGCCTTCAACGCGATGGCCGCCGACCTGGGCGAGGTGGACCGGCAGCGACGGGAACTGGTGGCCAACGTCAGCCACGAGCTCCGCACGCCGATCACCGCGCTCCGGGCGGTGCTGGAGAACGTGGTCGACGGGGTCTCGGACCCCGATCCCGTCACCCTCGGCACCGCGCTCGCCCAGACCGAGCGGCTGGGCCGGCTGGTCGCGCAACTGCTCGACCTGTCCCGCCTGGAGTCGGGGGCCCGGCTGATCGAGCGCGAGGACGTCGAGCTGCTCCCGCTGTGCGAGCAGGCCCTGCGGGAGGCCGTACTGGCCAGGGAGGGCGTGGTGGCGCGCTGCGAGGTCCCCGAGGGGCTGAGCCTGCGCGCCGATCCCGACCTGCTCGCGCAGGTCCTCGCCAACCTGCTGGACAACGCGGTACGGCACAGTCCGGCCGGGGGACTGGTGGTGCTGACGGCCACGGCCAGGGGAGAGGGCGTCCGGCTGCGGGTGAGCGACCAGGGGCCGGGGATCGCGGCCGAGGACCGGGCGCGGGCGTTCGAGCGCTTCTCGCGCCTGGACGCGGGCCGGGCCGCCGACGACGGCGGCGCCGGGCTCGGCCTCGCCATCACCAAGGAGATCGTCGAACTTCACGGCGGCTCCGTCCACGTCGACGACGGTGTCGGCTGCCACGTCGTGGCCGACCTTCCGGAAAGGATCGAGATGAACCCCCCGTCTCCCGCCGCGAAGGGCTCCCTCCCCTCGGGGGCGGACGCCGTCGCCCCGGACAAGGCCTCCTCCGGTGAGGCTCCCGCGCCCTCCGCCCCGTACGAGGCCGGTGCACCGCCCGGACCTCGCGAGATCGGTGAGGCGCCCAGGACCCTCGGCGTCTCCGGCGTCTCCGGCGTCTCCGGCGTCTCCGGCATTTCCGGCCCGGTCACGGCCATGGTTCCCGGTGAGGTCTCGGGCCAGATCTCGAAGCAGGCTTCGGGGCAGGTGCCGGGTCAGGTCCCGGAAGGTTCCGGGCGCGACGTGACGACGTCCGTTCCGGTGCCCGGCTCTCCAGCCCCTGGAACGGACACCGGCACGGCTCCCGAAACGGCCACCGGCACGGACACCGGCACGGACTCGAAAACGGACTCGGGAGCGAGCCCGGGAACGGGAGCAGGCGCGGGAGCAGGCCACGGAGCCGTCGTCCCCGATGCCGCCAACCCGCCGCCCCCCGTACGGCCTCCCGCGCAGCCGTACCCCCCGAGGCCCGTTCTCGACCGGCAGGGGAGCGCGCGGCAGAAGGCGGTCGTGATGCGGAACTGGCCGGGAGCGTTCATCGGGGTGTTCCTCGGTGGCGTCGGAGGGCTGGTTTGCGCCGTGCTCGTGGGCATCGCCCTCGCGACCGTCGACCCTCTGCTGGGTGGGTTCGCCGGAGGCGTCGTCTTCGCCATCGGCGCGTTCGTCGGCACGGTCATCGGCGCCACCACGCCCACCGACGACTTCCTGGCAGTCGCCGAGCAGCTCCCGCACCGGCCTCCGGCGCAGGGACCCGTCGCGCAGCGCGTCACCGTACCGGCTCCGGCGGCTCCGCACGGGGAAGGGGTGACGAGTTCACCGGCGGTCTCCCGGCCGGGAGGAGGTCCGGTGGAACCGGGCGGGGGAAGGGGGCCGGGGATCCCCGGCGAACACGAGACACCGGGCGGAGGGAAGGGGCCGGGTGCTCCCGGCGGGTACGAGGCCCCGCCGATCTTCCCCCGGCCCGAGCTGCCGGACACGCCCAGGTGGGTGCTGCCGGTGTCGGCCGCCGTCGGGGCGCTCGCCGCGGTCGCGGTGCCGTACAGCAGGGCGGGGCTGGGGATCGTGCTGGTGTCCGCGGCGATGGGGATCGCGGCGATCCCCGCGGCGCGCAGGAGGATCAACCCCTGGTCGGCCGGGATGGGGGCGATCGCCTACGGGCTGGTCGCGACGGTGATGTTCAGGGACGCGGACTGGCTGGTCGGCATCCTCCTGCTGGCCGGGTTCCTGACGGCCGCGCTCGCCCTGTCGGGGGCCGGGCGCGGCTGGCTCGGGGTGATCAGGGGCGGCGCGTCGGTGGTCCTGGGCCTGCTGCCGGTGCCGTGGTTCCTCGGCGCGAGGCTGAAGGGCCTCGCGTCCCGCCGCCGGGTGGTGCCCGTGCTGCTGGGGGGCGGGCTCACCGTCGTGCTGCTCGCGGTCTTCGGGGCGCTGTTCGCCTCGGCGGACGCGGTCTTCGCCGAGGCCGTCGAGCGGGTGTTCAGCGCGCAGGCGTGGGCGGAGTCGATGCCGCTGCGGATCCTCCTCTTCGTCGTCTTCGCGGTCGTGGTCGCCTCCTCGGTACTGGTCGGGCTGCGGCCCGTGGCCGAGCCGAAGGCCCCCGACCTGAAGGTCACGGTCGGCCGCGGCCTCTGGGTGACCCCGCTGACGGCGCTCAACCTGCTGTTCGCCACGTTCGTGGGGATGCAGCTGACGGTGCTGTTCGGCAGTACCCGGTGGGTGCTGGAGGCCACCGGCCTGACCTACGCCGAGTACGCGCGCTCGGGGTTCTTCCAGCTCGTCGTCGTCAGCGTCTTCGTGCTGGCCATCGTGGCGGTCGCCTCCGGGACGCTGGAGCTCAAGGGGTTCGACCGCTGGCTGATGGCCGGGCTGCTCGGCGTGCTCTGCGTGCTGACCCTGGTGATCCTGTTCTCCGCGCTGCATCGCCTGGACCTGTACGCCGACGCCTACGGGCTCTCCCGTCTGCGGGCCTCGGTGTCGGCCACGGTGCTGTGGCTGGGCGGGGTCTTCGCGCTCGTCCTCGCCGCGGGCGCGGCCCGGCTCACCGGGCGCGGGCACGCGCGCTGGCTGCCCAGGACCGTCGTCGTCATGACGAGCGCCTCCCTGCTCGCGTTCGCGGTCTGGAACCCCGACCTGCGGGTCGCGGAGACCCAGATCGCCGTACGGGGCGTGGAGCGGGTCGACCTCGAATACCTGGGCGACCTCGGCGCGGAGGCCGTGCCCGCCCTGGACAGGCTGCCGGAACCGGCCCGCAGCTGCGTCCTGCGGGACGTGGTCGCGGCCAACGAGCTCGCCGGGCCCGACCCCTGGAACGGCTGGAACCTGGCCCGCCGCGAGGCGAGGGAACTGCTGGAACGGCGCCCGGTCGACAGGGGCGCCTCATGCCCGCGGACGCCCTCCCGGCTGGAGACTCCGTACCAGGACTGAGCGCCCCTGTGGGACTGATCTAACAGCCGGCCACACGAAACGGCGTCTGACCAGGGAACCGGCCCTGGTGAGGCGCCGCCGGGCGTCGTCCGGACGGGTGACCGTACGTCGCCCTGAACCGGTGTTCGAGGTCCGGCTGCCCGGACTACTCTCCGGCTTTGACCTTCTTCTTGCGCGGACGACGCAGTGATTTCAGGACCAGCGATCGATCGTGTTCGTCCGCCGCCGTGTCAAGCCCGATGCCACTGCGCTCCAGCAGTTCCACGATGTTCAGAACGGAATCCTGGAGTCGTCGGGTCTCCTCGCCGGACAGCACCGCCGCGGGCGGGGCGGCGGGTGCCGTCGCCGCGGCCTCCAACGCCACCTTGCGCAACCACGCGCTCAGTTTCATCCCCGCCGCCGTGGCGGCCTCGGTCAGCAGGCCGAGATCTTCGGGGCTGACCCGTACCGATACGACTCGGTCAAGAACGGCGGGTGTGGATTCTTCGGCGACCCGCTCGCGGTTGTCATAGAACCACTGGGCGCGCTCAGCCTCGTCCATCGCGGCGATGTCTTGCGCGGCCGGTTCGTGCTCGGTCATGCTCAGCCCTTCCTCGGGGTGTCGTACGCGGTAACCGGCCGTGCGATTTCCAGCTCGTACACACCCCAGTCACGCTTTTTGGTGACGGGATAGAGGATGACCACGGTGACACATCGCCCCGCGTCGGTCACCCCCACCAGGAGGTAGTGATCGGGGACGGGCTTCCCCTCCCTACGTGACTGGCGCACGTCAGGCAGGTTGCGGACGACCTGCTCGATCTCCTCCCGCGAGACTCCGTGCCGCTGCGCGTGGTCGATGTTCCACTCGTCCCAATCCAGCGGCAGTTCGATGATCGGGAGCGGGTTGCTCATCCATGGCCTTCCTCGTCATACAAGCTACCCTGTTTTTGTCATACGAATCAGCCTCGAAGGCAGAGCGTCAGACAGGCTTGTCGCAGGTCAACGTTGCACGCTATGGATATGTCTCGTCACCCAGATCGCGAAAATCGCCTCCTCTGTGGCGTCGAGGCCGTCTTCCGAAGCATCGATTTCGGACATCCGGGTGCCTCTGTGCGGGGGGAAGCGGATCGGCCGGGCGAGTACGGCTTACGTAAACGGGCTCGGTTTCGTGCCCACCGCCGTCGCGGCTGCTATCAGCAAGCCGGCACCCACTCTGCCGCAAGAAGGCGGGCCGACGATTGGATGATTCTGGTCACGTGGAACAGTTCTGGGCTTGCGGTCCGCGGCAGGCTCACATGCATTTCCCGGCACCCGCCGGGAGATGTCAGTTCATGATCGTAGGCTTGCCGCTCATGACCGATTCTCGCAGCGTGTCGTTCGATCTGCGTGTTTCCTACCGGCAGGCGTATCTCGTCGACGAGACCGATGACGCCATGGGCCCGGACGACCTGCTCGATGACCATCCCACCCATCCTGTCGGGATCGTACGGGTGGCGGACGGCTGCGCCTTTCTGATCACAGGCCTGCACACGGGCACGGTCGGCTTCTCGGTGACGGTGGCCGACCACGACCCGGGGGCGGACACCGACGGCTACGAGGACATCGTGGAGATCAGCTTCGAGTCCGAGGCCGGGCGGGTCTCCTTGCACGAGTGGGGCTTCGGGAGCCACGAGCTTCCCGAACTGCCCGCAGGACCGGCGTGGTACCGGTTGCGCTACCACGCCCAGAACATGGACGAGGCCGCGGAGGCGGACACTTCAGAGGAGATCATCGACCGCTATCTGCTGCAGATCTGGCCTGAGAGCGAGTCCGTCCCGCGCGTGGTCAAGAGCACGAGCGGATCGCTCGCCCAATGGCGCCGACCGGGCTGACACCCGGGAGGCTCCGCCGCCCGACGAGCAGGGAGAGCCGCCCGACGAGCAGGGGGAGAAGAAGGACGCGGTCCCCGACCCGAGCGCGGGGACCGCGTCACCCGAGGGTCAGGGCACCCAGTGGTTGCCGGTCACGGTGATCATGACCTGGAGCTGGACGCTGGTCGAGTAGTAGTCGTTGGCGGTGAACGGGGTGTTGAGCATCTTGTTCCACAGGGCGTCCAGCCAGGACTGGCTGCCGGGATCGGTCATCGCCGCCACCGCGAACGGGGCGAAGTGGGCCGGTGCGCTGCCGCTGGAGATCTGGGTGCCGTTGAGGGAGTAGCCGATCGCGATGTTGTTCGGGTTGCCGCCGGTCTTGCCCTTGATCCAGGTGTTGAGCTTGCGCGCGGCGGCGAGCGATTTGGCGTCGCCGCTGGTCACCGCGTCGTTGCCGATCCGCCACGGGTCGCGGCAGGCGTTCCACCAGAACTTGCCGTCGTTGGCGGACTCCAGTACCTGGTTCGGCGCGGGCCTCGGGGTGGTGTTGGTGTCGACCACGAAGTCGGCGAGCAGGCCCGTGTTGGGGGCGTAGGTCGCCTGCTGGGAGGCGATCAGGTTCTGGTGGTTGGTGCGGACGGTGTCCCAGGTCGTGTCGCCGGTGGCCTTACGGAACGCCCGGAAGTGGTCGATCATCCAGTCCGAGGAGCGGCTGATCCAGTAGTACTGGTCGCCCGCGCTGCTCCAGTCGCCGAGCTTCATCAGCTTGGTGGTCGCGTTGACCTCGCCGGACTTGATGGCGTTGATGTGGTTGATCGCGAGCTGCCTGTAGTTGTAGGTGCCCGAGCTGCCCCACTGCCGGTCGGCGAGCAGCAGGCCGTAGGCCACGTCCAGGTCGCCGTCGGTGGCGGAGTCGCCGCCGTTCACGCTCTGGCAGGCGGTGTTCTGCTCGGCGGCGAGCAGGCCGGGGGTGATCGACGACGGGTGGGCCAGGACGTACTTCACCAGGCCGTCGAAGATCTTCTTGGCGTCGGGGTCGGCCCCGGCCATCGTGGCGGTGATGACCATGCCGTAGCCCTGCGCCTCGGCGACGTAGGGGTGGTCGGCGTCGGGGGAGATGATCTGGTACCAGCCGTTGCCGCAGTTCTGCTTGACGAACGCGGCCTTCCAGCGCTGGTAGTAGTCGATCACCTTCTGGTCGAGCGTCGCCTGCGCGCCGGTCGGGCGCAGGATCCCGGACGCGTAGGGGAACTTGCGGGAGCCGAACGGCACGCCGGGGCTACCGGGGGGCGGGGTGACCGTGGGCGTGGGGGTCGGGGTCGTGCCGCCGGTGCTGCCGTAGACCTCCATCTCGTACAGCGAGTAGCCGTAGGAGGTGCCCCGCGCGGTTCCGTACATCCGCACGTAGCGGCCGGTGCCGGACAGGGTCAGGTCGTCGACGCCGCCGTCGCCGGTGGTGGTCGAGTAGGCGGGGGTCCAGGTGGAGCCGTCGGGCGAGACCTCGACGCGGTACGACCTCCCGTACGCGGCCTCCCAGGTCAGCTTGACCCGGGAGATGGTGGCCGAGGCGCCGAGGTCGACGCGGATCCACTCGGGGTCGCGGCCCTCGGCCGAGGCCCAGCGGGTGCCGGTGTCGCCGTCGAAGGCGGCGGCGGGCAGGAACGTGGAGTCCTCGTTGGAGGACGAGACGGCCGGACGGCCCTGGGAGAGCAGGGAGTCGGCGGCGAGGCCGGGCGGGGCCGCCAGCACGGACACCGATGCGATCAGTGCCGACGCCAGTGCCAGGGTGAGGACGGTCGAGGGGCGTTGGAGACGCGGTCTCGCATGCACAGGGGGTGCCCTCTCTGCGATCATCTAGTTAGGAAAGATTCCTAACTAGGGAAAGATGGCACCACCTTTGACACATTACGGTCAAGGGGTGTGGGGGACCCAAATTCCCCCGGCCCGCGATCGGGTCCGTGATCCAGGGGAAATCCAGGACGTGGGCAGGGAGAACGAAGGTGAGCGCTGGATGTGGCGAAGACCATCCGAATGATTGAATCCCGACATGTCGTTCGATGTATTGATCAAGGATGGCTGGGTGCTCGACGGCACCGGAGCCCCGGCCCACCGGGCCGACGTCGGTGTCGAGGGTGACCGGATCACCGCCGTCGGCCGCCTGGACGGCGCGGACGCCACGACCGTCGTCGAGGCAGCCGGGCGCCACGTCATGCCCGGCCTCGTCGACTGCCACGCCCACGGCGACGCCCTCGTCCTCGACAAGGAGGTGCAGCTCGCCGCGCTCCGCCAGGGGGTGACCACGTTCGTCCTCGGCCAGGACGGGCTCTCCTTCGCCCCCTCCACCACCCCGGAGACCTTCGCCTACGCCACCCGCTACTTCGCGGCGATCAACGGCGTCCACCCCTCGGCGGACGGGCCGGTCGGCGTCGGGGAACTGCTCGCGGGCTACGACCGGGCGACCGCGCTGAACACCGCGTACCTGCTGCCGCACGGCACGATCCGCCACGACGTGATGGGCGCCGCCGAGCGGGCCGCCACCGCCGACGAGCTGGCCGCGATGCTGGCCCGCGTCGAGCGCGGCCTGTCGGAGGGCGCCTCCGGCCTCTCCACCGGCCTGGAGTACGCCCCGGGCCGCTACGCCGACGCCGCCGAGATCGCCGCGCTCTGCGCGCCGCTGGGCCGCCTGCCGTACGTGACGCACATGCGCGGGTACGGGGCCGCGGCCCCCGAGGGGATGGCCGAGGTGATGGACATCGCCCGGCGCTCGGGCGCCGCCGTGCACGTCTCGCACTACCACGGCCCGGCCGCCACGCTCCTGCCGCTCGTCGACGAGGCCCGGATCAGGGGGATCGACATCACCTTCGACACCTACCCCTACCTGCGGGGCAGCACGATCCTCGCGATGGTCGCGCTGCCGAGGTGGATCCCGGCCGCCGACACCGTCCGCGCGCTGGAGCTGCTGGAGTCCGAGCCGATCGAGTGGGACGAGACGCTCTGGCCGAGGATCACCTTCTCCCACGTGCCCGGCGCCGAGTGGGCCGAGGGGATGACGCTGCCCGACGCCGCTGCCGAGGCAGGGATGGAGCCGGGGGAGTTCTGCCGCAGGATCCTGATCGACACCCGGCTGGAGGCCGGATGCGTGACGGCCCGTCCCGACGAGGGCCCCGAGGGTGAGGCGTCGGTCCGCGCGGTCCTGCGCCACCCGGCCCACACCGGCGGCTCCGACGGCATCTACGTGGGCGGTCACCCCCATCCCCGGGGCTACGGGGCGTTCGCCAGGATGCTCGGCCACCACGTCCGCGAGACCGGCGACTGGACCCTGGAGCAGGCCGTCGTCCACCTCGCCTCGCACCCGGCCCGCCGCTTCGGCCTCGAAGGGCGGGGCCTCGTCCGTCCCGGCCAGGTCGCCGACCTGGCCGTCCTCGACGCCGGCGCGGTCGCCGACCTGGCCACGTACGCCGTCCCGCGCACCCCGGCCACCGGGATCGGCGACGTCCTCGTCTCCGGGGTCCCGGTCCTCGCCGGAGGCGAGCTCACCGGGGCCACCCCCGGCAGGGCGCTGCGCCCCTGATCCCCTGGAAGCCCCGGGGGTCCCTCAAGAAGCCCGGGGGTCCCTTGAGAGGCCCCGAGGGCGCGGCCCTGGAGAGGCCGCCGTGAGGATAGGGTCCTCAGGGCGGCCAAAGGGGGACAAGATCTCCCGCGCCCGGATCCGGCGGCCGGTGAGCCGGCGGGTCCGCCGAGGCGACCGGAGGGGGACGGCACGTGAAGGGGATCGTGGATCCCGGGGCCGCGCTGGGGGCCTCGCTGTTCGGCGGGGTGTTCACCTTCCCCGTGATGGTGGCCCACCGCGGCGCGCTGGAGCACAACATCGCCACCCTCGCGGCCTTCACCCGGGAGTACGGGCTCACCTTCGCCCCGCACGCCAAGACCACCATGTCCCCCGAACTCGTCAGGGCGCAGCTCGACGCGGGCGCGTGGGGGCTCACGGTCGCCACCCCCAGCCAGGCGCTCACCCTGCGCGAGTTCGGCGTCTCCCGGATCGTCCTCGCCAACCAGGTCTTCGACCCGGCCGGGCTGACGGCCCTCGCCGCCCAGCTGGCCGGGGACCCCGCGTTCGAGTTCCTCTGCTTCGTCGACTCGGCGGCCGGGGTCGAGGCGCTCTCCCGGCACGCCGGGCCCAGGCCGTTCCGGGTGCTGGCCGAGCTCGGCCACGAGGGCGGACGGGGCGGCAGCCGGACCCTCGCCCAGCTGCTGGAGGTCGCCTCGGCGGCGCAGGCGGCCGAGGGCGTGGAGCTCGCGGGCGTCGCCGGGTACGAGGGGTCGCTGGGCTCGGCCGCGGAGGTGCGGGCCTACCTGCACCGGCTGCTGGAGGCGCTGGAGCACCTGCGGGTGCGCGACCCGATCCTGTCGGTGGGCGGCAGCCAGTGGTTCGACGTGATCGGCCGTGAACTGGCCGCCTGCCAGGCCAGGGTGATGCTGCGTAGCGGCGCTTACATCTCCCACGACGACGGCTACTACCGCGAGCGCACCCCGTACACCAGGATCGACGGGGAGCTGCGCGCGGCGCTGGAGATCTGGGCGCACGTGCTGAGCGTCCCCGAGCCCGGTCTGGCCGTGGTCGGCTTCGGCAAGCGCGACGCGCCCTTCGACGAGGGGCTGCCGATCCCGCGCGGAGCCGTCGCGGACGCGACGGTGCTCAAGGTACAGGACCAGCACACGGTCCTGAGGCTGGCGCCGGGCTCGCCGGTGGGGCCGGGGGACCTGGTGTCGTTCGGCATCTCCCACCCGTGCACCGCCTTCGACAAGTGGCGGGTCATTCCGGTGGTCGACGAGGAGTACGTCGTCGTCGATCTGATAAACACCTTCTTCTAATTTCTTGTTCTTTCCGTTGTTGAGGTTCTTCCCGTTGCTGAGGATTGGTGAGATGAGCGACAAGCAGGAGCTGAGGACCGACGAGGGCGCGGCGCCCGTCGGGGCGTACTCGCAGGGCCTCGTGGTCGGCGACTTCGTCTACACCTCGGGCATGGGGCCGCTGAGCCCGGAGACCGGCGAGGTCGTCGGGACCGACGTGGCCGAGCAGACCCACCAGGTGATGCGCAACCTCGGCGCGATCCTCGCGGCGCACGGGCTCGGCTTCGACGACGTGGTGAAGTCGACCGTGCACCTGGAGCACCTCAAGCGTGACTTCGCCGCCTACAACGAGGTGTACAAGTCGTATTTCACCCGCCCGTACCCGGTTCGCACGACGGTCGGCTCCGACCTGATGGACATCCTCGTCGAGATCGACTTCGTGGCCTACAAGCCGCGTTAGAGTCTGACCGACTTCGTGGGAGGGCGGCGGCTTGGACAGCTCGCTATACGTCTACGTCGAGGACGTACGCGGGGAGGGCCTCGATGCGGTCCTCGACCGGATCACCGGGTACGGCGTGACGGGCGTGACCGTGGCCGCGGCCTACCACCGTGCCCGTGACGTCACCCCGCACGGCCGCTCCCGGGTGACGCTGCGCAGCGACGGCGCGCACTTCACGCCGCCCGCCGACCTGTTCGACGGCCTGCGGCTCGTCCCGCCCGTCCAGAACGGCGCGGGGGACGAGCCGCTCGCCGCCCTGCGCCGGGCCACCGCCGAGCGCGGGCTCGCGCTGCACGGCTGGACCGTCTTCCTGCAGAACACCACGCTCGGGCTGGCCGACCCGGACGTGACCGTGCGCAACTGCTTCGGCGACCGCGGCTCGCCCGCCGACCTGTGCCCCTCCCACCCCGACGTGCGCCTGTACGCGGTCGCGCTGGGCCGGGCGGTGGCCAGGCAGGGCGTCGACAGCGTGGTGGCCGAGGCGCTGCACTTCGGCACGTTCGGCCACGGCTACCACCACGAGCGCAGCTTCGTCCCGCTCGGGCCGATGGACGCCTTCCTGCTCGGCCTGTGCTTCTGCGGCTTCTGCATGCGCCGCGCCGCCGACCTGGGCGTCAACGCCGAGGTGGCGCGAGAGGAGTGCTCCAGGATCGTGGGCGCGGTGCTCGACGGCGACCCTCCCGCCCAGGGCGAGGTGACCCGCGCGGCCCTCACCGCGTACGCGGGGCCCGAGGTGGTCGCCTACGCGCGGGCCCGCTCGGAGGTGGTGACCTCGCTCGTCTCCGACGTCTCCACCGCCGTCACCGACGAGGGCTCGCGCCTCGTCTTCCTCGACGCCACCGGCGCCGTCAAGGGCTACACCGACGGCCTGCCCTCGCCGGGGCTCGCCGCGCACGACTCCTGGCAGCTCGGCGTGGACCTGGTCGCCCTCGGCGACCTGGTGCCCTCGCTGGGCGTGCTCGCCTACGCCCGCGACGCGGCCAGGGTCGCCGACGACGTGGTCGCCTACCGGCGCTCGACGGGCAAGGACAAGGAGCTGCGGGTCGTCCTGCGGCCGGGCCTTCCCGACACCGACTCGGCCGACCGCCTCGCCGCCAAGGTCCGCGCGGTGCGGGCCGCGGGGGCGGACGCGGTCGACTTCTACGCGTACGGGCTGATGCCCTACCCGATCCTGGACCGCATCCCGGGCGCCCTCTCGGCCTGACTCGGGTGTTCGGAAGGCTGTTCGTTCAGACGGAGCGGCCGGAGAGGGCGGTCGCGACGCCCAGGCCCAGGTAGACGATCCCGCTGGCCCTGCCGATCAGGGGTGCCCTGCTCCTCAGCCGCCCGCCGACGGCGCCCGCCGCCATGGCGTAGACGAGGTCGGAGAGCAGGCCCAGAAGCAACAGGATTCCGCCCAGGACGGCGATCTGCAGCGGCACCGCGCCCGCCTCGGGCACCACGAACTGGGGCAGGAACGCCAGGAAGAAGAGGATCACCTTGGGGTTGAGCACGTTGACGACCACGCCCTCGAAGAAGATCGACCGAAGCGGCTGCGGCGCGGCCTCCCCGCTCGCGAACTCCTGCCTGCTCGTCAGCGCCCGGATGCCCAGATAGACCAGGTAGGCCACACCCGCCCACTTGATCACGTTGAACAGGGTCGCCGACCGCGCGATCACGTACGACAGGCCGGCGGCCGCCGCGGCGATGTGCACCATCGTGCCCACCTCGACGCCGCACGCGCTCGCCACACCGGCGGCGCGGCCCTGCGAGACGGCGCGGGTGATGATGTAGACGTGGTTCGGGCCCGGTACCAGCACCAGCGCCAGCGAGGCGAGCGAGAAGATCAGCAATGTGGACGGGGAGATCATGCCCCCGAGCCTAGGGTCGTCCCGGTCCTCGTCGTCAGGACCAATGCGCGGGCCCTTTGGTGTACCAATCGGTCTGGGTTTGTCGCTTTATGGGGTACCAATGGGGGCCTGCCGGCGGGATGTCGATTCCGTCGGTACCCCGTGCCATACTCGCCGACGTGGGGTGGCAAAGTACGCGGAGCGTTCTGATCGGGCGATCGGCGGAGCTCGACCGCCTGACCGCCGTGCTCGACACCGCGGCCACGGGACGGGCGGGGGTCGCCCTCGTGGGAGGTGACGCGGGCATCGGCAAGACCCGCCTCATCACCGAGCTGGCCGGGCGGGCCGAGGCCGCCGGGTTCGCCGTGCTCGTCGGCCAGTGCGCCGAACTCGGCGACGCCCTTCCCTACCTCCCGCTCGCCGACGCCCTGCGCTCGGCACGCGGGGAGCTGCGCGCTGCGCTCGACGCGAGGCCGGTCCTCGGCAGGCTGCTTCCCGGCGGCACCGACTCCGGCGGGGAGAGCACGTCGAGCCTGACGCAGCAGCAGCTCTTCGGCTCGGTGCTCGGCTTCCTGTCCACGCGGCCCGTCCTGCTGGTCCTGGAGGACCTGCACTGGGCCGACCAGTCCACCCGCGACCTGCTGATCTTCCTCAGCCGGATGCTGCAGACCGAGCGCGTCTGCCTCGTCGGCACCTACCGCACCGACGATCTCCACCGCCGCCACCCGCTGCGCCGGGTCCTCGCCGAGCTCAAGCGTCTCCCCTCGGTGACGCCGGTGGAGCTGGAGCCTCTCGGCCGCCACGAGATGACCGACTACCTGGCCGCGCTCGGCGGCACCGACGCGGGCGTGATGCGGAAGGTCGTCGACCGGGCCGAGGGCAATCCCTTCTACGCCCAGGAGCTGCTGGACGCCGCCTCCGAGGGCTCCTCGATGCCCGACGGCCTGGCCGGCCTGCTGCTCTCCCGGGCGGAGCTGCTCTCCGACCCCGCCCAGCGGGTGCTCGGCGGCGCGGCCGTCGCGGGCCGCCGGGCCGACCACGACCTGCTCCAGCAGGCCTCCGGCCTCGACGACCTCGCCTTCGAGGAGGGCATGCGGGAGATCGTCTCGCGCGGCCTGCTCCGCCCCGACGGTGAGTACGGCTACGCCTTCCGGCACGCTCTTCTCCAGGAGGTCGTCTACAACGACCTGCTGCCCGGCGAGCGGACCAGGATGCACGCGGAGTTCGCCCGCCTGCTGACCGCCCGAGGGGGAGCGGCGGCCGAGCTCGCCCACCACTACCTGGCGGGTCACGACCTGCCCGGGGCGCTGGCCGCGTCCGTGGAGGCCGGGCGCAGGGCCGAGCGGCTGGGGGCTCCCGCCGAGGCGCACCGCCACTTCGACCGGGCGCTCGGGCTCTGGGACCGCGTCCCGGACGCCGAGCGGCCGGCCGGGATCGACCACGTCGGCCTCGCCGCGCGCAGCGCCGCCGCGGCGGCCGACAGCGGCGACAACCACCGGGCGATCTCCCAGCTCCGGCGCCTCCCGCCCTCCGCGGAGATCAACGAGCGGCTGTCGTACTACCTCATCGACACCGACGACGCCGAGGGCGCGATCACCACCGCGTACGCGGCCGTCGAGGCGGCGCCGGAAGGGCCCGTGCGCGCCCGCGCGCTCGCGACCTACGCCCGCTCGCTCTACTGGACCGAGCGGCACGACGAGGTCGAGGCCACGGCCCGCCGCGCCCTGGAGACGGCCCGCGCGAGCGACGCCGCCGACGCGGAGACCAGCGCGCTGATCACCCTCGCCGCCCTCGCCGCGCTCGCCGGCGACATCTCCCGGGCCAAGGATCTGCTCGCCTGCGCGAGCGCCGAGAGCTCGGGCAACCTCGCCATCGACCTGCGGGCCATCTTCACCTACGCCCGGGTCCAGTACGAGAGCGGTGACCTCGCGGAGGCGGCCGTCACCACCGACCGGGGGCTGCGGCTCGCGCGCGAGAGCGGGCTCAACTGGAGCACCTTCGGCACCGACCTGCGCTTCCTGCGCCTCATGATCCACTACGTCGCGGGGGAGTGGGACCTGGCGGAGAAGGTCGCCTCCGGGTTCGCCGTCCGCGTCGGCACCCCGGCGGAGGCGCTCCTGTCGTCCTTCGCGCTCTTCGTCGAGGTGGCCAGGGGCCTGCCCGTCGTCGAGGAGCGCCTGTCCTGGCTGAAGTCCTTTTGGTCCGGCGACGTCACGGTCATCGCGATGAGCCGCGGCCTCGCCGCCGAGCACGCCCTGTGGCACGGCGACCCCGAGACCGCCCTCGACCACGCCCGTGCCGGGCTCGACGCCCTGCTTCCCAACGACCCCGCCGTGATCCGGCTCAGCGGCACCGCCCTGTGGGCGCTGACGGAGCTGGGACGCGCGGAGGAGGCCGACGCCTTCCTGGAGCGGGCCAGGGTGCCCGCGGCCATCGGCCCCGGCTCCGTCCGGCGCGGCCCGCTCGGTCCCGAGGGGCTGGCCTGGCTGGCCAGGGCGGAGGCCGAACGGCACCGCGCGCACGGCCGCCTCGACGTCGCGGCGTGGCGCGCGGTGGTCGAGGCCTTCGACTTCGGGTTCGTCTACGAGGTCGCGCGCTCGCGGTGGCGGCTGGCCGAGGCGCTGCTCGTCGAGGGCGACCGCGCCGCCGCCCTGGAGGAGTGGAAGCTCGCCGTCGAGGCCGCCGAGTCACTGGGCGCCCGGCCGCTCGGCGAGGCCCTGGCGGAGCTGGGCCGCAGGGCGCGCTTCACCTCCGCGCCGCCGACCGTGCTCACGGCCCGCGAGCAGGAGGTGCTCGCCCTGGTGGCCGAGGGCCTGCCCAACCGCGAGATCGGCGAGCGGCTGTTCATCGCGCAGAAGACGGTGAGCGTGCACGTCTCCAACATCCTGGGCAAGCTGGGAGTCTCCTCCCGCACCCAGGCCGCCGCCGTGGCCCACCGGGACGGCCTGCTCTGACGAGCTGTGACATGGGCTTCGTAAGGCCCGGTCGTGATCGGCTTCGCAGAGGTCAGGCGTCGCCCTGATCGGCCCCGTGAGGCCGGTCCTGATCGCTCCGCGGGGTCATGCCTTGCCCCGGCCGCTGCGCGCGGTGAGGGCCAGCTCGCGGACGACCTGGATCAGCTCCGCGGGATCGAAGGGTTTCGTGAGGTAGGCGTCGACCCCGATTCCGAGGCCCCGCCGCTTGTCGTCCTCCTGCGCCCGCGCGGTGATCAGGACCACCTTGATATGGCTGGTCCCCTCGTTGTCGCGCAGCCTGGTGGCGGTCATCCAGCCGTCCAGCCGGGGCATCATGACGTCCAGCGTGATGACGTCGGGCATCACGTCCAGCACCCGGTCGAGGCAATCCTGCCCGTCGGAGGCCGTGTCAACCTGAAACCCCTCAAGGGTCAGGTTGACCGCGATGAGCTGCCGGATGACGTCGTCGTCATCCACTACCAACACCCTGCCCAGAACCTCTCCCACGGCGTGAGGCTAACTCCTCTCTCCCGCCCCCGCGCGGGTTTCCGAAGATGTGTACGTACGGTTATCCACAGGCGACAGATGTTTCCCGCTTTTTCACGAGAACTCCGGGCTCGGTGGACACGCCGCCGGAGAGGCTCGTAGAGGTGGGGACGAGGAGACTGAAGATCCCGAACGGAAGCTTTGGCGGTCGGGGCAGTTGGGGCGACCGGTGTGTGGCGATCACCGGCCTTCCTCCCCGGTGAGCCGGGCCAGCAGGTCGAACCCGTGGCGATCCACCGAGACCGAGGTCGCGGACATGACGACCACGCCGGTGCCCGCCGCGCGGTCGACTCCGAGCCACGTACGGAACCCGCCGGTGCCGCCGTTGTGCAAGGTGACGGAACGCTTCTTCACTTCGACGGTGATCCACGCGGCGCCGATGCGCACCGCCGGGCCGGAGAGTTTCGCCACGGGGTCGAGGGCCGTGACCCCGGGAGCGGTGCCGTCGAGCAGGGCGGACGTCAGGCGCGCCATGTCCTCGATCGACGCCCGGATGCCGCCCGCCGGTCCGAGTGCCTCGCCCGTCCACGGCTGCTGTACCCGTCCCGACCTGCTCCTGCCGATGACCGCGCCGGGCAGCAGCTCGTCCGGGTTGGAAGGCGTGTAGAACACGCCGAGTCCCAGGGGTTCGGCGACCCGCTTGCGGACGAGGTCGCGGTAGCTCGTCCCGGCCGCGTGCGCGATCGCGTGGCCGAACAGCTCGAACCCGAAGTTGGAGTATCTGGCTCGTGGTTTCCCGATCTTCACCCCCTGTGCCTGGGCGAGAAGCTGTTCGAGGCTCTCCCCGTAGGGATTCGTCCCGTGCCGCCACAGCGCGAGGGTCCGCCGCCACGGTTCCGCCGACTTGGGCAGGCTCGGCAGCCCCGAACGGTGGGTGCTGAGCGACGCCAGCGTCACCCCCGCCACCGGCGTCCCGTCGAGCCGCAGGAACTCGCCGAGAGTCGACGTCGCACGGATCTCTCCGCGCGCGAGGGCGTCGGCGTAGAGGAGGCCCGTGACCCCCTTCGAGATCGAGCCGATCTCGAAATCCGCGCCCAGGGGCGCGCCCACACTCGCCACCGTCGTCCCCTTGGGCGAGACCGTCGCGACCGAGATCACAGGGTGCCGATCACCCGCGAGCCCACGAATCCGCGCCGCGAGTTCTCCGTCACCGTACGAGGTCATTGGTCGCCTGTCATCCATACGTCAACCATAGTTGACGAGCATCGCGACGGCAATCCTGGTCGACGCGAACGAATGTTCCAGAAATGGCCCGCCCGTGGTCGGCGCGGACCGCTTCCCGCCGCAGGGAAGAGCACCGTCAAGGTAATCAACCACCACGGCGACGAGGTACTTCATGTCTACGACGCGTAAGGGAAATCTGGTCCTGGAGCATGCTCAAACAGGCTCACAAGAGTGGGAGTTGCTGCACAGCCGGATGGTCTTCAAAACGGTTCCGGCCGTACGGCACTCGTTTCAGATCAGATTTCTCCGCTGCGGATGCCCGTCAGGAAGTTGTTCCAAGTCGTCGGGGAGAATGTCAGCATCGGGCCGGTCGGGTCTTTGCTGTCGCGGACGGCGATGAGGCCCGGAAGATTCGTGGCTACCTCCACGCAGTTGTCACCGCCGCCGCTACGACTGGACTTGCGGAACTCGGCAGTAGATAGATCAGGGGAGGTCATGGTCGCTCCTCATCGCAGCGATGACCGCTGCGGAGTCCTTGGGGGGCAGGCAAAGGCGGGCAAGTCGTTCAAACGACAGTTTAAGATTTTGCACTTGGTCCGGCGCCTCCACGTAGATCTCCCCTCCCAGACACCCGATATAGCCTGCGTCCAGGTCCTCATCATCGAATGACAGCAGAGAGAAAGCACCCTCAAGGCCTGGATGTGCCCCTACCTGGAGCGGTAGGACCTGAAGTGCGATGTTAGGTCGGTCCACAAGCTGAAGAATGTCGTCGAGTTGGCGAGCCATGACGCCAGGTGGCCCGACAGGACGGCGCAGGGCGCAGACGTCGATGAGAGCGTGCAGTCTTGGGGCACGTGCGCCGAGCAGGTTGATCTTCCGTGTCATTCGGGCGTCCACGCGCCGGTCCAACTCGATGCTGGTGAGTTCTGGGTGCACAGCGTGGATGATCTCGCGGGCGTACTCCTCACTTTGGAGAATGCCTGGCACCAGGAGTGGTTCCCAGGTACGGATGGCCGTCGCCTCGGATTCCAGACCGACGTAGGAGCCGGCGAACACATCGCTGTAGGCGGTCCACCAACCACGTTGACCGGCATTCTGACCAAGCTGAATCAGCCCGGCCTTCGTCGGCGGGTCCACAGCGTACAGATCGCAGAGATTGGCCACGTCCGTGCCGCTGGGCATGGTTCGGGCGTTCTCGATGCGGCTTAGCTTGGCCGTGGACCAGTGGAGTGGTGTAGCCACCTCTTCTAGCGTGAGGTCTGCCTTCTCGCGGAGTCGTCGCAGCTCACGACCAAGGCGGCGGTGTCGGACGGTGGGGCTCATAGAAGCCATGCCGACAAGCATGCCTGATCGCCGTCGTCACGCGCCGAGTAAATTTGCACAAGGTACTTGTGATCATGCAAGTTGCACGCGACACTGCAAGCAGTGGTTCGACTACGAAGAGTAATTATGGAGTGGGGGTGTCCGGACGTCACCGCCACCGTCGTTGGTTGAAGGAAGTCATGATGGACTTGGTTCCTCTCGTTAGGGAGTCCAGGCGGGCACCCTGCCGCCTGCGTCCCCACTCAGATCAGCCCTCACCAGGCCATTCCGGCTGGGCTGCAGGCATCGCCTCTCGGCCCGCTCCGGGCGAACGATCACCTGCGCATTGAATCGAGCGTTGCTCGCCCCGTCTTCGTACCGGCCCACCCGGCCGGTACGGCGTACCCCTCCAGATCCTTCCCTGCTCCACAGAGCGGGCCCGTCCCACGCTGCGAACGACCGGACGGGCCCTTGATCGGATGGAGGTCCAATCAGTGAGAGATGGTAGTTCCACCCACCCAGAACCGACCAGCCCCACCACGACGATTCCCGGCTGGCGGTTGATCCTCAGCGACGCCGGACGGCTGTGGGCCAGCCGGGAGAGGCCCTTCTCCCCGGCGGCGACTCAGGCCGGGGTCGAACGGACCGTCGACGCCGACGACCTGGAGGCGTTGCGGGCCGAGACCGACCGGCAGGAGGACTTCGCCCGCGAGGCGGACGAGCAGGCGGCACGCGAACAGGAGACGCGAGAGGCCCCTGCCCCGGAAGAGCGGGAACAGAAGACGCGAGAGCGGGAGACGTCGGAACGGGAGCAGGCCGGGCGGGTGATCTCGTGATCCGCCGCTGTCTGGCCGCGGCCCGGGGCCGTCACCGCGACGGCCAGGCCGTCGCCCAGGTCCCGCGCTACACCTGGGACCACGAGGCGCGGGCCGAGGCCGCGATGCTGGAGATCACCTGGCCGGGCTGGTCGGTGCTGTACGGCACCGGCAGCCGCCTCTTCCATGCCATCGCCACCTGGCCCACCTCCGAACCGCTGATCATCTGCGATCGGACCGTCGACGGGCTGAAGAACCAGATGCGCGAGGCCGAGATGACCGCGCTCCTGCACCGCTGGGCACTCACCTCCGGCTCGGCCGGTATCGGTCACTTCTGACGAGCGGGCACGGCGACCCCCTCTCTTCCCCGATCCAGGGGCGCCGTGCCGTCCAAGACGTACCGCGCGAGGCCGAAACGCGGTGCGTGACACGAGCGGGCCGTCCACCCGGCCCGTTCGCCTCCTTCAGGCAGGAGCCTCCGCAGTGAACCTCCCGCACCAGGATTCACTCGCCGTATTGCGCCAGAACTTTCCCGGCTGGTACATCGACCACGACACGGTTCTCGGCCGCTGGATCGCGGTGCGCTATCGGCCCCTCACCATCCAGGAGGCAAAGGCCGGCGCCAAGTACTTCCTCCAACGCGGCTGCCCAGAACGGCTCAAGGTCGCGCTGGCCGACCAGACGGAACTCGCCCGCCGCACCCGTACCGTCCCCTGAACCGGTGCGGCCAGTACGGTCCGTCCCATGACGTGGTGGTGACAGAACCGATTACTGGGCGGGGTCCGCATCGCACCCCGCGAAGGGTGATTTCGGACCCGGTCACCTTTCTGGCGAGATGCTTCACGCGTTATCCACAGAATCACGTTCGGCTTGTTGGCGATCATCTCATCCCGCCGATCCTGGGGCCTCGATCCTTCATCGAGCCCAAGGAGGGCTTGCGTGATCACGACACTCGTCACCGTCACCATCCTCTCGGCGGCCCTCGCGGGAAGCTCCCAGCTCCCCGCGCCCCGCCTCTCCCCGGAAGCCTGCGACGCCTGGGGCCGCCTCCTCTCCCTCTCCCGGGCCGCTCCACCGGACGGCACCCCTCACTGGCTGCCGGAGGAGATCCGCACCGCCCTCGCCGCGGCCTGCGAGGCATGGTCTCCGCTCTCTCAGGACGCGGGTGGTGGCCGATCGACGTCCTCACGGGAATTCTTCCCGGCCCTGCCCTCGGACCCGAGGGACGAATGGCCGTCCGGGCCCTCGGAAGCGGACGGTGAGTGGGCGTTCGACTCATCCACTTCAGAAGAGGGAAGGCCGGTGGAGCCCTCGGACGTCTCGGATGTGTGGGTCGGCTCGTCGTCCTCGGCGGAGCAGGGAGATCCACGGTCCTCCTCCGGGCCTGGATCCTCGCGGGCGGGTGCCAAGCGGTCGCGGGGCCTCTCCGAGGGGCGGAGGGCGCCCTCCGGGCGAGGGGTGGCGTCCTCCCGGGGAAAGGCCCTCTCCGGTGGGCGGGCGGCACCTTCGCGAGGAAAGGCGGTGGCCTCACGTGAAAAGGCTCTGGCTTTGAGAGGTCGGATCGCGGCCATCACGGCACTCCGCCAGGTCGGCAAACCATACGTGTGGGGCGGCGGTTCGAGCACGGGTCCGACCGGCGGGGGTTTCGACTGCTCAGGGCTCGCCCTGCACGCCTGGGCCAAGGCCGGGGCCAGGCTCACCCACTACACCGGTGCCCAGTTCAGGCAGGGCCGCCGAGTGCCCTTCTCCCGGCTCCGTCCGGGAGACCTGGTCTTCTTCGGCGGGGGCACCGGAGACCCCACCCACGTGGGTGTCTACGTCAAGGACGGTGTCATGGTCCACGCCCCCAAGACCGGCGACGTCGTCAGGACGGCCGACTTCGCCGCCTCGCCCTACTATCTCTCCCGCTACCGGGGCGCCGTCCGCCCCACCCCGAGCTGACTCGCCCCTGCCCGGTTCCGCTCGCGCTTGGCCCGGCTCCGTTCGCCCCGACCTGGACAGGTCCTGCCTGGACAGGTCCTGCCTGGCCAGGTTCTACCTGATCCGCCGCTGCCCATCCCGCCCAGGCGTCGCCCCGTCCCGTTCGATGGCGTCCTGTTCCATCCGGCGCCCGTCCGTGCCGCCCTGTCGGCGCCTGGCTGTCCCGATGGCCTCTCGCTCCCGGCTTTCCCGTCGCCCTCGACCTGCCTTGGAGATCACTCGCTTCCCTAACCGAGTGTCGGTTTCCCTCAGGATGCTGGTAATGTAATCACGCGTTGGCCCCCTTAGCTCAGGGGATAGAGCACCGGCCTCCGGAGCCGGGAGCGCAAGTTCGAATCTTGCAGGGGGCACCAGCGATCCATCAGGGGAAACCCGGCAACGACCTGCGGCAACGCAGGTCGTTTTGCGTTCCAGGACGTGTTGCCCGATGCCACTGTTCACGCACCAGGAGCGTACCGATCAACGTGTCGGCCTTCCTCGCCACTTCGGTGGAGCGCGCTTGAAGCTGGTGAATCGGGGTGCGCCGATCTGTGCTGTTGGCGATGATGGTCAATTGATCATGCGGGGCACTGATGAGACGAACGCGGCTATGACGCCAAGCCGGAAACGGATTCGGCGGAAGCTTGTCGCGGCTTTCGCCGGGACCGCCCTGCTGATCTCCTGCGGCGCTCCTCCTGGGGGAGCTGCCAGCCCGCGGGCCGCTGTTGACGCCTACGTGAGGGGGCTGAACGCGCGCGACGCGAACGGTCTCGCTCGGCTCGCCCCGGTGGGCAACGACGCGACCGACGAAATCCGGCAGCGGCTCGTCGCGGATGGAGGGCAGGCCATCCGGCTCTACGACGTCGTCATGAGAAGCGACATCTCACCGGACGTCGTGAACGCACACGTGGCCGGCCACAGCACCGCCGGGCGTTATGACGAGACCTTCGTCGTGACCCTGAACGAGGGCCGCTGGTACATCGCTCTGGGTTCACACCCGAACCCGAAGAAGACTCCGGCCTCGACAAGCCGTACCGCAGTCGTTTCTGTACAAGACGGGTGCGGTGGCCGTTCCCTAGCATGCAGGGGCGTGGGCGCTTCGCCGTGGTGCGCCGGCATGGCGCCGCGGTCCGCTCAACGATCTACATGGTGACCTCGTCGCCTGACCGTGGGGAGAACAAGGACATGCGTGATCTGGTCTATACGGGGTTCGTCTCGCTCGACGGTGTCGTGGACTCTCCGGGCGGTGGGCCGGACGAGGAGCACCGCAGCGGTGGCTGGGTGGTCAATGACATCGAGTTCCTGCCCGAGGCCTTCTCGCTCAAGGGCGAGGAGCTTGAGGACACGACGGCGCTGATGTTCGGCCGCCGGAGCTACGAGGTGTTCGCGCCGGTCTGGCGCGACTCGGAGGACCACGCCGCCTACAAGGAGCTGCCCAAGTACGTGGTCTCGGCCACGCTGTCCGACGACGCCCTCGTCGAGGGATGGGGCCCGACGACGATCCTGCGCTCGGTCGATGACATCGTCCAGCTCAAGAAGAGCGAGGGCGGTGCGATCTTCATCCACGGGAGTGCGGAGCTCGCCCGGCGCCTGTCGGACGCGGGCCTGATCGACCGGTACAACCTGCTCGTCTTCCCTGTGCTGCTCGGAGCCGGGAAGAGCCTGTTCAGCAGGGAGGACAGGGCCAAGCAGACGCTGACCCTCCGGGAGTCCGCGGCCTACCCGAACGGCATCGTGAAGATGATCTACGACGTCGTCAGCTGATCCAGGCTAAGGGCGATCACACCGCCGGTGCCCTCGCGGAGTTGTCGCGCCGTACGGCCGACATACCGGCGCAGCGCGCGGGCCAGGTGCGGCTCGTCGAAGTAGTCGAGCCCGGAGACGACATCGGCGATCGGGGCGCCGGCGGCCAGGAGGGCCGAGGCTTCGCGTGCGCGTTCGATCTGCCGTACGGCGCCCTGGGTGAGGCCGGTCGCCGCGCGGAACCGGCGTTCGACGGTGCGTTCCGAGACCGCTGGGCGATGACCTCGGCGTACCTCGGTGACGAGCGGGTCGCGGATCACGATTCCGGAGCGGACAAGACGGTCGACCAGGGCCTCGGCGTCGTCGGGGCCGGGCGTCTCCCAGCGGACGCCGTCCAGCCGGAAGGTCCCGCGCGTGGTGTCGGGGAGCTCGGCGCCCCCGTCGACCAGGATCGGCGTGGGCACGGCCCGGAGCGACGTGCCCACGGCGAACTCGATACCGACGAAGGTCGCGTCCTCCGGCACCGGTGCGGTGCCGGTCCTGGTCTCGGGGCCGGAGACGCTCGCGTACGCCGTGCCTTCACGCTGCCAGAACACCAGGCCCCAGCACGCCGTCGCGACGGAGGTCATCTCCGTGACCTGCTCGCTCGTGGAGGTCCACACGGTGTCGATCCACGATGAGCCGGACGCGCGTGTCTCGAACCGTAGTGGCACGGGAGAAGGATATGCGCGGTGCTCTTCCTGTCCATCCCGTTTTCGGCTGTCGTGGTATGTCGACGCTCGACGGGCCGGGCAGGTGGAACGGTGCCGGCGGCCGGTTCGTTACAGGGGAGACCGGGCGTCCGGCCGATCGGGCAGAGCGTGACACCGGGCGGGCGGGGGTTCGGCGGGATGACGGTGGGGGTGCGGTCGTCGTCTCGGTGAGGGCGATTTTCGCCGTCTCGTGGCGGTGATCCGGAAGGGGGGCTCGATGCGTGCTACCACGGACGCCGACGTGCGGCGGGTGTTCGACCGGATGGCGGACCGCTATGACGACCAGATGCGGGTCTGGGAGCGGCGCCTGTTTCCGGGGAGCCGGGAGTGGGCCGTCAAGCAGGCGCGCGGACGCACCGTGGAGATCGCGGTCGGTACCGGGCTCAACCTGCCGCTGTACGGGGCCGACGTCGAGGTGATCGGGATCGAGCTGTCCGAGCGCATGCTGGAACTGGCGCGGCGGCGGGTGGCGCGGGATGCTCTCGGCGAGCGGGTGGAGCTGCGGCAGGGCGATGTGCAGCGTCTGGAGCTGCCCGACGGCAGCGCCGACACCGTGCTGTCCACGTTCACGATGTGCACCATCCCGGACCCGGCGGCCGCGGCGCGCGAGGCCTACCGCGTGCTCAGGCCGGGGGGACGGTTCGTGCTGGCCGAGCACGGGCCGTCGAGCAACCCGATCATCCGGGCCGGGATGCGGCTGGTGGAACCGGCGTTCGTCCGGTTCGAGGCCGACTATCTCACCCGCGATCCCCGGCCGTTCCTGGAGCGGGCCGGTTTCCGGATCGAGTCGGTGTCCCGGATGGCACGCGGTGTCAGCTTCCGGGTGCTGGCCGTCCGGCCGTGACCCGCCGCCGTCCACCCGTCGGGCCTGAAATGTAGATCAGCACTGGAAGGCGGGAAGCGCCGTCCAGCGGTCTTCCGTACCTTCCACGCTTTCGTGCCCTTCACGGGCTGAGCCGCTCGCGTCCTGCGTGTTCCGCGCGTCCTGCGTGTGAGGCCGGGAAGTGCGCTGTCCTCGCGCGCCGGGGCTTCCGATGGTGATCTCCCGCTCCGAGGTCGAGCGAGGTCGGAGGGGGGCGGGGGGCGGCGGTGAGTGGGCTGTTTTGAGGAGTGATGGCCATGTGACCGATTTTTAATGATTGAAATGGTTGCTTTTCACGCACAAGCGCGCAATTCTGTGACGAAACGAGAGGAGAGACGAACCTCGCGTGCTGGCATGAGTCCTACGGTTATGGGCCATGTCACTCCGGCGCCTGTGGCGAGGGTGCTGGCGGAGAGTGCGGAACAGTGCGCAGGCCATCATGAGTCCGAACTCCGTTCATGAGGAGTCACATGCGTCTCCGAGCAACCGTTTCCCCCGTCTCCCCGGGTTCTTTCGCCGCTCAAGGTCTCCTGACCGCATCCAGCTTCGCCTGCCCCCCGGACCCGCGTCAGGTCCGCGTTCAAGTCCCGTACCCGGATCGGATCCGGGGCCGTGCGCGCGCGTTCGGCGTCCCGCGGAAGAGGTCCGGTTCGGGGGCCTGTCGTGTCCGGCAGCGCGGTGTCTGAGTTCGACCTGCTGGTCGTCGGCGACGCCAACCCGGACGTGGTGCTCTCCGGGGCGCCGCGCGGGCTCGCGTACGGGCAGCGGGAGGAACTGGTGGCGGGTGGCGCGCTCGTGCTCGGCGGGTCGGGCGCGATCACCGCGTGCGGCGCGGCCCGACTCGGGTTGCGTACGGCCTTCGCGGGGCTCGTCGGTGACGATGAGGCCGGCGGGTTCGTCCTCCGGAGCCTGTCCGAGCGTGGCGTGGACGTGTCGCTCTGCTCGGTCGGCGAGCGGCCGACCGCTCTCACCGTCGTCCTGGTGAACGGGGAGGACCGGGCCATCCTCACCGCGCCCGGCTCCCTGCCCCACATGACCGTGGACGGGCTCCCCGCGGACCTCGCCAGGCACGTCCACGCGTCCTCGTACTTCCTGCAGCCCGCCCTGGCGAAAGGCCTGCCCGCGTTCTTCGAGCGGGTGAGGCGGGCGGGGGCCACCACGTCGCTCGACACGAACGACGACCCCGAGGGGAGGTGGCTCGGCCTGGACGAGGTCCTCGCCGTCACCGACGTCCTGCTGCCCAACGCCGCCGAGGCACTGGCCATCGCCGCCACAAGCCCTCTGGCCCGAGATGTCCCGGGGACGGGTGATCCAGGGGCGGACGCCCTGGAGAGGGCGGTGGAGGCGCTCGCCGGGCGCGGGCCGCTGCCGGTTGTCAAGAATGGTTCCGCGGGTACTCTGAGCTGGGCCGATGGCGGACTGGTGCACGTCGGTGCGCCGTCCGCCGACCCGGTCGACACGGTGGGCGCCGGTGACAGTTTCAACGCGGGCTTCCTCGCCGCCAGGCTGCGTGGCCTGACCCTGCGGGCGAGCATGCGCGTGGCCGCGGCCTGCGGCTCCCTATCCACTCGTGCGGCGGGCGGCACGGCCGCCCAGCCCCTCTGGGACGAGGTTCACCTCCCATGAAGATCGCATTCCTCGGCGCGGGCAGTGTCGAGTTCACCCAGGGCCTGCTGGCCGATCTGTTCGCCTTCCCCGACCTGGACGGCCTGGAGATCGCCCTGCACGACATCGACCCCGAGCGCCTCGACACCGCCGAGGCGGCCGCCAGGGTCATAGCGGGGGCGGGGGAGAGACCGGGCGGGAGGACGGCGAAGATCTCCGCGCACCTGGAGAGGCGGCGCGCCCTGGAGGGGGCCGACTTCGTCATCAACATCATCCAGGTCGGCATGATCGACGCGACCCGGGTCGACTTCGAGATCCCCGCCCGCTACGGCCTGCGCCAGACGATAGCCGACACGATCGGGGTCGGCGGGATCTTCCGGGCGCTGCGGACCTTCCCCGTGCTGGAGGGGATCGGCCGGGACATCGCCGAGGTCTGCCCGGACGCCTGGTTGCTCAACTACACCAACCCGATGGCCATGAACGTCTGGTACCTGGCCGCCGCCACGCCGGTCCGCAACGTCGTGGGCCTGTGCCACTCGGTCTTCTGGACCGCGCACGACCTGGCCGGGCTGGTCGGCGTGCCGTTCGAGAAGGTGAACTACCTCGCGGCCGGGGTCAACCACCAGGCGTGGATGTTGCGCTTCGAGTCCGGGGGCGAGGACCTCTACCCCAGGCTCGACGAGGCCATCGCCCGCGACCCGGAGCTGCTGCGCCGGGTGCGCGTGGACATGTACCGGCGGCTCGGCTACTACCCGACCGAGACCAGCGAGCACTCCTCCGAGTACGTGCCGTGGTACCTGCGCGACCCGGCAGAGGTGGAGCGGCTGCGCATCCCGGTGGGCGCCTACCTCGGCATCAGCGAGGAGAACGTGCGTCGCTACGAGGCGACCAGGGACGCCCTGCGGGCGGGCAGGTCCCTGGAGGTCGAGGCCACCATGGAGTACGCCCCGCAGATCGTGCACAGCATGGCGACGGGGACGCCCCGGGTGATCCACGGCAATGTGGTGAACAAGGGGCTGATCTCCAACCTGCCGGACGGTTGTGTCGTCGAGGTGCCGTGCCTGGTCGACGCGCTCGGCGTGCGGCCCACCGCGGTGGGCGAGCTTCCCGCGCAGTGCGCCGCGCTCAACCGCTCGTACGTCAACGTCAACGATCTCACCGTCAGGGCCGCCGTCGAGGGCCGCCCCGAGCACGTGCGGCACGCGGTGATGGCCGACCCCAACGCCGCCGCCTCCCTGACCGTCGAGCAGATCTGGGAGCTCTGCGACGACCTGGTCCGCGCCCACGGCGACCTGCTCCCCGAACCCCTCAGGAGTGTGTGATGAAACGAAGCGTGGTGCTGCTCCTGCTGGCCGCGTTGCTGGCGGGCTGCGGATCCGGGGCGAAGGACGACGCCTCCGGGCCGGTCGAGGTGGTGTGGTGGCACGGCCAGGTCGAGAGCCAGGCCGAGACGCTGGAGAAGCTGGTCGCGGAGTACAACGCCGCCCACCCCGACGTCAAGATCGTCACCGCCGTCGGCACCACCAACGTCGACAACATGCTGCAGAAGGTCCAGGCCGCGCTGGCCGGGGGCAAGGCGCCCGACATCGCCTACATGTACGGGTCGTGGATGGCGCACCTCGCCAAGAGCCCGCAGGTGTACGACCTGGCCTCGACGGTGAAGGACCCGGCGTTCGGCTGGGACGACTTCTGGCCGCCCGAGCGGGCCGTGTCCGAGGTGGACGGCAAGGTCGTCGGGATCCCGGCGGTCGTCGACAACCTCGCGGTGATCTACAACAAGAAGCTCTTCGACGCCGCAGGGGTGCCCTACCCCTCGGCCGACTGGACCTGGGACGACTTCCGCGCCGCCGCGGCCAAGCTGACCCGCGACGGGGTGTACGGCACCGCCTACCCGGTCGCCGGGGGCGAGGACACCGTGTGGCGGTTCTGGCCGCAGCTCTGGCAGCAGGGCGGGAGCATCCTGTCGCCGGACGGGAAGAAGGCGGCCTTCGACACCCCGCAGGCCGTGCAGGCCCTCGACCTGTGGGGCGCGATGGCCCGTCAGGACAAGTCCGTCTATCTCGATCAGAACGGTGAGAAGTTCCTCCCGCTCTTCCAGAGCGGCAAGGTCGGGATGATCGTCGCGGGGCCGTGGGCACTGTTCGACATCATCGAGCACAAGGTCTCGTACGGCGTGCAGGTCATGCCCGGCTACGCGGGCAACCACGAGACCGTCGCCGGGCCCGACAACTGGGTCGTCTTCAACAACGGCGACCGGCGGGCCAAGGCCGCGGCCGCCTTCCTGACCTGGCTCACCCGGCCAGAGCAGGACGCCCGCTGGAGCCTCGGACTCGGCAACCTGCCGCTCCGCAAGGCCACCATGGAGCTGCCCGCCTACAAGAAGTTCACCGAGGACTTCCCCGACGTGGACGTCTTCACCGAGAACCTGGACAACGCCAAGAAGGCGCGTCCCGCCGTACAGGCCTATCCCGAGCTGTCGGAGAAGGTCGGCGACGCGATCGCGAGCGTGCTCATCGGCGGGACCCCGGCGGCCGAGGCGCTGGCGACGGCGGCGCGGGAGAGCGACCGGATCCTGGAGAAGTCCCGGTGAGCCCGGCCGGGGCGGCGTCCGCGAGGGAGGCGGGGGCACCGGGTGCGGGGCGTTCGTGCCGGGCTTCGGCCGCCATGGCGCGGGGTGCGGGGCGTTCATGTCGGGCTTCGGGCGTGAGGGCGCGGGCCGATGGGTGACTCGCGCGCGGGGGCGGTGGCGGTGGCCCGCGTGGGCACGCGGGCGCGGAAGGGGTGGCGGCTGCCCGACCTGACCGGCTGGGGGTTCGTGCTCCCCGCCTCCCTGGTGATCGTCGGTCTGTCGATCTTCCCCGCGATCTGGGCGCTGCTGCTCTCGCTCAGGGACGGCGACCTCATCACCGGCGGGTCGTACGTGGGCCTGCAGAACTACCGCGACATGCTCGACGACACCGCCCTGCACGCGGCGGCCGGGCACACCCTGCTCTACACCGTGCTGTTCGTGCCGGGCTCGATCGTCCTGGGGCTGGTGCTGGCGACGGCGCTGAACCTGCCGATCCGGTTCATCGGGCTCTACCGCACCTGCATCTTCGTCCCGTACGTCGTCTCGGCCGCCGCCACCGGCATCCTGGCCAACTTCGTCTTCGACCCGGACTTCGGCATCGTCAACGCCGCGTTCAGGGCGCTCGGCCTGCCGGGGATGGGCTTCCTGCAGGACCCCGACCAGGCGATGATCACGCTCGTCGTGGTCTCGCTCTGGGGCGGGGTCGGCATGCCCGCCGTGGTCTACCTGGCCGCGCTGCAGGACATCCCGAAGCAGCTGGTCGAGGCGGCGCGGGTGGACGGGGCCGAGCGCAGGCACGTCTTCCGGCACGTCACCCTGCCCCAGCTGCGCCCGGCCACCGTGTTCCTCGCGATCTGGCAGACCATCACGGCGCTGCAGCTCTTCGACCTCGTCTACACCACGACCAAGGGACAGCCCCTCGACTCGACGACGGTGATCGTGTTCTACCTCTACCGGCAGGCCTTCCAGCTCTTCCACTCCGGGTACGGGGCGGCCGTCGCCTACGGCCTGTTCGTGGTCACGCTGGTCGCGTCGGCCGGGGCCCTCTGGTACACCCGTCGCGCGGAGGCCTGATGAAACGCCCCTGGCTCGCCCATCTGATCCTGGCGCCCACCGCCCTCGTCTTCGTGGCGCCCCTGCTGTGGATGACGCTGACCGCGTTCATGCCGGACGCCGAGATCAACCGGTATCCCCCCACGCTGTGGCCCTCGGAGTTCAGCCTCGACGGGTTCACCCGGATCTTCACCGAGGACGACTACCCGCGCTGGCTGCTCAACACCGTCGTCGTCTCGGCGGTCGCGGTCGCCGGGCACGTGGTCCTGTGCTCCCTGGCCGGGTACGGTTTCGCCCGGCTCAAATTCCCCGGGCGTACGGCCGGCTTCACCGCGATCATGGCGACGATCATGATCCCGGCGCAGGTGCTGATGATCCCGACGTTCATGATGTTCCGCGGCCTGGGTCTGATCGACACCCTGGGCGCGGCCTTCGTGCCCTGGCTGGCCTCGGCGTTCGGAGTCTTCCTGATGCGCCAGTTCTTCCTGTCGCTGCCGCGCGAGCTGGAGGAGGCGGCCAGGATCGACGGCTGCTCGCAGCTGGGGGTGTTCTTCAGGATCGTGCTCCCGCTGGCCAGGCCCGCCCTGGCCGCGCTGGTCGTCTTCACCCTGCTCGGCTCGTGGAACGACCTCATCTGGCCGCTCATCTCGATCAGCTCGGAGGAGACCTACACGCTGCAGATGGGCCTGTCCACGTTCGCGGGCGCCCGGCACACCGAGTGGTCGGCCCTGATGGCGGGCAACGTCGTCGCGGTCCTCCCGCTCGTCGCCGCCTTCGTCCTGGCCCAGCGGCACTTCATCGCCACCATGTCGTTCAGCGGCCTCAAGGGGTGACCGTCTGGCTCGAAGGCCCCTTCGGGACCGCTCCGGGGGGTTCTCCGACGGTCCTCCGAGGTGCCCGCCTCAGGGGCCCTCCGGTGGTTCCCCGGGGTGACCCGCCTCGGGGTACCACCGGAGCGCCTCAAGCCTGGATGACCTCGATCCCGGCGTCCGCGAAGCGCCGGACCGTGACGGCGGGGGCGTCGCCGTCGGTGACGAGGACGTCGATGTCCTCGCAGGGGCAGATCCTGGCGAACGCCCGCATGCCGAGCTTGGAGGAGTCGGCCACGACGACCACCCGGTGGGCGCGGGAGGCCATCAGCCGGTTGATCCCGGCCTCGCCCTCGTGGTGGGCGAAGGCGCCCCGCTCGGGGTCGAGCGCGTCCACGCCGAGGATCGCGACGTCGAGGGAGATCTCCCGCAGCACGCCGTCGGCGAGCGGCCCGATCAGCTCGTACGACGCGGGCATTGCGACGCCCCCGATGACCACCAGCTTGACGTGCCTGCGCACGACGAGCTCGTTGGCGATGTTGAGCGCGTTGGTGACCAGGGTGAGGCTCGGCTCGCCGCCCTGGCGGTGCAGGTCGGCGCTCGTCGCCAGCGAACGGGCGACCTCGGTGGTCGTGGTGCCGCCGTTCAGCCCGACGACCGCGCCCGCCGACACCAGCGCCGCGGCGGCCGTGGCGATCCGGTGCTTCTCCGGCGCGTGCCGCGCCGCCTTGTACTGCAGCGGCAGGTCGTAGGAGATCGCGTTGACGACGGCGCCGCCGCGGGTCCTGGTCAGCATCTGCTGGCGGTCGAGGTGGTCGAGGTCGCGGCGGACGGTGGCCGCCGACACCCCCAGCTCACCGGCCACGGCGTCCACCTCGACCTTGCCGTCCCTCGCCAGGATCGCGAGCAGCGCGTTCCACCGGTCGTGGCTCGTCATGAGTTTCCTCCTCGCCGTTTCCGCGCGTCCCCGCGCGTCCCCGGCCGTTCGTGGTCGTCCCGGGCCGTCCCGGGGCGTCGTCCGGCGAGCCGTCGGCCGTCCCGATGAGGTCCCGGCCGTGTCCGGCCGTGTCCGCCCGTTCTCGCCGGTCCCGCCCGTTTCCGCTGCCCCGTCCGTTCCTGCCTGTGCCGCTCCGCGAAGCGTATCGAGCATTGAAACAATTACTATTGCTCATACATGCTCAAATATGGCATGTTGCAAGCATAAATAAGCATCCACGAGGAGGCGCACGTGACGTACGTCCTGCGGGAGATCGCCAGCCAGCCCGCGTGCTGGCGTCAGGCGCTGGATATCGGCGCGGCGAACCCGGCGGGCCTGCCGGAGGCCGGTGAGCGCGTCGCCGTGGTCGGCTGCGGCACCTCGCTCTACATGGCGCAGGCCTACGCGGTCCTGCGCGAGCGGTCGGGGCAGGGGGAGACCGACGCCTTCCCCGCCTCCGAGGTGCCCGCGCGCCGCTACGACAGGCTGGTGGCGATCACCAGGTCCGGGACCACGACGGAGGTGCTGCACGCCCTGGAGGCGGCCGGGGACATCCCGACGGTCGCCGTCACCGCCGATCCCGAGACCCCGGTGACGGGTCTGGCCGGGACGGTGATCGCGCTGGAGTTCGCCGACGAGCGCTCGGTCGTGCAGACCCGTTTCGCCACCAGCGGGCTCGCCCTGCTCCGCGCGCACCTCGGGGAGGCCCCCGCCGACCTCGCGGCCCAGGCCGAGACCGCGCTCGCCGCGCCGCTCCCCGAGGGGGCGCTCTCGCGGCGGCAGTTCACCTTCCTCGGCGCCGGCTGGACCAACGGCCTGGCCCAGGAGGCGGCCCTGAAGCTCAGGGAGGCCGCGCTGGCCTGGTCGGAGGCGTACCCCGCGATGGAGTACCGGCACGGCCCGATCAGTATCGCCGACGAGAACAGCCTGGTGTGGTTCTTCGGCGGCCAGGAGGAGCTGCTCGACGACGTCGCCCGCACCGGCGCCCTGACCACGGTCACCGCCCTCGACCCGCTGGCCGACCTGATCCGGGCCCAGCGGCTCGCGGTGGAGCTGGCCCGCTCGCGCGGCCTCGACCCGGACACCCCGCGCAACCTGACCCGTTCGGTGATCCTCCAGTAGTCATGGGCGAGATCGTCACCGTCACCCTCAACGCCGCGCTGGACGTCACCTACGAGGTGGAGGCGCTGGTGCCGAACGCCACGCACCGCGTCACCGCCGTCCACCATCGCGCCGGGGGCAAGGGCGTCAACGTCGCCCGCGTCCTCGCCACCCTCGGTGCCGGGGTCGTCGCCACCGGGCTGGCGGGCGGGAGCACCGGCGAGCGGATCACCGCGGACCTCGCGGCGGAGGGTGTCCCGGCCCGCTTCGCGCCGGTGGCGGGCGACTCCCGCCGGACCGTGACGGTGGTCGCGGACGGCGACGCCACGATCTTCAACGAGCCGGGACCGGCCGTCACCCCGGGGGAGTGGCGGGAGTTCCTCGCCCTGTTCCTGGAGCTGTGCCGGGACGCCCGGGTCGTCGTGCTGTCGGGCAGCCTGCCGCCCGGCGTCGCCCCCGGCGCGTACGCCGAGCTGGTGACGGGCGCCCGCGCGCTCGGCGTACGCGTGCTGCTGGACGCCGACGGCGAGGCCCTTGGGCTCGGGGTGGCCGCGGGCCCCGACATCGTCAAGCCGAACGCCGCCGAACTCGAACGGGTCGCCGGTCCCGGCCCCGCGGAGGAGACCGCCTCGCGGCTGCTCGGCGCGGGCGCGGGGGCGGTGGTCGTCTCCCGGGGAGCGGGCGGCCTGCTCGCCGTCACCCCCGGCGGCAGCTGGTCCGCCCGCCCGCCCCGGCGGCTGCCGGGCAACCCCACCGGTGCCGGGGACGCCGCCGCGGCCGCGCTCGCCAGGGCGCTGCTCGGCCCCGGCCCGATCGACTGGCCCGCCGTCCTCGCCGACGCGGTCGCGCTGTCCGCCGCCGCCGTGCTGTCCCCGGTCGCCGGGACCGTCGACCTCGCCGCCTACCGCGTCCTGTCCCAGGAGACGTAATGCCAGTCGACCTCGCCATCTACCGCGTCCTGTCCCAGGAGACGTAATGCCAGTCGACCTCGCCATCTACCGCGCTCTGTCCCAGGAGACGTAATGCCGCTCGCCACGACAGCTTCGATCGTCACCTCCGCCGACGGCGGGGCGTGCGCCTTCAACATCATCACCCTGGAGCACGCCGAGGCCGTCGTGGTCGCCGCCGAGCGGGAGGGGATCCCGGTGATCCTCCAGATCAGCGAGAACGCCGTACGGTTCCGCCTCGGCAGCCCACGCCCCCTCGCCGCCGCCGCGCGCGCCCTCGCGGAGGCCGCCCCGGTGCCCGTCGCCCTCCACCTGGACCACGTCACCGAGGACGCGCTCCTGTACGAGGCCGCCGAGGCGGGGTTCGGGTCGGTCATGTACGACGCGTCGCGGGACCCGTACGAGACCAACCTCGCCAGGACGGAGGCCGCCGCGCGCTGGGCGCGGGAGAACGGCCTGTGGCTGGAGGCCGAGCTGGGCGAGGTGGGCGGGAAGGACGGGGCGCACGCGCCCGGCGCGCGTACCGACCCCGCCGAGGCCGCCGCGTTCGTCGCCGCGACCGGGGTCGACGGCCTCGCGGTGGCGGTGGGCAGCTCCCACGCCATGACCTCGCGCAGCGCCAGGCTCGACCACGACCTGATCGCTGAGCTGCGCGCGGCGCTGCCGGACTCCGTCCCGCTGGTCCTGCACGGCTCCTCGGGCGTGCCCGACGACGAGCTCCGCCGGGCCGTCGCCGCCGGGATCAAGAAGATCAACATCGGGACGGCGCTGAACGTCGCCTTCACCGGCGCGCTCCGCGACTCCTTCGCCGGGAGACCCTCGGGCGCCGACCCCCGGCCCCGGCTGGAGGCCGCGCGGGAGGCCATGGCCGCCGAGACCGCCCACCTGCTCCGCGTCGTCTCCGGCCGGGACTGACCTCCCGGCGCCGCCCCGCGCCCGGTGCCAGCCGGACGTGACCGGAGGCGCCGTCCGGTGCCCGCTCGCTGCTCGGTGCCGGTCGGTCGCCGTGCTCGGCGCCGGTGCCGGTCGGTGATCGTGTCCGGGGGTTCAGCGTCGCCGGACGGTGTTCAGGAGCCAGCGGCGGGCCACGGCCAGCGCCAGCGGCGCCGGTACCGTCCCCGCGCCGAGGCCCACGTCGACCAGCAGGTCGAACACCTCCTTGCGGCGGGCGGCGGTGTCGATCGCGGCGTCGATGAAGCCGGGTGACTGGGAGGCGAGGGCGAGCACGTCGGTGGTGCGCAGGTGCCGCCCGAGGGCCCTGCCCAGTCCGCGCCGGTACGCGGGCAGCGGATCGCCCGGCGCCCGGACGGCGGCCTCCCCGGCGAGCCGGCCGGAGACCAGCGCGTAGAAGATGCCCTCGCCGGTGAGCGGGTTGACGAGACCGGCGGCGTCACCGGCGAGCAGCACCCGCCCGGAACCCGGCCTCGGCCGTCCGGGGGACAGCGGCAGGTGGTGGGCGCGCAGGTCACGGGCGCTCACGTGGGGCAGCAGCTCGGCGAGCCTGCCGTGCAGCACCTCCCTGCCCGGCCGGCCGGTGGCGTGCAGCCGGGGCAGGAGCATGCCGTAGCCGACGTTGGCGGTGCCGTCACCGATCGGGAACGACCACGCGTACGCGGGCCACCCGTCCCGCTGCATGAAGATGGACTGGACGTCGTCGCCGGCGGGCACGTCGGCGTAGCCGCGCACGGCGATCGCGGTGTGCCTCTCGGGGGAGGGGGAGACGCCGATGAGGCGCCGTACGGTCGAGTTGGCCCCGTCCGCGGCGACGACGGCGCGGGCGGTGACGGTGCCGTCGAGGACCACGCGGTCGCCGAGGACGGCGAGCCTGCGGACCTGGTGGCGGCGGACCTCGACGCCCCGGGCGCGGGCGGCGTCGACGAGGCGGGCGTCGAAGACCTTGCGGGGCACGACGTGGTTGGGCCGGGCGGAGGTGGCCGAGACGCGCGCGCCACCGGGGGAGACCACCGCCAGGCGCTGTGTCGGCCGGTAGTCGGCGATGAGGTCGGGGAGGCCCAGCAGGGCGAGCTCGTCGCGCCCGTGGGCGGCGATGCCGTCGCCGCAGGCCTTGTCGCGGGGGAAGTCGGCCCTGTCGAGCAGCAGGACCCGCGCCTCGGGCCTGAGCTGCCTCGCGCGCAGGGCGGCGGCCGCACCCGCGGGCCCGCCGCCGACGACCACCAGATCCCACACGTCATCCACCCCGGTGAGCCTTCCCCGTACGCCCGGGGGGAACCGCCGTCGCGGCGGGTGCCCCGGGCGGGGCCCGCCGCTCCCGGTTCTCCGGTTCTTTCGGCTCCTCCGGCTCCTCCGGCTCTTCCGGCTCCTCCGGCTCTTCCGGTTTTCCCGGTTCTCCCTGCGGGTGACGGGGCCGGAGCCGAAGGCGCGTGAGGTCCGGAGCCAAGGCGGGTGAGGTCCAGGGCCGGGGCGCGTGAGGCCCGGGGCCGGTGGCTAGAGGCTCCTCAGGGCGGGGAGCAGCTCCTTCTGCGACCATTCGAGGAACGAGTCCTGGTGCTCGTGGCCGATCTGGACCAGGGCGACGTGGGTGAAACCGGCGTCGGTGTAGGCGCGTACCGCCTCGACCACGGCGTCCACGTCGGGGCCGCACGGCACCTTCGCCGCGACGTCCTCGGGCCGCACGGTCTCGGCGGAGGCGGCGAAGTTGACGGGCCCGGGAAGCTCGGCCATCACCTTCCACCCGGCCAGCGACCAGCGCCACAGCCGGTGCGCCCGCTCCCTGGCGGCCTTCATGTCGGGGTCGTAGCAGATGGCGAGCTGGCCGTAGACGGGCTTGCCCGTGCCGCCCTCGCCGGAGAACAGGCGTACCAGGTCCGCGTCGGGGTCGACGGCGACCAGCCCGTCGCCGTGCTCGGCGGCGATCCTCCCCGACCGGCCGCCGGAGGCGGCGATCGCCAGCGGGACGGGCCGGTCGGGCAGGTCGAACAGCTTGGCCGAGTCGACGTCGAAGAACTCGCCGCGGTAGTTGACGTAGCCGCCCTCGAACAGCTCCCTGATGATCTGGACGGCCTCGCGGAACATCTCGTGCCGGGTGTCGGCCGAGGGCCAGCCCTGGCCGATCACGTGCTCGTTGAGGTTCTCCCCGGCGCCCAGTCCCAGCGTGAAGCGGCCCTCGCTCAGCACGCCCATGGTCGCCGCCTTCTGCGCCACCACGACGGGGTGGTAGCGCATGATCGGGCAGGTCACGTAGGTCATCAAGGGCAGCCGCCGGGTGGCCTGCGCCGCCGCGCCGAGCACCGACCAGGCGTAGGGGGAGTGGCCCATCTCCTCCAGCCAGGGGAAGTAGTGGTCGGAGATGACCGCGTAGTCGAAGCCGACCCGCTCGGCGGTGGTGACGTCCTTGACCAGCTGCCTGGCGGGCGTCTGCTCGCACATCATCGTGTAACCGATCTCTGCCATACCCCGCCCCTACCCGGCTCCCCGGAGGCATCGCCGGAAGGGCCGAAAATCTCGTGGTCCTTTACGAATCTCCCGCTTTCGACGCGGCCTTCGCCTTCCGCGAGGCACTCTTCTTCGACGACTTCCCGTCCGATCCGTGGGGGGTCTCGGGGACGGTGTGCTTGAGCGGGACCGCCTGACCGCGGACCACGTCCAGCTGGACGGTCTGGCGGGGTACCAGCAGGTCCAGCAACCAGCTCCCCGCGATGCGCGCCCGGTTGCGCGGGATGGACAGCAGGTGGTAGCCCCGGGCGACCGCCTTGGCCAGGATGCCCGACAGCGGCACGCCCAGCGGGTTCGCGGCGGCGCCGGTCCCGCCCAGGTCGACGACGAACCCCAGGTCGCTGTGCTTGTACGGCAGGAGCCGCCCGTGGCCGTAGGAGGCGGCGACGTTGCGGGCCGCGCGCCTGCCCTGGCGGCTGGCGTGCTGGGCGGTCATCGCGGTGTACTCGCCCGGCCGGGTGAGGTCGGGAACGGCGGCCGCGTCGCCGCAGGCGAAGATCTCCGGGTGGCCGGGGACCCTCAGGTACTCGTCGACGAGCAGGCGCCCCTTCTCGGTCGGCAGCCCCAGGGACTCCACCATCGGGTCGGGACGCACCCCGACGCACCAGATCAGGGACCTGGTCGCCACGAACTCCCCGTCGGAGAGCTTGACCCCCTCCGCCGTCGCCTCGGCCACGCTCGTACCGGTGCGGATCTCCATGCCCCGCTCGGACAGCGTCCGGTGCGCGGTCCGGGACAGGCGCTCGTCCAGCTCGGGGAGGATGCGCGGGGCGATGTCGGCGAGGATCCAGCGCACCGGCTGGTCGCGCAGCCCCGGCCGCCGCCCGCGGATGTCGAGCGTGAGCAGCTGACCCTGCGCCGCGACCTCGGTCCCGGTGTACCCGGCGCCCACGACCACGAACGTGCACCTGGCCCCGCGCTCCTCGGGGTCGTCGGACGCGTCGGCGAGCTCGATCTGGCGGATCAGGTGGTCGCGCAGGTAGAGGGCCTCGGCGATGCTGCGGAAGCCGTGGGCGTACTCGGCGACGCCGGGGACGGGGAGCAGCTTGTTGACGCTGCCGACCGCGACCACCAGGCGGTCGTAGCCCAGCTCGCGGTGGTTGCCCTCGGTGTCGGTGCACTTCACGCGGCGCGCCTCGATGTCGACGCGGTCCACCGTGGCGAGCAGGTGCCGCACCCCGGGCTGGTTGCCCGCCAGCGGGACCGCGACCTTGCGCGGGTCGAGGATGCCCGCCGCGACCTCCGGCAGCAGGGGCAGGTAGAGGAAGTAGTCGGTCGGATTGATCAGGACGATCTCGATCGCCCCCTTCGCGATCCGGGAGAGGGTACGGACGGCGGTGAAACCCGCGAACCCTCCTCCGATCACGACGACTCGTTGTCGCTGGGCCATGAGGTTGCTCCTTTCTGCACTCCGTTTCCAGCGGCGTGCCCTGTCTGCCCCCGGGTCAAGCGCGACGGGCCGTCCGATGTTGCCCGGGGGATGTGGGCGGGCCGGGCCGGACCCGTGCCGTCGGGCGGCGGGGCGGGTGGGTGGCGGAAGGCGGACAAGAGGGATTAATCGCAAGGTCATCGCGCGGACAAGATGACGGCGCGGGCGAGTGGGAGCCGCTTTCCCTGGGGATGGCCGGGGGAAGGCGGCGGGAATCGGATGCCGCGCCGCTTCGGGGGCGGTCCGGCTCGGGGAGGGGCCGGTTCGGGGGCGGTCCGGTTTGCGGGCGGTCCGGTTCGTGGGGACGTGCCGGTTCGGGTGCGGTCCGGTCCGGTGCGGTTCGGTTCGGTTCGGTTCGGGGGAACGTGCCGGTTCGGGTGCGGTTCAGTTCGTGGAAACGTGCCGGTTCGGGGGCGGGCCGGGTCGAGGGGGGTGGGTCGTGACGACCTTCGAACAGTCACGCGAGGAGCCGCTGACCTCACCGCTGGCACCGCGCGGGAAGGCGCCGGGCTCGATCGTCGTACGCTGGCTCACGAGCACGGACCACAAGGTCATCGGCTACATGTATCTGATCACCTCGTTCGTCTTCTTCATGTTCGCCGGGCTGATGGCCCTGGTCATCCGGGCGGAGCTCGTCCACCCGGGGATGCAGGTGGTGAGCAACGCCCAGTACAACCAGCTGTTCACCATGCACGGCACCCTCATGCTGCTGCTGTTCGCCACGCCGCTGTTCGCCGGGTTCGCCAACGTGGTCATGCCGCTGCAGATCGGCGCGCCCGACGTGGCCTTCCCCCGGCTCAACATGGTCAGCTTCTGGCTCTTCCTGTTCGGCGGCCTCATCGCGAGCCTCGGGTTCTTCACCGACGGGGGTGCCGCCGACTTCGGCTGGACGGGGTACCCGCCGCTCTCCCGCGCCACCCACTCCCCGCAGCTCGGCGGCGACCTGTGGGTCGCGGGCCTGGTGATGTCCGGACTCGGCACGATCCTGGGCTCGGTGAACTTCATCACCACGATCATCTGCATGCGGGCCCCCGGGATGACGATGTTCCGCATGCCGATCTTCACCTGGAACACGCTGCTCACCGGCGTACTGGTGCTGATGGCCTTCCCGGTGCTGGCCGCCGCGCTGCTCGCCCTGCTGGCCGACCGGAAGTTCGGCACCCACATCTACGAGCCGCGGACCGGCGGGCCGATCCTGTGGCAGCACCTGTTCTGGTTCTTCGGCCATCCGGAGGTCTACGTCATCGCGCTGCCGTTCTTCGGCATCATCACCGAGGTGATCCCCGTCTTCAGCCGCAAGCCGCTGTTCGGCTACATCGGCCTGGTGGGCGCGACGATCGCCATCTCGGGCCTGTCGATGACGGTGTGGGCACACCACATGTTCGCCACCGGGCAGGTGTTACTGCCGTTCTTCTCGTTCATGTCCTTCCTGATAGCGATCCCGACCGGGGTGAAGTTCTTCAACTGGGTCGGCACCATGTGGCGCGGGCACCTGTCGTTCCAGACGCCGATGCTGTTCGCGTTCGGCTTCCTGGTGACGTTCCTGTTCGGCGGGCTGACCGGCGTCATCCTGGCCTCACCGCCGCTGGACTTCCATGTGACCGACTCGTACTTCGTGGTCGGGCACTTCCACTACGTGGTCTTCGGCACCGTGGTGTTCGCGATGTTCGCGGGCTTCTACTTCTGGTGGCCGAAGATGACGGGCAAGATGCTGAACGAGAAGCTGGGCAAGTGGCACTTCTGGACGCTGTTCATCGGCTTCCACGCCACCTTCTTCGTCCATCACCTGCTGGGCGCGCACGGCATGCCGCGCCGCTACGCCGACTACAGCGTGCTCGACGGCTTCACCGGGCTCAACGTGATCTCCTCGGCCGGCGCGTTCCTGCTGGGCGCCTCCACGCTGCCGTTCATCTACAACCTCTGGTACACCGCGCGCCACGCTCCGCGCGTGACGGTGGACGACCCGTGGGGGTACGGCAACTCGCTGGAGTGGGCCACCTCCTGCCCGCCTCCCCGGCACAACTTCACCTCGATCCCCACCATCCGCTCCGAGCGCCCGGCCTTCGACCTGCACCACCCGAGGGCGGGGATGCAGCCACGCCAGCTCGACCCGGCCACCGGGCTCAAGGAGGAGATCTGACCGTTCGCTCCCTCGTGACCGGTCACGTCGCAGTAGCGACAGGCCGGGCCGCGCGGCCGGTGGCGGCGCCGGGAGGACGGGTCAACAGGTCGACGGGTCAGCCGAAGAGGCCGGTCTCGCGGCCGTCCTCGCCGGGCGGGCCCGGCTCTCCCGCCAGCAGCGTGTAGTACTCCACGCCCAGCGCGGGCTGCCCCACGTTGTCGGAGAGCGCGAAGAACGAGCCGTCCACGCTCAGCTGGGTGCGGTGCGCGCGCAGTGCGGTGATCTTGGCGCCTAGATGGGCCCTCGCGTCGACCCGCGTCGTCACCCGCTCGCCCGGGACGCCGAAGCCGAACTCCTCGACGGAGCCGACCCGCTTGAACGGCCCGGTGCCCACCGCCCGCCCCAGCTCCTCCAGCGGCATGGCGGTGACGTAGAACCGGGAGGGCCGCCACGGCTCGCCCTCGCCGAAGGCCGGGTCGGGGGCCTTCTCGAACGCCCGCCACGCCACCCGGTGGGCCTGGATGTGGTCGGGATGGCCGTAGTAGCCGTTGTCGTCGTAGGTGACGACGACCTGGGGCCTGACCTCCCTGATGATCCGGACCAGCTCCGCGGCGGCCTCGTCGAGGTCGGCGCGGTGGAAGCAGTCCGGGTGGTCGTTGGACGGCGAGCCCATCATGCCGGAGTCGCGCCAGCGTCCCGGCCCGCCGAGGAAGCGGTGGTCGTGCACGCCGAGGGCCGCGCACGCCACCGCCAGCTCGCCCTCGCGGTACGGGCCCAGCCGGTTCTCCCGCCCGGCGGCGAGGTGGCCCAGCTCGGGCGGGACCACGTCGCCCTCCTCGCCCAGGGTGCACGTCACCAGGCAGACGTACGCGCCCTCGGCGACGTACCTCGCCATCGTGGCGCCCGTCCCGATGGACTCGTCGTCGGGGTGGGCGTGGACGAGGAGAATGCGACGGTCGTACGGCATGGCTCCGCTCGGCCCTCTCTGCTTCCGGGTTTCCGGGTTTCTGTAGTGATCGCCCGCCGGGCCTGCGGCGGGGGTCACCGCGCGTCGACGTACCCGCTCGCGGCGGCCCGGATCCCGGCCTGGAACCGGCTCACCGCGCTCAGGTTCTGGAGCAGCGCGCCGATGTGGCGGCGGCAGGTGCGCACCGACATCCCCAGCCTGCGGGCGACGGCCTCGTCGGTGAAGCCCTGGGCCAGCAAGGTGACGATGGCGTGCTGTATCTCGTCCGTCGCGCCCTGGTAGCCCAGGTCGGTGGCGGAGTAGGGGGTCGCGGAGTTCCACAGGTGCTCGAAGACCTCCGACAGGAACCCGACGACGGACAGGTCGCGGGCGGCGACCGCCCCCGGCGCCGCACCCGCCTCGCCCGGCCGGGACATGAAGGCGATCTCCCCGTCGAAGATCACGAGATGGTTCGGCAGCTGGGGCGTGGTGCGCACGCTGGCACCGGCCGCGATGAGCTTCTTGATGTGCCCTCTGGTGGGCAGGTCGGCGCGGGCGCTGTGCTGGTAGAGCATCCGCAGCCGCACCCCCCGCTCCAGCATGGCGAGGTTGCGCGTCAGCGTGTCGTCGAGGTCGGCCCAGGAGGGCGCGTTCGGCTCGACGCTCAGCATCTCGCGCTCGCACGCCTCCGCCGCCATGTGCAGCGATCCGCGCACGGCGGCGCCGTCGGGCAGCGACTCCACCGGGTTCGCCGGTTTCCTGGTGCGCTGCACCTCGTCGTACCCGTGCATCAGGGAGTGCATCTGCGCGCGGATGCCGGTGATCAGGTCGCGCCGGTGGTGGATCTCCGTCTCCATCGGCGATATCAGCGAGGCGGCGGCGATCTCCGGGTTCACCGGAACGAGGTTGGTCAGATGTCCCGGCTCCGGCCGGAGCAGGTGCAGGCGGGTCAGCCGTTCTATCGCGTCCTCGACGGTGCGGGGGTCGAGGCCGAGCTCGTCGGCGACGTCGTGGGCCTTACCGATATGGCCCCGGTGAAGTGCCCTGAAGTAGACGGAGGCGGTGTCCTCGTCCAGGGCACGTAGTTGGTCAGATAGTCCACCCACAAGCCTTATCCCCCTTGCGGCTATTCTTGCCAGAGTGTGCCAGAAAATTGCACAACATTGCTAGATAGTTGTGAAGAACTGTCTGGATCGCTTTCCGGATTACCGCCGGGGGCCGGCCGGGCCGAGGGGCCGTGAACGGGTCGACGGGCCGCGAAAGGCCGCCGCCGGATCTCTTCCGGGGGCCGCGAACGTAACCGCACACCAGGGCGCTGGCACCATCGGGGTGGCCAATTGTTGCCAATGTCCTGCGCCGTGACGTCGGCGTCAACAGGTTGACGACGCCGCGGGCGAGAGTGTCTGATCGTTCACAGTTCGCGACCGGCGCGTCCCGCCGGATCGCGACGACCACATCCGGCCCCCCGTGATCCCACGGCGGCCGGGCACGACTTCCGGATTCCGTCCCGGGAGAACGGCGGGGGCGCCGCGTGCGGCAGCCGTACCTCGCCGGACTCCTTCATGCCTCCGCCGGGATCCTGTGACGGCGCGGTCACCCGGGAGGCGGGACGGCTCGCGCCGCGCCGCCCGAGAACCCGGCGCCGGTGCCGCGGTTCCGGTCGCCGGAGATTCCCAGCCGCGGGAGCGGAGAACGACACGCCCCGGGCGAGTGCTCAAGCGGAGGTGAATGCCCGTGCCGCGACGCCTTCCCCTTCCCCGGAGGATCGCGACCGTCAGCGTCCTTACTTCCCCGTTCGCCCAGCCGGGCGGGGGTGACGCCGGGGGGCTCAACGTCTACATCGTCGAGGTCGCCCGGCGGATGGCGGCGCTGGGCGTCGAGGTGGACATCTTCACGCGCGCCGACGCCCCGGGCGCGCCGCCGCTGGCCGAGCTCGCCCCCGGCGTGCTGGTCAGGCATCTGGCCGCGGGACCGCCCAGGGAGCTCGACAAGAACGACCTTCCCGCCACCCTCGGCCCGTTCACCGCCGAGATGCTGCGCGCGGGGGCCGGCCGGGGACCGGACGGCGGGTACGACCTCGTGCACGCCCACCACTGGCTGGCCGGACGCGTGGGGGCGGTCGTCAAGACGCGCTGGGGCGTTCCCCTCGTGCAGTCCATGCACTCGCTCGGCGCGGTGAAGAACGCGTCGCTCGCGGCGGGCGACGAGCCCGAGCCCGCCGGGCGCATCGCGGGGGAGACGGAGGTGGTGGCCGCCGCCGACCGGCTCGTCGCCAACACCGTGCAGGAGGCCGACCAACTGGTCACGCTGTACGGGGCCGACCCGGCCAGGGTGCGGACCGTCAATCCCGGCGTCGACCTGTCCCTGTTCCGGCCGGGCTCGCGGGCCGGGGCCCGGCGCGCGCTCGGCCTCCCCCCGGACGCCGTCGTGCTGCTGTTCGCCGGGCGGGTGCAGCCCCTCAAGGCGCCGGACGTCCTGCTGCACGCCGCGGCCGGGATGATCCGCCGCACCCCCGCCCTCGCCGGGCGCCTCGTCGTGGCGATCGTGGGCGGGCCCAGCGGAGCCGGTTGGGGCCGCCCCGACCACCTGGGCAAGCTCGCCGCCACGCTCGGCCTCACCGGTCAGGTACGGCTGGAGCCGCCCTGCCCGCAGCCCAGGCTCGCCGACTGGTACCGGGCGGCGACCGCCGTCGTGGTGCCCTCCCACGCCGAGACGTTCGGGCTGGTGGCCGTCGAGGCCCAGGCGTGCGGCACCCCCGTGGTCGCCGCGGCCGTCGGCGGCCTGCGCACCGCGGTGCGGGACGGGGTCTCCGGCGTGCTCGTGGAGGGGCACGACCCGGCCGCGTACGCCCGCGTGCTCGGCGACCTCGTGGCCGCGCCGCGCCTGCTGCGGTCGCTCGGCGCGGGCGCGCTCGCCCACGCGTCCCGGTTCGGCTGGGACCAGGCGGTCGACAGGCTGACGGAGGTGTACGCCGACGCCGCCCGGATGGCGGCACCGTCCAGGTGACGGGGGCGGCGGGTGCGGCCGGTCGTGTCGTGCGGGTGGCGGGTGCGGCCTGGTCGTGTCGGCGGGTGTCGGCGGGTGTCGGCGGGTTTGGTGGAGGGTGTCGCTCAGGTGACGGGACCGACGAGCCGGTCGCGGGCGGCGGTCAGATCGGCCTCGCCGAGCCCGGCGCCGCGCAGGTAGGACTCGACGTCGAGCGACTCGACCGTGGCCATGACGACCTCGCGGGCCGTGGTGTTCGCGCGGTCGAGCGCCGCCTGGATCCTGGGACTCTCGTCGGCCTCGCCGAGCTTGACGAAGAGGGGCCGCAGCCGCTCGGTGCTCAGCTCGTAGTCGGCGGCGATGTCGGCGGCCGGCACGCCCGCGAGGGCGAGCATCAGCAGGGTGACGAGCCCGGTGCGGTCGCGGCCCGCCATGCAGTGCACGACGACCCCGCCGGGCTCGGCGCGGGCGATCGCCGATATCGCGGCGGCGCACCGCTCCGCCTTCCGCTCCAGGAAGGGCCGGTAGTACAGGGGGGTGCCGTACAGGCCCTCGGCGAGCCCGGACCAGAACTCGGTGTCGCCCCGGTCGTCCAGCGGCACGCGCACGGTGGTCAGACCGGAGGGACGGCGCACCTCCTCGCCTCGCCAGTCGCCGTCGTTGCGCAGGTCGACGACCGTACGGACGCCGTGGTCCGCGAGCGCCCGCCATCCGGCCGGGCTGAGGCGCTCGGGGGCGTCGGAGCGGACGAGGGCGCCCCAGCGCGTCTCGCGCCCGTCGGCGGTGCGCATGCCGCCCAGGTCGCGGACGTTGTGGCAGCCGTCCCAGTCGAGGTGCCGGTCCCGGGGGGCGGCGAGGCCCATGGAGACCGCCGGTCCTTCGCGACCTCGATCGTCGTGTTGAGCGTCCATGTGAGGGCCTCCCGGTGTCTCGTCGTGCCACCGCCGCGTTCACGGCGATCCTGCCACCGCCGTGCTCGCGGCGGCCCTCCCCGGTCAGGTCGCCGGGCTCGCGTCGCCGAGTTCCGGAGGGCTTCCCGCGCACCCGGACGCGGCCCAGACCATCAGGTCCTCGATGTACAGGAGCATGTCCTCCGCGGTCTCCCCCCAGCCGGTCGCGTCACTCCACTGGAGGCTGAACACGGCGCCCGCGGGGCGGTGCAGGACGGTCATCATGTAGCGGGCGCCCAGCGGGCGGGGCGGGGAGAAGGTGACGGTCCGGTCGTCCTCGTCGCCGGGGAACCCGTCGTCGCCCGCGGGCCACAGCGTGTTGAGGTCGTCGGCGACCCCCTCGTCCATGTAGCTGAACCGGGGGTAGGCCACCCCGGTCTTGTACAGGTCGCCGAGGATCTCCTCGCACATCCGTTCCGTGGCGTACGGATCGGCGTTGGCGAACCGGTGGCCGGACAGCTGCTGGGCGGCGCAGTCCGCCAGCGCCCTGCGGTACGCGGCCCCCGGCGAGTCGGCGGACAGAGCGGACAGAGCGGACAGGGGAGGCGTGGAGGGCACAGCCGGCACGGCGGGCAGGAGCACGGGCATCGTCATGGTGGCCTTGCGCACGGACCGTCCCGCCCCGGCGGAGAAGCGGTTCGCCGAGATCGCGAAGATCCCGGCCCGCGGTGACCGCTCCACCGCGCAGACGGCGGTGCCGAAGGCGAGGAGGAAGGCCGCGGAGGGGGAGACGCCCGTCGCCCGCGCTATGGCGCCCGCCGCCCGTCCCGCGCGGCGGGACGCCAGCCAGCAGGAACGGAACTCTCCTTGATCGGACGACTCGCCGGCCTGTGACCCGCCGGGACGCCCGAGGGGGGCTCGCGAGGGCGCGAAGGGCACGTGGCCGTCGAGCGCCTTGCCGATCTCGCCCAGCCGCCGCTCCCAGTAGCCCAGGGCCCGCCGCTGGTAGGCACGCCCGGCGGGAGAGGTCTCGGAGAGCGCGACGTCGATCGGCTGCTCCACGCCGAGACCGCCAGAGCCGGGGCCGGGGCCGGGGCCGGAAGCGAACGGCTCGCGGCCCGCGGCCCGCGCGCGGAGCGCGTGGTTCAGGTCGTCGCAGAGGACCCGCATCCCCCAGGGGTCGATCGCGACGTGGTCGACGACGAGGTCGATCCGGCGCACGCGCCCACCGGCCGCGTCCAGGACGGCCCTGACGGGCCACTGCTCGCCGATTCTGAAGCAGGTGCGCCGCCACGGGGTGTCGAACCGCCGCCTGAAGGACGCCTCGCCCTCCATCACCTGGACCACCTCGTCCAGCCGGTCGTCGACCGGGCAGACGTACTGGAGGCTGTCCTCGCGACCCGCGCGGCGGACCAGTGACCGCAGCCCCTCGTGCCGGGCGAGGACGTCGCGTACCGCCGAGGTGACCTGGCCGACGGGCAGGTCCCGTCCCGGTACGGCGGCGCAGATGTTGTCCTCGTAGGAGGTGTCCGTGTCGGTGGGGATCCACTGGACCCACTCGTGCTGGGCCCAGGTGAGCGGCCCCTCGCGTACCACCCTCGCGTCCGGAGACCAGCCGGGTCCGGTCAACAGAGCCCCCGCCCTCGAATGTTCGGAGATCTCTCCCGAGGCCGGGGTCCGGCGATGGTCCGGACGCGGCGGCGGGCGAAGGGAGAGAACGCCCCGGACCGTGTCCGGCGCGGTTCGGCGAGCCGCGTGATCCGCCCCTGAAGCCGCTCGCCGACAACGAATCAGACACTCACGGCGGGGGCGTGGTCAACCTCCCGCCCAGCGCCCTCGTGGTGTGGGCACCGGCAACTAGTGCCGGGCAACTTGATGTCAGCGGTACGTCCGGTACGGCGCGGACGGTCCGGGGCGAAGTCAGCGCCTCTTTAGAAGTCGATATGGGCATTCGGGGCTAAATGTCTACTCCTTGCGGATTTATGTTTTTCTCTGACAGTCTTTTGTCGTGATTATGAGGGATCTCCTTTCGGGCTCGCGATCCGCCAGCAGGGAGGCCGTTGTGAGAACGGTTCCCTCGCCTCTCCGGCGGGAGGTCTAGGGATGGACATGCTCGCGCGGGAGGAAGCACGGGACGGGATAACTCCCCGGCCCGATGACGTCCGCGAGTCGCCGCTCTCGTTCGGCCAGGAGCGCATGTGGTTCCTCGACCGGCTGGAGCGGGCCGGCGACGGCGGCGCCCACAACATCTTCATCGCCGAACGGCTCGGCGGACCGCTCGACCCGGACGCCCTGGAGCGGGCGCTCGCCGAGATCGTGGCCAGGCACGAGATCCTGCGGACCCGCTTCCCGAGCAGGGACGGCGCCCCCGTTCAGATCGTCGACGAGCCCCGCCCGCCCGGCGACCGGCCGTACCTGGGACTGCTGGACCTTTCGGATCTTCCCGAGGCGGAGCGCGAGGCGCGGAGCGCGCGGCTCGTCCGGGAGCAGATCGAGCGGCGGTTCGACCTGGCGGGCGAGCCGCCGCTCAGGGCAGGCCTGCTGCGCCTGTCCGAGCGGGATCACGCGATCTACATCGTGTTCCACCACATCGCCGTGGACGGCTGGTCGGTCGGCGTGTTCGCGCGCGAGCTGGCCGCGCTGTACGGGGCGTTCCTCGCCGGTGACCGGCCTGCGCTGGAGCCACTGCTGGAGCCGCTGCCGATCCAGTACGCGGACTTCGCGCGGTGGCAGCGCGAGCGTCCGGACGACCCGGCCGCCGAGCAGCTCGACCACTGGCGGCGAAGGCTGGCCGACCCGCCGACGCTGGAGCTCCCGACGGACCGGCCGCGTCCCGCGGTCAGGACCGCCGACGGCGCCCGCGCCCTGCTCAGGCTCCCCGCCGAGCTGGCCGACGGCGTCGACGGGCTCGCCCGGCGCACGCGCACCACGCCGTTCATGGTGCTGCTCGCCGTGTACCTGGTCCTGCTGTCACGCCGCTCCGGCCAGGAGGACGTCTGCGTCGGCACGCCGGTCGCCGGGCGGGACAGGGACGAGCTGGAACCGCTCATCGGGCTCTTCCTCAACACGCTGGTGATCCGCGGGGACCTGTCGGGCGACCCGACCTTCGGGGAACTGCTCGTCAGGGTCCGCCGCGCGGCCCTGGCGGCGTACACCAACGCGGCCCTGCCCTTCGACCGGCTGGTGAGCGAGCTGAACGTCCCCAGGGACCTCAGCCGCACGCCCCTCTTCCAGGCCCAGCTCGTCCTGCACGACTTCGGAGGCACCGCGCTGACCCTGCCCGGCGTCACCGCGGAACCGGTCGACATGGGCGACGCGCGATCGGCGATGTTCGACCTGTCGCTGGAGTTCGGGCGACGCGACGGCGACCTGGAGCTCTCCCTCGTCTACAGCACCGCCCTGTTCGACCACGGTACGGCCGAGCGCATGGCCGAGCACGTCGCGGTCATGCTGCGCAGGGCCGTCGAGGACCCCGGCACGCGCCTGTCGGAACTGGGTCTCCCCCCGGAGGCCGAACGCGAGCTGACCCTCACCACCTGGAACGACACCGCCGTCCCGCGCCCGGAGACCACCCTCCACGACCTGGTCGCGGGCGAGCCGGGGGCCGTCGCGGCCACGTGCGGGGGGCGGAGCCTGACGTACGCGGAACTGGAGACGGACGTCAACCGGCTGGCCAACCGGCTGCGGCGCGAGGGCGTGCGGCCCGGCGCCGTCGTGGCCGTGTGCGCCACCCGCTCGCTGGAGACGCTGGTCGCGCTGCTGGCCGTGATGAGGGCGGGCGGCGCCTACCTGCCCCTCGACCCCGAGTACCCCGCCGAACGCCTCGCCTTCGTGCTGCGCGACTCGGGCGCGGAACTGCTCCTCACCGAGGAGCGCGTACGCGGACGGCTCCCGGAGGGGGCCGCCCGGGTCCTGCTCGTCGAGGACCCCCGGGCGTTCGCCGACGAACCCGGCACGCCCCCCGCGCCGCTCGCGACGCCCGACGACCTCGCGTACGTGATCTACACCTCGGGCTCGACGGGCCGCCCCAAGGGGGTCGCGATCGAGCACCGCGCCGTGGTCAACCTGCTGCTGGCCATGAAGGACCTGCTCGGCTCCGGGCCCGGCCACGTCTGGCTGGCGCTCACCTCCCTGTCGTTCGACATCTCCGTGCTGGAGTTCTTCCTCCCGCTGGTCAGCGGCGCCCGGGTGGTCGTCGCGGGCAGCGCGGAGGCGTCGGACGCGCTCGCGCTGGTGAGGCTCGCCGCCGCGCACGGCGTGACGCACGTCCAGGCCACGCCGTCGGGCTGGCGGGCGCTCCTCGACGCGGGGTTCGACGGGCCGGGGGTGACCGCCCTGGCCGGGGGCGAGGCGCTGCCGCCCGCCCTCGCCGGCGCGCTGCGAGGGCGCATGCGGGCGATGTGGAACGTGTACGGGCCCACCGAGACGACGATCTGGTCCACCAGCGAGCCGGTACCCGCCGAGCCCGGGGCGGTGGCGATCGGCAGGCCGCTGGACAACACCCGTGTCCACGTGCTCGACGAGAGGTTCGACCCGGTGCCCGTCGGGGTGGTCGGGGAGTTGTCCATCGCGGGGACGGGACTGGCGCGGGGCTACCTGAACCGGCCGGGCCTGACCGCCGAGCGCTTCCTGCCCGACCCGTCCGGACCCCCGGGGTCGCGCCTGTACCGGACCGGCGACCGGGTGAGATGGCTGGCGGACGGGCGCCTGGAGTTCCTCGGCCGGGCCGACGGCCAGGTGAAGCTGCGGGGTCACCGCATCGAGCTGGGCGAGGTCGAGGCCGCCCTGGAGACCCACCCCGGGGTCTCCCGCGCGGTCGCCGCGATCGTCGACGACACCCTGGTGGCGTACGTGGTCGGGGTCGCACCCGTCACCTCCGAGGACCGTGAAACCGGAGCCGGAGCTAGAGCCGAAACCGGAGTCGGAACCGAGGCGGGAGCCGAAGCCGGCACCGGAGATGTCGCGGAGCCGTCGAACCTCGTAGAACCGCCGGACCTCGTAAAAGCATCGGACCTCGCAGAAGCGTCGGAGTCCTCGGACCTCGCGGGGCTTCAGGAGCACGTCGCGCGGTCGTTGCCCGCGATCATGGTGCCCGCGGTCGTGGTGACGTTGCCCGCGCTGCCCCTCACCCCGAACGGCAAGGTCGACCGCAAGGCGCTCCCCGCGCCCGGCATGCCGTCCGCCGGGCACGGCCGGCCGCCGGAGACCGACCTGGAACGGCGGGTGGCCGAGATCTTCGCCGAGGTGCTGGGCGTGGCCGTCGACCGGCTCGGCGCCGACGACGACTTCTTCGGCCTGGGCGGGCACTCGCTGCTCGCGGTCAAGGTCACCGCGCGGATCGCGGCGCTGCTCGGCGTTGAGGTACCCATCAGGGAGCTGTTCGTCCGGCCGACGATCGCCGGGTTCGCCGAGACCGTCGACGCCGCCGTGTCCGGCCCCGCGGACGACCGCGACGGCCGGGCCACCCCGTTGCGCCCGCGCCCCGACGGCGCGCCGGCCCCGCTCTCGCCCTCGCAGGAGCGGCTCTGGCTCATGCACCGGCTCGATCCGGACGACGCGGCGTACAACATGTTCACCGTCTGGCGCCTGCGCGGCGATCTCGACGTCGCCGCGCTGGAACACGCCTTCCGGGACCTGGCGGCGCGGCACGAGACCCTGCGCACCCGCTACCCGGAGGTGGACGGCGGGCCGGTCGCGATCACCGACCCCGCGACCGGCCCGCTGATCGAGCACATCGACCTCTCCGGCGGCGTACGGGGAGAGGGGACCGGCCCCGGAACCGCCGGAGAGGGGACCGCGGGGCTCGCCGGAAGGGAACGGGAGGCGCGGCGGCTGGTCGCGGAGCGGACCAACGCCCCCTTCGACCTCACCGGCCCGCCCCCGTTGCGGGTCAGCCTGCTGCGCCTGGCGGAGCGCGACCACGTGCTCTGCGTCATCCTCCACCACATCGCGGGCGACGGCTGGTCGCTCAACGTCCTCGCCGACGACCTGGCCGCCCTGTACGCCGCGCGCAGGGACGGGACCGAGCCCGGTCTCGCCGAGCCGCCGGTGACGTACGGGGACATCGCGTTCTGGCAGCGGGGCCACGACGACGGGGCGGCGCTCGGCTACTGGCGCGAGCGGCTCGCCGACCCTCCCGTGCTGGAGCTGCCGCTCGACCACCCCCGCCCGCCGGTCTCCTCCCACCGTGGGGGATCCCACGCCTTCCGCCTGCCACCCGATCTCGCCGCGCGGCTGGAGGAGGTGGCCCAGGAGTGCGGGGCGACCGTCTTCATGGTGCTGCTCGCCGCGTACCAGGTGCTGCTGGCCCGCCACACCGGCCAGGACGACGTCATGGTCGGCTCCTCCTACGCGGGGCGGGACCGCGTCGAGCTGGAACCGGTCGTCGGCTACCTCGCCAGCACCCTGGTCCTGCGGGGCGACCTGTCGGGAGACCCCTCCTTCACCGAACTGGTGGGCCGCACGCGGACGGTCCTGCTGGAGGCGATGGCGTACCAGGAGGTGCCGTTCGAGAAGCTCGTGACGGAGCTGGACGTGGAGCGCGGCCTGAGCCGCACGCCGCTGTTCAGGACCATGGCCATCCTGCACAGCCAGGACGACGGCACCCGCGACTCCTTCGCCGACCTGGCCCTGGAGTTCTTCGACGCCGGATACCGGCAGGCCAAGTTCGACCTCATGCTGGAGATGTGGCGCGACGACGACGGGTTCTTCCTGACGCTCGGCTACGACGCCGAGCTGTTCGAGGCCGAGACCGTCGCCCACCTCGCGGGCCGGTTCGCCGCCCTGTGCCGCGCGGTCGCGGCCGACCCCCGCCGGGCCCTCTCCGCGCTGCCGCTGCGCACCGACGAGGACGACGCCCGGCTGCGCGTCCACGAGGAGGCGGCTGCCCACGTTCCGGGCCCCCTCGTGCCGGACCTCGTCGCGGCGGCGACCGCCTCGCACGCGGACGCGATCGCGGTGGGCTGCGGCGACGAGACGCTGACCTACGCGGACCTGGAGCTCCGCGTCGCCTCGCTGGCCGCCCTGCTCCGGCGCCACGGCGTCGTACGGGAGACGGTCGTCGCGGTCCTGGCCGACCGGTCGATCGACGTCGTCGCGGCGCTGCTCGCCGTGTGGCGCGCCGGGGGCGCCTACCTGCCCGTCGACCCCGAGCTCCCGGCGGAACGGGTCGCGACGATCCTGTCCGGCAGCGGGGCCGCCCTCCTGGTGGCGGCCCGCCGGCCCGAACCGTTGTCGGTGGACGTCCCGGTGGTGCTCCTGGAGCACGGCGAGCCGGAGGAGGTCGTGCGTCCCGCCGACGGGGGCGACGCCGCGTACGTGATCTACACCTCGGGGTCCACCGGGCAGCCCAAGGGCGTGGTGGTGGAGCACCGGGCCCTGGCCGACCGGGTGGCCTGGATGCGGGAGGCGTACGGGCTGGGGCCGGGAGACCGGGTGGTCCAGTTCGCCGCGATCGGCTTCGACGCGCACGCCGAGGAGATCTATCCCGCGCTGGCCTCCGGAGCGGCCCTCGAACTCCTGCCGGGCGGCGCGGTCACCCTTCCCGAGGTGCTCGCCGAGCCCCGCGGGCGCGAGGTGACCGTGCTGGACCTGCCGACCGCCTACTGGCACCGGCTGGTCGACCAGATCGACGAGGTGGCCTGGCCGGAACGGCTGCGGCTGGTCATCCTCGGCGGCGAGCAGGTGCACGCGGAGGCCGTGGCCCGCTGGCGGGAGCGGTTCGGCGACCGGGTCAGGCTGGTCAACACCTACGGGCCCACCGAGGCCACGATCATCGCCACCGCGGCCGACCTCGGCCCCGCCGACGCCGGGGCACGCCCGCCGATCGGACGGCCGGTCGGCGGCACCCGGGCGGTCGTGGCCGAGCCGCGTGGCGTTCCCGGAGGGCCTCTCCGCCGCGTACCGCCCGGTGTCCCCGGTGAGCTGCTTCTCGGCGGCGCGGGGCTCGCCAGGGGCTACCTCGGCCGTCCGGACCTGACCGCCGAGCGCTTCCTCGACGATCCGGAGGCGGGACGGCTCTACCGCACCGGGGACCTGGTCCGGTGGCGCGCGGACGGCACGCTGGAGTTCCTGGGCCGTGTCGACGACCAGATGAAGGTCCGCGGGTTCAGGATCGAGCCCGCCGAGATCGAGGGGCGCCTCCTCACCGATCCCGGCGTACGCCAGGCGGCGGTGATCGCCCGCGAGGACAGGCTGGTCGCCTATGTCGCGGGTCCGGCCGACCCGGCGGAGCTCCGGCGCGACCTCGCCGCGGCGCTCCCGCCTTACATGGTTCCCGACGTCTGGGTGACCCTGGACGAGCTGCCGGTGACCACCGGAGGGAAGATCGACCGCCGCGCCCTCCCCGCGCCCGACCTCGGCCTCGACGAGGAACGGGCCTTCGTGGAGCCGAGGAACGACGCCGAGATCCTCGTGGCGGGCGTCTGGCAGGAGGTGCTGGGCGTCGGCAAGGTCGGCGCGCTCGACGACTTCTTCGCGCTGGGCGGCCACTCGCTGCTCGCCGTGCGCGTCGGCTCCCGCCTGCGCACGGTCGCCGGGATCGACGTGCCCGTCCGCGAGCTCTTCAGGAGCCGTACGGTGGCCGACCTCGCGGCCGTGGTGGAGCGGATCCTGATGGAGGAGCTGTCCGCGCTGACGGACGAGGAGGTCGCCCGGATGCTCGGCACGGACGGCTCCTGACCACCTCACCCCCGCCCGCCCCGGCGACGGGAGGCGGGCCGGGGAGGACCCGACACCCTCTCATCCCGGCCCGTCCCTCCATGACGGGGGCGGGGAGGACCCGACGCCCTCCCGGGACCGGAACCCGGGGCTCTCCCACTGGAGGTATCGAATGAGTCACCCAGACGTCACCGGCCCGGCGGGCCCAGCGGGCCCGGTGGGTCCGGCCGACCCGGTGGAGCCTGTCGGCCTCGCAGGTCTCGCAGGTCTCGCAGGCCCCGCAGGTCCCGCCGGGCAGACCGCGCTGGCCGAGCGGCCCGAGCGGCCCGAGCGGCCCGAGGCTGAGGGGACGGCGGGGGAGGGCGCCCCCCTTTCCGGGGACTCCCTGCGGGTGTGGCTCGCCGGAGCCCTGTCCACGGCGTGTGACGGGGAGATCTCCGCGCAGGAGATCCTCGACTCCGACACCTCGTTCGTCGCCATGGGGGTCACCTCGATCGCCACGATCCGCCTGGTCGACGCCATCGAGGCGGAGCTGGACATCATGATCGACTTCGGTGGCGACAGCTGGTTCCTCCAGGATCTGGACTCCCTGACCGCCTACCTGGACGGCCTCACCCGCTCCTGAGGGGACCCACCGCCGGACGTGAGCCCCCCGGGCCCCGTCAGGGGTGGCCCGCGCGGCCGAGGGCGATCCTGGTGGTCTCCTCGGGGTACGGCGACAGGCGCACGGCGTCGGCGGGGGACAGGGAACCCGCGATCACCCGCTCGCAGAGACGGGCCAGGGCGGAGATCTCCGCGTGCTGGGCGACGACGAACCCGCGGCCGACCGGGTCGCCGTGCCCGGGAACGACGACCGCGCCATCGGGGCCGGAGGCGGGGCCAGGACCGGACCCGAGGCCGGGATCAGGGCCGAACCCGGGACCGGGTCCGGAGGCGGGGCCACCGCCGAGCGGGGCGAGGGAGTCGATCAGGTCGAGCAGCCCGGCGACCGTGGCGGGCCATTCGAGGGGGTAGGCGTCCTCGTAGGCGGGCGGAGCCCCGTTCTCCACCAGGTCCCCGGCGAAGGTCACCCCGGCGTCCGGCACGTGGACGACCAGGTCGTTGCCGGAGTGGCCGCGGCCGAGGTGGGCCAGGACGACCGGGCGGCCCCCGACGACCAGCCGTGCCCGGTCGGTCACGAGGTGGTCCGGTGGCACGATCCCGGTCCTCGCGATGTCGCCGGCGACGTCCGCGCGTCCCAGGTCCCGGTAGTGGCGTGTCCACTCGTCCCTGGCCCGCTCGCCGTTCTCCAGCAGGTCGGCGCGGCAGCCCTCGTGCGCCCAGACGGGACAGTCGAGGAACGGACGGGTGCCGAAGCTGTGGTCGAAGTGCGAGTGGGTGATCACGACTGTCCATGGGTCACGGGTGACCCGCCTGACCTCCGCGAGCAGCTCCGCCCCCTGCCGCTCGTCCCCTCGCGTGTCGACGACCAGGCAGCCGCCGTCGCCCACGACCAGCCCCACCGACAGGTCCAGCTCGGCGTACCGCCGCACCAGAACCCGGTCCGCCACCTCGACCCATCGACCTTCCACGGGCCGTATTCTCCCCGATCGCCGGGACCGGCCGGCTCACCGCCTGGGACGGACGGTCTCCCGGACGACCTCGGCCAGGGCGGTGATCAGGGGGGAGTGCCGGGCGCTCTCCCAGGCCAGGACGACCGTGCTCGGCGGGACGTCGGCGACCGGGACGTAGACGACGTCGGACCGGGGGAACAGGAAGTTGATCGAGGGCGGGAGGAACGCCACACCGCGCCTCACCCGGACGTACTCCACGATCTCCTCGATGTCGTGCACGGCGGGCCCGGAGCGGGGACGGGTCCCGTCGGGGCGCGGGTCGACCCTCCAGAAGGCGTTCCACGCCGGGTCGGCGTCGGCGTAGTGCAGGAGCGGCTCGTCGGCGATGTCGCCGATGCTCAGCGAGGTCCTGGCCGCCAGGGGGTGGTCGGCCGGCAGCAGGACGGTGAAAGGCTCGGTGTACAGGAACATCGTGCTCAGGCCCTCGGAGATCAGGGGGAGCCGGACGAGGCCGGCGTCGACGCGGCCGTCGAGCAGGGCCTCGCTGCGGTCCTTCGAGTGCAGGCGTTTGAGCTGGACGACCACGTCGGGGTGGCGCTCGGCGAAGCGTCGCAGGGCCGGGGCTGTGTCTATGCCGAACATGAACCCGACGGTCAGGTGGCGCCCGTCCTCGCCGGCGCGGCGCGCCCTGTCCCGGACCGCGTGGCTGGCGGCGAGCAGCCGCCCCGCGTCACACAGGAGCTGCTCGCCCGCGGAGGTGAGGGCGACCTCCCGGCTGGTACGGACGAAGAGCTCGACACCCACGTCGTTTTCCAGTTGCCTGATCTGCCGGGAGAGCGCGGGTTGTGTGATGTGCAGCGCCTCGGCCGCCCGGCCGAAATGCAGCCGCTCCGCCACCGCGACGAAGTAGCGCAGTTTGCGCAGATCGAGATCCATTCGAGCACCGCTCCCGCCCGGCCGCGCCCATCGATGTCCGGAGGGCATCGATCGCGTCGGAACAAGCCTTGGACGTATGACGAAACTTGATGAAAGATTGATCCAGACGGTTACATATGGCCCGATGACCAGCCAAAAGTCTTATAAAGCCTGACCTGTGTCACCTCGTTCTCCCGGGGACCGTCGCGTGTCGGCGCCGCAGCGGTGAACGTCCCGTCGCCGCAGCGGTGAACGTCCCGTCGCCGATCGAGCTCGACGCTCCCCGGATCGGCTCGGCCGAGGCCAACGGAGCCGTCGCACGTGGGCCCCGGTCCCCCGGCCCCGGTTCACTGCCCGGCCCCTACCCCTTCGCCCGCCGCCCAACCGTCCCCGGCCGCGGGGCCGAGGGGGCATCGCCCCAGGTCAGGGTGCCGTCCGGCCGGAACCATCAGGATCGACCATGGAAGGGAACGTTCGTGGAGAAGGGCGACCTCGCTCGGATGATCGCGCTTGTCGGTACGAGCGTCGTGCTGTCGCTCGGCCTGGGCCTGCTGGTCGCGCCGAGGTGCGCGGCCGTGGCCGGCGCCGAGGCCATGCGGCAGCCAACGCCGGCCGCGGGCAACAACTGCAACCTGCCGACCTCCGTACGCCCCGGCAGCACGTACGTCACGAGCTGGAGCAACTGCTACACCTGCCTGTACGAGGAGGTCAGCGCGCACGCCGTCCACCGCGGGCGCGACTACTACTGCACCTACAACCCCGGCAGCGGCCTGAACGACCTGTTCTACGCGCCGTTGAAGCCGGAGAACGACGCCTGAGGCGTCGGAGCGACACCGCGGAAGCACCGCGGAAGCACCGCGGAAGCACCGCGCGGCGCTCTCGGCGGGGAGGCCGCGGGCGAGGACCCGATCCCGGCCCGCCCGGTGACGCCGAGGGGTCCGCGAGCCGTCAGCCCAGGACCCGGCCGACCATCCGCGCGTACATCCGTCCCGGGCTCGGCACCGACGGCGGGTGCAGGAAGCCCGGAAGCATCGGCAGGTCCACCGCGAAGGGCTGCAGCCGCTCGTAGAGGACGTCGGCGCCCGGCGGGCGGTTGTCGGGGTCCTTCTCCAGCAGCTCGGCGACGAGGCGGTTCAGTTCGTCCGGGACCCCCGGCACCTCCGGCGGGCGTTCCTTCACCTGGCGCTCGAACACGGCGTACTCGGTGGGGCCGGTGAACAGCTGGCGGCCCGTCAGCATCTCGTGGATCACGCACCCGAGGGCGTAGAGGTCGCTGCGGGGCCCGGACAGGCCGCTCTGGATCTGCTCGGGCGCCATGTACGACGGGGTGCCGAGGATCTGGCCCACCCGGGTGAACTGGGTCGAGCCGGACTCGCGGAGCACGGCCAGGCCGAAGTCGAGGACCTTCACGCTCCCGTCGGGGCAGAGCATCAGGTTGGTCGGCTTCAGGTCGCGGTGGTAGATGGACAGCGCGTGGGCGGCCGTCAGCACCGCGCAGGCCTGGGCGGCGATCGCCGCCGCCCACGGCACCGGGAGCGGGCCGTGCTCGCTGACCACGTCGGCCACGGTGACGCCCTCGATGAACTGCATCACCTGGAACAGCCGCTGGTCGAAGGTGCCGAAGTCGTACAGCACCGGGGCGCCGGGGTGCTCCAGCCTGGCCAGGATGCGCGCCTCGCGCAGGAAGCGCCGCTTCAGCTCCTCGTCGGGGCCGGTGAGGAACTTCAGGAACTTGACGGCCACCCGGCGGTCGAGATGTTTGTCATGGCCGCCGTAGACGGCCCCCATGCCCCCCTGGCCGAGAGGAAGGTCGTCGAGCACGTATCGGTCGCCGATGACCATCGACCCTCCCCTGGACCTGCGGGCATCAAGCCCCTTGGTCACACGGCCGGAGATGACCGTCGACCAGTCCGTCAAAGCCTAGCCGGATCAGCGTTTCCCCCAGCGTCCGTGTTTCGCGCAGTCTGTCCTCCAGGTCGAACAGCTCACGGAAGGCCGTACCGTACATCCGCTGGTCGGACAGGGGGAGCATGGGCACCCGCGCCCGCCGCACGTCGAGGCGGCTGGAGCTGGGATGGACCCTGGCCGCGTCGGCAGAGCGCAGGAAACCGGCGAGGAACCCCGAGTCGAGCCGCTGCGGGTCGACCCGGTAGAGCGTGAGCTGCGGGCCGAGCGCCGCGCCGCTGTGGGTGATCACTCTGACCGCGCCCAGCACGGTGGTCACCACGTCACCCGGCCTGATCATGACCAGGGCCGGGTCGAGCGTGGTGCGCCCCGAGGGCGGCGCGCCCGCCGCGGTGTCGTCGGCGGTCAGCACCGGGAGCGGGCCCTCGTCGGCGGACATCCTCGCCGGTGCCTGCAAGATCGTGATCAGCCCCGCCTTGGCCAGCTCGCCGACCGTGGTGGTCGGCAGGTCCTGGCGCTCGGCGAGCGGCTGGAGGGCGGGCGTGGCGTCCGGCAGCAGGGCCGAGGTCTCCTTGAACCTGGCCAGCGCGTCGGTGAAGTCGCGCAGGAAGTCGAGGCCGCCGTGCTGCGGGCGGTGCCTGGAGGGGGCGAGGTCGACCTCGTCGTCGAGCAGGTCGATGATCCGCACCGTCCGGCTCTCGCCGGACAGCTCGGCCTCGGGGTTCTCCAGGTACGCGCGCCAGGCCGGCTCCACGATCGACAGGTCGTCGCCCGCGTCCACCACCAGCAGCTGGGACGGCGGGCGTCCGCCGTCGGGCCTGCGCAGCATCCACAGGTCGGGGCCGCCGGGCGCCAGTGTCACCACGGCCCGCAGCGCCCCCGCCCGGAGCAGGTTGCCGCGGATCCGCTTGCCGGGACGGCGGCTGGCGGCGGCGGTGGGCATCAGGATCGCCACCAGGCCGCCCGGCCGCACCCGGGCCAGGCAGTGCTGCACCCAGGCCAGTTCCGACTCCCCGCGCGGCGGCAGCCCGTACTCCCAGCGCGGGTCACCGGCGAGCTCCTCGTGCCCCCACACCCGCTCGTTGAACGGCGGGTCGCAGACCACGGCGTCGGCGGGCTCCCCGGCCAGGCGGTCCTCGCGCAGGGAGTCACCGGCGACGATCCGCGCCTCCGCCCCGCGCAGCAGCACCCGTACGGCGGTGAGCAGCGCGTTCGTCTCGTTGATCTCCTGCCCCATCAGGATCGTCCTCCGCCCGGCCCGGGAATCCCGCTCCCGGTCCGTCGAGGCGTCCGCCCGGTCGTTGGTCTTCCGGTCCGCCGAGGCGTCCGCCCAACCCTCGTGGGAGTCCGCGCCCAGCAGCAGCGTCCCGACGCCGCACGCGGGGTCGAGCACGACGCCCCCGTCCCCGGCCGCCAGCCGGACCATGAGCGCGGCCACGTCGTCCCTGGTGACCGGGAGCTGGCGGGAGTGGGCCTCGGCGTACCGCCCGAACAGGAACTCGAAGACCTCCAGGGGGCCGTGTTCGGCGGCGAGTTCGGCGACGAGCCGGACGAGGGCCACGTCGTCCAGGCGGAGATCGGCGGAGCCGGGGAGATCCGTCGTCACCTCGGCCACGCGGGTGAGAGACTTCATACCATGATCACGCCAGGCGGTGGGCTCGCGGCGCAGGAAGAGCAGGAACGCGCCGACCTTGGCCACCAGCTCGCCCAGCCTGAGGTCGTCGACCGAGGTGCGCATCCGCTGCCAGACCAGGTCGCCGAGCGAGAACTCGAAGGATTTGCCGTTCGCGCGCAACCACACGGCGATCTCGGGCAGGGAGAACAGCGGGCTGGAGGCGGTGCCGCCCACCGGCTGGGGAAAGTCCTCGTGGCGGCGGCGCCAGTTGCTCACCGCTGCCCTGCCGACCCCGGCGAGCCGGGCGATGTCGCCCGCGTTCACGGTGATCTCCTGGCTCTCCTCCATGAAGGGCCACAGTAGTTGACTGTGCCGCAACGGTCTACAACAAGTTTGCTTGTGAAGTGCTTCAACCAATGATTTACTGCCCTCATGGCACTGAACCAACCACTTGCACTGCGCTACGCGGCCCGCTCCGACGTAGGTGTCCGCCGTGAGGCGAACGAGGATTCGGGCTACGCGAGTGCGCGCCTGCTTGCCATAGCCGACGGCATGGGTGGTCACGCGGGTGGAGAGGTCGCCAGCTCACTTGCCGTCACCGCCATGGCGAAGCTGGACGACACCCTGCCCGCCAGTGGTGTCGACCTGCGTGCCGCGCTCAAGGACGCCGCCAGGGACGTGAACCACACGCTGCGCGACATGAGCGAGCAGGATCCCACGCTCCGCGGCATGGGCACCACCCTGACCGCCATGCTCTGGGACGGCGCCACCTTCGCCCTGGCCCACGTCGGCGACTCCCGGGCCTACATGCTGCGCGACGGTGCCCTCTACCAGATCACCCACGACCACACCCTGGTCCAGTCGCTGGTGGACGAGGGGCGGATCACCCCGGAGCAGGCCGCCGAGCACCCGCGCCGGTCGATGGTGCTGCGGGTCCTCGAAGGCACCGGAGACGGGGAGCTGGACCTGTCGCTGCGCGAGGCCTACCCGCAGGACCGCTACCTGCTCTGCTCCGACGGCCTGACCGCCGTGGTCGGACCCGAGACCCTGTTCAACACGCTGACCGAGATCTCCGACCCCGACGAGGCCGTCCTCCGGCTCATCGACCTGGCCAACCGGGGTGGCGGCCCCGACAACATCACCTGCGTCGTGGCCGACTTCGGGACGCCCACCGACACGGTCCAGACGGGCCCGGCCATCGTGGGCGCCGCGGTCGAGCGGAGACTCTCCCTCTGACCCACGGCCCCTCGGCCCCGTGGGCGCGGAGAGAACGGGCGCGGAGAGAACGGGCGCGGAGAGAACGGGCGCGGAGAGAACGGGCCGGCAAGAGCCCGGTGCCCGCACGTCCCGTGCCCCGGTCCATGGCCGGTCCGCAGCCGGTCCGCAGCCGGCTCGGCGCTTGGGGACCGCTTGGGGACAGGGAGGGGCGTCGTCAGCGGGTCACGTCCCTCCGGCGCTCACCAGGTCCTGCCGGTGATGCGCTCGTACGCCTCGACGTAGCGCGCCCGGGTGACCTCCACGACCTCGGCGGGCACCTCCGGGGCGGGTTCCCTCTTGTCCCAGCCCGTGCCGGTGGCCCAGTCGCGCACGTACTGCTTGTCGAAGGAGAACTGCGCGTGGCCGGGCTCCCACCGGTCGGCGGGCCAGAAGCGGGAGGAGTCGGAGGTCAGCACCTCGTCGCCGAGCACGAGCGTGCCGTCGGCGGCCCGGCCCAGCTCGATCTTGGTGTCGGCGATGATGACACCCCGCCCTGCGGCGAGCTCGGAGCCGCGCCGGTAGACCTCCAGCGTGATCCGCCTGAACTCCTCGGCGGCCTCCGCGCCCTCCCGGGAGACGACGTCCTCGAAGGAGATGGGCTCGTCGTGCTGCCCCAGCGGGGCCTTGGTGCTCGGGGTGAAGATCGGCTCGGGGAGTTTGGAGCCGTCGACCAGCCCGGGAGGCAGCGGCACGCCCGAGACCGACCCGTGCTCGCGGTACTCCTTCAGCCCGCTGCCGGTCAGGTAGCCGCGCGCGATGCACTCGACCTGCACCATCTCCAGCCTCCGGCACCGCACCGCACGCCCCTCGAACTCGGCGGGCACGTCGGTCGCCGAGATCACGTGGTTGGGCACGATGTCGGCGAGCTGCTCGAACCACCACAGCGACAGCCGCGTGAGGATCTTCCCCTTGTCGGGGATCGGGGTGGGCAGGATCACGTCGTACACCGACACCCGGTCGGACGCCACGAGGACGATGTCCCCGCGGTCCTCGTAGACGTCGCGGACCTTCCCGGAATGAAGAAGCTTCACTGCGTTCCTTGCTCTCGCTCGACCCGGCGGCCCTCCGCGGGCCACCGGTCGCTGACCGACACCTGCTCACCGTATTCGACACCGGGCGGCACCCCGCGCCCGCCCTGCCGGACGACCGGCCCCGCCCCCGTTCCCGCCCCGGGCTCGCCCGGGGCGCCGCACTCGACTTCGCGGTACGCCGGTGAGGACCTGGGCATCACTCGCCCCCCGGCGGGCTAGCGAGGACCGCGACACCGCTGAGGACCGGCACATCGCCGAGGGCCGGGACGTCGCTCAGCTTCGCAGCAGGTCGGCGAGGACCACGGCCTCGCTGATGTCGGCCCGCCTGGTCGCGGTCAGGAGCGTCACCGTCCGGCTCCTCGCCATCTCCCGCAGGTGCTCCAGCGCGGCGGCCCGCTCGGGATCCTCCAGCTCGGCCCGGTAGCGACGGCCGAACTCCTCGAACCGGGCCGGATCGTGGCCGTACCACGTGCGCAGCCCGGTCGAGGGCGCCACCGCCTTGCACCACTCCTCCAGGTGCGCCTTCTCCTTGGACAGCCCTCGCGGCCAGATCCGGTCGACCAGCACCCGGGCGCCGTCCCGGGGCTCCGGCTCCTCGTAGACCCGGCGCACCCGCACCTCTGGTTTGACAGTCATACGGTGACCCTTCCCGGACAACCGGCGACGGCAGCCACAGGTGGCGGCAAATGTCGGTGTCCGGCGGGTCGAGGCTGACGGAGCGGCCGAAGGCGAGGTCGTTCGGGGCCGGTCGGCGACGGCCCGGCCCCGGGACTCACGGCTCGGGACTCACGGCTCGGGGGACAGGCGGTCGGCGGCGTGTTCGATGGCGGTGCTCACCCGGTCGGCCAGCAGGCCCACCGCGCCGACCGCGCGGGTCATCGGGTCGTCCTCCGCGCCGCCGAGCGCCTGGGACCGCAGGTGGGCGGCCTTCACCTCGGCCCACCGCGCGGCCTGTACGGGGGTCATGGTGCCGCGCAGCTCGGCCAGTTTGAGCAGGTTGGCCTCCGCGCCCGAGGTGAGGGTCTGGGCCTCGCCGAGGTAGTGGTCGTCGATCACGGCCTCCAGCTCGGCGTCGTTCATCACCGGGACGACCCGGGCCGCGAGCTTGTTCATGTTCCGGTAGGAGCCCTGGAGCTGGAACGGCGGCTCGGTCCGCGACGCGTCCGCCTGGGCGGCCGAGGCGATGTAGGCCTGGTTGTTGGCCAGCACCACCCGCTGGACCCGCAGCAGCTTGCGCAGCACCGCGAGGACCTGTTCCAGCTCCACCGGGGAGTACGGGTGGGAGAGCTGGTCGGCCCGGACCCCCGAGTCGCCGCGCGCCAGCCGCACCAGGAGGCGGATGTCGCCCCGGTCGCGGGTGGAGAGCGGGGACAGGACCGGGTTGGAGGTGAGCGCGTTGTCGATGTAGCTCAGCGCGAACAGCTCCTCCCGTCCCGACAGCACGTCGCCCAGGTTCCACACGTCGGCGCGGTTGGCGAGCATGTCGGGGATGCGGAAGCGTTTGCCCGCCTCGGTGTAGGGGTTGCCCGCCATGCAGACCGCGAAGCGCTTGCCCCGCAGGTCGTAGGTGCGGGTCTTCCCCTCCCAGACCCCCTCCATCCGGCGCTGGCCGTCGCACAGGGAGACGAACTTCTGCAGCAGCTCGGGTGAGGTGTGCTGGATGTCGTCCAGGTAGAGCAGGACGTTGTTGCCCATCTCCAGCGCGAAGGAGATCTTCTCGATCTCCTGCCGCGCCGTCGCGTCGGGCGCCCGCGCGGGGTCCACCGAGGTCACCAGGTGGCCCAGGGCCGGGCCGTTCACCTTGACGAAGATCAGCCCGAGCCGGTTGGCCACGTACTCCATGAGGGTGGTCTTGCCGTAGCCCGGCGGGGAGATGAGCAGCAGCATGCCCATCTGGTCGGTCCGCTTGGCGTCCCCGGCCGCGCCGAGCTGCTTGGCCAGGTTGTCGCCGATCAGCGGCAGGTAGACCTCGTCGAGCAGCTGGTTGCGGACGAAGGCGGTCATCACCTTCGGCCGGAACTCCTCCAGCCTCAGCCGCTCGCGCTCGGCCGCGACCAGCTCGTTGCGCCGCCGCTGGTAGGCGCGATACGCGGGTACGCGGTGGAGGCGGAAGTGCCGCGTCCTGGCGAGGAACTCGTCCAGGCGCAGCCCCATCGCGCGCCCGGAGATCCGGGGGTGCGCGCCGAGCAGCCCCTCGACCGTGACGGTCAACGCCGCCGAGGAGTCGTGCCGGGGCACCTCGCACAGCAGTACGGCCACCGCCTCCACCAGCTCCGCGGACCCGGCCCCCGGAGCCGGTCCCGCCCCCGGAGCCGGTCCCGTGCCCGTGGCCCGTCCCGAGCCTGGAGCCGATCCCGCGCCCGATCCCGAGACCTCGGAAACGGAGACCTCGGAGGCGGAGACGTCGAAGGCGGAGAGCCACGCCCCGGCCAGGCGGTGCCGGGCGGCGAGGTCGTCGCCGAGCGCCCGCAGGTCGTCCTCGAACTCCCCGCGCGCGGGTCCCAGCGCCCGGTCGAACCGGTCGAGCAGCGACCGCGCCCCCGCGCTCGTCACGAACCCGAACGGCTTGCCCGGCAGCTCCTCGAACAGGTACTCCCCGGCCAGCTCGAAAAGGCCCTCGTCCCCCGTGTCGCCGTGCAGGCCACGGCTGAAGGACGCGATCGCGGCGCCGAGGGCGGCGCGGGTCTCCTCCACCGCCTCCACCCCGCCGAACAGGGTCCGGGCCCGCGCGAGCGACGTCGCCCGGGTGGTCCACGTCGCCCGGGTGGCCTCGTCGGTGCCGAAGGCCCAGAAGAGCTGCGCGGCGGCCCGCGCCGCGGGCGGGTAGCGGAGCAGCCCCGCCCCCGCGTGCAGGCGGAGCGCGGCCTGGAGGATCGCGGTGGCGTCGTGGTCGTGGACGCCGCGCTCGTAGCCCTCGTCGTACCGGGTCTCCGCCACCCGGCGGACGATCTCCAGCAGCTCCCCGCCGGCCACCGCGGCCTCGTGCAGCGCCTCCAGGGAGAGTGGGGGCCCGCCGGTGCCGGAGGAGAGGGCGCCCGAGGAGACAGAACCCGGGGCTCCGGCCTCGGCGGCGGCGAGGATCGAGGCGGCCAGGTGCTCGCCCCGGTAGACCTCCGGCGACTCCGAGACCGTGAGCTGGTTCCAGAACGGCCGGGTGTCCTCGAAGGCCGCGTCGCGCACCGGGGAGCGGTAGTCGGTCCCGGTGACGGCGAACGCCATCCGGTCCTCGTGGGGGACCAGGGTGAGGTCGGCCGGCTGGGTGTTGACCGCGAACAGGTGGCGGCCGAGCCGGATGGTCTCCCCGCCGTCGCTGTAGAGGTCGAGCCGGTCGCGCAGGGCGCGGCCCGCCTCCTGGCGGGCGGACTTGATCCGTCCTTCGAGCTCCTCCGCGCGCACCTGGTCGCCCAGCGCGCGCAGCTCCCCGGCCACGCCCTTCAGCTTGAGCACCATCGGGTCGGACCCGAAGTAGGTGTTGACCTCGTCCAGCGACGCCAGACCGGCCACCCGCCGCCGTACGCTCGACAGGATGCGGGTCGCGGAGTCGGCCAGCCGGTCGGCGCGGCGGGCCCGCTCGTCGAGCAGCGCCTGGCGGCGCGAGGAGAACGCCTCGTAGACGTCCTCCCGCTTGGCGGCCAGCTGCCCCAGGAAGTCGTCGAACTCGGCGAAGCGCGACTCCAGGTTCTCCAGCTGGAGCATCAGGCGGCCCAGCTGCTCGTCGCAGCGCTCGGGGGTGCCGGACATCGCCAGCGCCCCGGTGACCGCCTGCCCCAGCAGGGCGTACTCGGCCGCGAAGGCCGCCCGCCCCTCACCGGCCAGCAGCTCCCCGCGCCGGGCCTCCAGCGTGGCGCGGGCGCGGTTGACCCCGCCGAGCACCTCGCCGACCCGTTCCAGGATGGCGGTACGCACCGTGGCGTCGGCGATGTCGAGCGTGCCGACCACCTCGACCACGATCTCCAGGCCCCTGGCCTGCCGCTCCAGCCGCTCGCCGATCGGCCCGGCCTCCGCCACGGTCGCGATCGCGCCCGCGTCGGAGACCAGCCGCTCGACCTCCTCGTGGTACCCGGCGAAGGCGTCGTCGCCCCGCAGGAACCCGGCCGCGCGCCGGCCGGTGCTGTCGAGCTCGGCCGCGAGCTCCGCGTCGAGCGCGTCGATCCTGGCGGTGTCGACGTGGCGCAGCTCGCGCAGGGTCACCAGGTGTCCCTGCGACCGCCGCAGCTCCGCCAGCCGGTCGACCCAGCCCCGCGCGGACCTCGGCGCGTCGCCGCGTGAGTGCCGTACGAGCGCGGTGACCTCGGCGGCGGCCTCCTCCAGCGCCTCGGCGGCCTGCCGGGTGAGCGACTGGACCTTCTCGAACTCGTCCAGCACCTGCTCGGCGGTGGCCCGCAGGTCGGCGAGCGGGCCGCGCAGCCGGTGCTCGCCCAGCCAGTGGTAGTGGTCGAAGACCCGGGCGCAGGAGGCGATCAGCGCCTCCAGGACCGGGACGGAGGGCGCCATCTCCTCGACCATCCGCGCCACCGACAGGCAGTCGGAGATGCCCCGCACCAGCTCCGCGTTGCCGATCCGCTCCAGCGGCCCGGTGCCGGCCGGGCGCCCGGCCGCGTGGAGGTCCGACTGGTAGGCCGTCTGCCAGACCTGCATGGGGTGGACGCGGGTGGGCTCGTCGGAGGTGGCCCTGAAGACGACCAGCGTGCCGTCGTCGAACAGCGAGTACCCGTGGCAGGACAGCGGGGTCTCCACCTGCTTGCGGATCACGTTGTACGGCAGCAGCAGCGACCGCCCCTCGGCGCGGGCGTGGAAGACGTACAGCACGTCCTCGCCGTTGGGGGAGCGGATGACCCGTTCGAACTCCAGCTCCGACACGTCGGTGTCGAACGTCTTGCTCACCCCGGTGGACAGGTAGTAGCCGCCGGGGAAGATGATCCCCTGGTCCTCGGGCAGGCGCTGGCAGGCCTGCCCGATGCCGTCGAGGCGGACCACGCCCTTGGTCCGGGTGTTGAACACCAGGTGCCGCCACTCCGGCTCCTTGTACGGCCGCACCCGCAGCAGGATCAGCGGGCCGATCCTGGCGTGGTGCACCTCCGCGTCGGCGAGGCTCTGCAGCGGTTCCGCGACGGGCTCGCGGTAGACGCCCTCCCCGGTCTCGGTGTTGTTCTCGATCTTGATGGTGAGGTCGCCGCCGACGGTCTCGACGAACACCTCCCCCCCGATCGAGATGTGCGGGTGGCGGCCCATCACGTGGTCGTCGCGGGTGGCCGGGATCCACTCGAAGTCGTGCGAGGGCGGGAACGTGTGGTCGCGTTCCCCCCGGTCGTCGATGTAGGCGAGCGTGCCGTCCGCCCCGACCTGCCAGCGCAGCACGCGGGTGTCCTGCGGGCCGGTCTGGAAGACGGCCAGCATCTTGCCCTCGACGCGGCGGAGCTGGAGCAGCCGGGTCTCCCGGTAGTACCGGTAGAGCTCGGCGAAGTCCCGCTCGAAGCGCGGGTCGCGGAACATCGGCGCGGGGTCGAAGCGGAACCCGCTCCCGCCCTCCCCGCCGTCGCCCGTCGCGTCCCGGACGAACGTGTGCACGGAGAAGACGTCCTCGACGGTCGTCTCCGGCTTCATCCCGATGAACACGTTGTAGCCGAAGAGCATGAGCCCGCCGACCGACACGATGTCGCGCGGCACGCAGTTGTTCTCGGTGCGTATCCGCTCGGTGCCGACCAGGCGCAGCTCGGCCCCGCCGAACACCGCCAGGCGCTCGGCGTTGAGCGCGTCGGACTGCCGGGCCAGCTCGGCGGCCTGCTCGGCCAGCCGGGCGCGGAGCACCTCGTAGGTGCCCGCGTCCAGCCCCGCCCCCTCGCCGGGGGCGCCGGTGACGGCCTCCGCCGTGGAGGACGTCACTGCTTGACGGAACCGGCGGAGTTGCCGGTGGAACCACCGGCGTTGGCGCCGGCACCGGAGAGCGCGGCGACGGGGACCTCGGTCGTGGTGGCCGCCTGGGCCTCGCTCAACAGGCCGCGCAGCCGGTCCGCGTCGGGGCCGCCCTCCTTGATCATTTTCATCAGCAGCGCGGACAACGAGAGGTTGCGCACGTCGGCGGTGTCGATCGAGCCGAGGACCCTGCCCAGGTCGGCGGGGAGGCTCGCCGAGCCGTCCAGGTACGGCCCGGCCAGGGTGCGGGCGACGTCGGAGTTCTCCACGAAGCCGTCCACGGCCTTGCCCATGGTGATCGAGCTCATCAGCCGGTCGAAGAACACGGTGTCGCCGCCGACGATGTCGATGTTGGCCTTGGAGAGCCCGGCCGAGACCACGGAGGCCTGCGCCTCGGCGATCTTGAGCTGGACGTTCACCCCGGCGAGGCGGATCTCCTTCTCGGCCTCCAGTCGCAGGCGGTACTCCTCGTGGGCGCGGGTCGCGTCGGTGAGCGCGGCCATCGCCGCGGCCTTCTCGGTGAGACCCTCGGCCTCGGCCTTGAGCTTCTCGCCGACCGTCGCGGCGGCGGCCAGCGCCATGGCCTGCTCGCCCTCCGCCTCGGCCTTCAGCCTCTCGCGCACCGCGGTGGCCGCGGCGTGGGCCCTGGCCTGCTCGCCCTCGGCGACCGCCAGCGCCCTCTCCCGCTCGACGGTGGCCTCGGCGCGGCCGACCTTCTCGATCGCCGCGGCGTCCCGCTCGCGTACCTGCACCTCGGCCAGGCCGACGGCGGCCATCTCGGCCTGCACGCCCTCGGCGAGACGGATCTTGGCGCGGGCGTCGAGCTCGGCGGCCTGCTGCCGCGACTCGGCCAGCACCAGCGCCTCGCGCGCCCGGTGCTTGGACGCGGCCTCGGAGGCCTCGGCCGCCTTGATGTCCTTGACCAGGCTCTCCTGCGCCTCGGCCTCGGCCTGGATGATCACGGCCTGGCGGGTCCGCTCGGCCTCCTCGACCACGCGCAGGCGCTTGATGCTCTCCTCCTGCTCGGCGACCGTCTTCTCCACCGCGATCCGCTCGCGGACCACCTCGGCGATGGAGCGCTTCTCGCCCTCCACCTCCTTGTCCTTGGAGATGCGCGACAGCTCGGTCTCGCGCTCGCGGGCGATGACCTCAAGCAGGCGGTCCTTCTCGATGCGCTCGGTCTCGATGGCGAGGACCCGCTCGCGGTTCTTCGCCGCCACCGCGATCTCGCGGGCCTGGTTCTCCTGCTGGACGCCGAGCTGCTCGTCGGTACGCAGGTGCGCGGCGTGCGCCTTGAGCCGCTCCTCGGCCTGGACCTTGGCGGTCTCCGCCTCCTCGCGGGCGCGCATGGTCTCGACCTCGCGCTTCTGCTTGGTCTCCGCGTCGGCCTGGCGGCGCTCCAGCTCCAGGATGGCCTCCCGCGCGTCCACGTTCTGGCGGGTGATCTCCTTCTCCTCGCGCCGCTGGAACTCGTTGGTCCGCACGTGCTCGATGGCGGTCAGCTCGGTGATCTTCCTGATGCCCTGCGCGTCGAGGATGTTGTTCTTGTCCAGGGAGAGCAGCGAGGTCTGCTCCAGGTAGTCGATCGCCGCGTCCTCAAGGCTGTAGCCGTTGAGGTCGGTGCCGATGACCTGGATGATCTGGTCGCGGAACTGGTCGCGCTGGGTGTAGAGGTCCACGAAGTCGAGCTGCTTGCCGACCGTCTTGAGCGCCTCGGAGAACTTGGCGTTGAACAGCTCCTGCAACGTCTCCTGGTCGCTCGCCCGCGCGGTGCCGATGGCCTGGGCGACCTTCACCACGTCCTCGACGGTCTTGTTGACGCGTACGAAGAAGGTGATGCGGATGTCGGCGCGGATGTTGTCGCGGCAGATCAGGCCCTCACGGCCGGTACGGGCGATCTCGATGGTCTTCACCGAGATGTCCATGAGCTCGGACTTGTGGAAGACGGGCAGCACGACGGCGCCGGTGAAGGTGACGTCGACCTTGTTGATCTTCGAGATGATCAGGGCCTTGCCTTGTTCCACCTTGTTGAACAGCCGGCTGATCAGGAAGAGCAGGCCGATGACGACGAGGAGGACGACGGCGAGGAGAATGCCGAGCCCGGTGGAGATGACGTCCAATGTGGTCCCTCGGTTAAATAGGACGATCAGGATCGAGTTCCGCGTCGTACGGCATCACCCAGAAGAACTCGCCGGGGGAGTCATAGGCGAATATCAGGGCGACGCTTCCGGCGGCGAAAACCTCGTCACCGGTCTGTCGTACTTGAACGAGAGCGGATGAGCCGTCGGCGGACGTGACCTCGGCCTGGCCGAAGTCGCGGCCGACGCGGCGCGTGCGGATGACACACATGCGGCCCACGAAGTCGGCGCGGGAGGGGACGCGCTCCTTCGGGACGAGACGCCGCAGTGACAGGACGACGAGGCGCGTGCACGCCCAGGCGCAGACCAGTGCCGCGACCAGTACGGCGACCAGGGCGGGGGTGCCGGTGAACAGCGTGCCGCCCACGAGGCTCGCGAACCACGCGACGGCGACCAGCAGCGAGACGGCCACCGCGGCCGGGACTCCGCCGAGTCCCAGACCGCTCAGGAGGCCGGTGGCCCCCGTCGACTCGGACCCGTCGCCGCCGCCCTCGCCGTCGAACCCGAACACTCCAGCCATGACGAGCACCCAGTACGCGATGATCACCAGAAGCAGGAACGTGAACAGGACGGTCGGAAAAGACATCGCGGCATCGACGAACTGGCCCATCGGCGTGTGGGATCCCCCTGTTGGCATGACCGGAACGCGCTCCCCCGAGCACGTGTGGGTGACTATATACAGATAAAGTTCAGTTAAAGGGAATAGTTCCCAAAGCGGAAAAATATTCGCATGAATTTCCCGCTCGCAGTGAGCGCGGGCGCGCGGGGGTCACCCGGGTCGCAGAGGGACTCACCCGGGGCGCAGGGGGCCGGAAGCGGGGGAGGGCCCGGAAGCGGGGGAACGGGGGCATGGGAAAGCCGAGGAACGGGAGCGGGGCTCCGCGTCCTCGGCCCTGTCCCGAAAGACGTCCCGAAAGACGTCCCGAAAGACGTCCCGAAAGACGTCCCGGGAGGTCAGGCGGGGCGAGTGATCATGTAGGCGAGACCGACGAGGATCACGACGGGAATGAGCCACACGATCGCCTCGATGGCGAACTCCTTGTACATGAGGAACATCCCTCCGGAGCGGTGATCGGCGAGGTGCGTGGATCTCCGACGATAGCCGCTGTCCCGTACGGCGACCAGAACCTACGAGGGGTTGGCCGAGCCGACCACCACCGGGCTGTCGGAGAGTTCTCCCTCGACCACGTCGGCGACCACGCAGGTGATGTTGTCGGGGCCCCCCGCCTCGCAGGCGAGCGCGATCAGCTGGCGCGTCACCTCGTCGAGGTCGTCGACCTCGGCGAGCACCTGGCGGAGCCGCTCGGCGTCGACCACCCCGGACAGCCCGTCGGAGCAGAGCAGGTAGCGGTCACCGAGCTCGGCGTCCCGGAGGGAGAGGTCGAGCTCAAGATTGTCGCCGCCGTCGAGGACCTGCAGCAGGATCGACCGGTGCGGGTGGCGGGCGGCCTCCTCGGCGGTGATCCGGCCGTCGTCCATCAGCGTCTGGACCAGGGTGTGGTCGTAGGTGATCTGGTACAGGTCGCCGTTGCGCAGGAGGTAGGCGCGGGAGTCGCCGATGTGGGCGAGGGCGACGCGGGAGCCGTTCCAGAGCATCAGGGTCAGGGTGGTGCCCATGCCGGTGAGCGACGGGTCCTCCTCGACCAGCTCGCGCAGGCGCTGGTTGGCCTTGCGGACCCCGGCCTCGGCGGCGGCGGCGAGGTCGCCGGGGCACTCCTGGTCCAGGGACGCGACGGTGGCGATCGCCGCCGAGCTGGCGACCTCCCCGCCCACGTGGCCGCCCATCCCGTCGGCGACGGCGAGAAGCCGGGCGCCCGCGTAGGCGGCGTCCTCGTTGCCTTGCCGGATCCGGCCGACGTCGGAACCTGCCGTATAGCGCAGCGTGATCATCTGCACATCACTAGATCGTCGAGTTGCACGAGCTGAGCCGCTTTCGGACAGTTGGGATGGGCATAGGGCGAACCGAGATGTTCCACGATCCACTTAACACCATGGTGGCGCAAGCGGCCTGGGGAAGTGTTGCCACATCTGTTGACACCTGTGGTGGCGCGTAAGCTGGTTTCAGTGCCACGCACGGGCCTCTCCAGTGCCCCCGCACTGTGCCCGGAGTTCCCCACCTTACGCATCGCTAGGAGATCAGTAATGGCCGCGATCATTCAGGAGGCGGCTCGTCGCCGCACGTTCGCGGTGATCAGCCACCCTGACGCGGGTAAGTCGACCATGACCGAGGCGCTGGCACTGCACGCCTCCGCGATCAGCCAGGCGGGTGCGGTGCACGGCAAGTCCGGGCGGCGCGGGGTCACCTCCGACTGGATGGAGATGGAGAAGGCCCGAGGCATCTCCATCACCTCGGCCGCGCTCCGGTTCGAGTACCGCGGCCACATGTTCAACCTGGTCGACACCCCCGGCCACGCCGACTTCTCCGAGGACACCTACCGGGTGCTGGCCGCCGTCGACTGCGCGGTCATGCTGCTCGACGCGGCCAAGGGCATGGAGCCGCAGACCCTGAAGCTGTTCGAGGTCTGCCGGCACCGCCGCATCCCGGTGATCACGTTCGTCAACAAGTGGGACCGGCCGGGGCGCGAGGCGCTGGAACTGCTGGACGAGATCGAGGAGCGCACCGGCCTGAAGCCCACGCCGATCACCTGGCCGATCGGCACCGGCGGCTTCTTCCACGGGGTGGCCGACCGCGCCGCCGACCGGATCGTCCGCTACACCCGCACCCCCGGCGGCGCCACCAAGGCCATCGAGACCGACCTGAGCGCCGAGCAGGCCCTGGCGGAGCTGGGCGGCGACTGGGAGCGGGCCAAGGACGAGATCGACCTGCTCTCCGCGATCGGCGCAGACCACGACCAGAAGACCTTCGAGGCGCACGAGTCGACCCCGGTGCTGTTCGGGGCCGCGCTGTCCAACTTCGGCGTCGGCCGCCTGCTGGACGCCATGGTCGACATCGCCCCCGCCCCCGCGCCCCGCCCGGACGTCGCCGACGACCCGCGCCCGCTGGAGGAGCCCTTCTCCGGCCTGGTCTTCAAGGTGCAGGCCAACATGGACCCCTCGCACCGCGACCGCATCGCCTTCGTCCGGGTCTGCTCGGGCAGGTTCGAGCGCGGCATGGTGCTCATCCACGCGGCCACCGCCCGCCCGTTCGCGACCAAGTACGCCCAGTCGGTCTTCGGCCAGGAGCGCGCCACGATCGACGAGGCCTACCCCGGCGACGTCGTCGGCCTGGTCAACGCCAGCGCCCTGCGTCCCGGCGACACTCTCTACGACGGCCCGCCCGTCGAGTTCCCGAAGATCCCGAGCTTCGCCCCCGAGCACTTCTCCACCGCTCGCGTCCGCGACTCCAGCCGTTCCAAGCAGTTCCGCAAGGGAATCGAGCAGCTCGACGCCGAGGGCGTGGTCCAGGTGCTCCGCTCCGACGTCCGCGGCGACCAGTCACCGGTGCTCGCCGCGGTGGGCCCGATGCAGTTCGACGTGGTCAAGCACCGGATGGCCGCCGAGTTCAACACCGAGATCCTGATGGACCGGCTCGACTTCGGCATCGCCAGGCTCACCGACGCCGAGTCGGCGCCGTTCCTGGCCCGCCAGCGCGGGGTGGAGGTCTTCACCCGCTCGCTCGACGGCGCCCTGCTGGCGCTGTTCACCGACGAGTGGCGCATGCGCGGCGTGATGCGCGACAACCCCGACCTGGTGCTGAACGCCCTGCTCGCCGACACGCGCGGCTGACACAGGGGTACGGGCGTGTAAGGCTCGTGTCTCGTACGAGATGAGACGGGGAGGTCCGGGTGCCGGGGGCCTCTCCGTCAGGTGTTCGTGGTGAGATATGTCGTTATGAGCGCGATTAAGTGGGGAATTCTGGCGACCGGCGGCATCGCCGCGACCTTCACCGAGGACCTGAAGCTCCTGCCTGACGCCGAGGTGGTCGCGGTCGGGTCGCGGTCGGAGGAGTCCGCGCGGGCCTTCGCCGACCGGCACGGCGTCCCGCGGGCCCACGGGAGCTGGGCGGAGCTGGCCGCCGACCCCGAGGTGGACATCGTCTACGTCGCCAACACCCAGAACGCCCACCACGACGCCGTACGGACCTGCCTCGAAGGGGGCAAGGCCGTACTGTGCGAGAAGGCGTTCACCCTCAACAGGGCCGAGGCCGCCGACCTGGTCGACCTCGCGCGGGAGCGGGGCCTGTTCCTGATGGAGGCCATGTGGACGCGTTGCATCCCGGCCGTCCGCAAGATCATGCAACTGGTCGAGGGCGGCGCGATCGGCCCGGTCCAGACCGTCCACGCCGACTTCGGGTTCTCCGTCTCCGTCCCGCCCGAGCACCGGCTCCGCAACCCGGCACTGGGCGGTGGCGCCCTGCTCGACGTGGGCGTCTACCCGATCTCCTTCGCCCACATGGTGCTCGGCGCTCCCGCCGGGGTGCGCTCCTGGGCGCGGCTCACCCCCGAGGGGGTGGACGAGAACACCGGCGTGCTGCTCGGCTACGACAGCGGGGCGGTCGCCCTGCTGTCCTGCGGCATCACCACGCACAGCCCGGTCGCCGCGTCCATCTCCGGCACGCTCGGCCGGATCGAGATCCCCGGCCCGTTCTTCCGCCCCGACACCTTCACCGTGCACCCGAGGGCGGGCGAGCCGAAGACCTTCCACCTCCCCTTCGAGGGGAAGGGCATGCTGCACGAGGCGACCGAGGCCATGCGCTGCCTGCGCGAGGGCCTGCTGGAGAGCCCGTTGATGCCCTGGCAGGCGACCCTCGACGTGATGGGCATCATGGACGAGGTCCGCTCGCAGGTGGGTGTCCGTTTCCCTGGCGAGTAACTGATTGGTGTTTCCCTTTTCCTGATACTGGGGCGTCTCCTTTTCGGCGCACCCGGAGTTTTTCCGGGTGCGCTCGACGTGGTTGTTCTTGGTGCTCGCTGCGGGCGGGTGTCCTTGTTCTTGGTGCTCGTTCTTGGTGCTCGCTGCGGT
>NZ_JBIAQI010000025.1:0-174932 GCF_042888905.1 Streptosporangium sp. NPDC002721
AACACTCGCGCCCGTCCCTGGATCTGGGACCGCCCGGCTCCCGAGCCTCGTCGGCGCCGACACCGTTTTGTCTACCTGCTTTAAGAAACGGAGCATTAGACCGAGTACGACTCCTTGGACAGGCGCCGGACCCGGTCCTCGTCGATGCGGTGGCCGAGGCCCGCCTGGGTGAGCGGCACCGCGACCACGCCGCCCGAGGCGCCGACCGGAGGGTCGACGATCTGCGCGCTGCGCGGCGGCTCGGCCACGTCACAGGGCAGGCCGCAGCCGGGCAGGCTGGCCGCGGCGACGGTGGCCGCGCGGGCGAGCCCGGTGCCCTTGCCCCCGGCGCAGGCGATCTCCCATCCGGCGCGCACCGCGCGGTCGTGCGCCCGGCGCACCTCGCGCAGGGAGCCCAGGGCCGCGGGGCGGAGCAGCATCGCCCGGCCCGCCCTCGCGGTGATCGCCTCGTCCAGCTCTGCGACCGAGGCGACCTCCAGCAGCACCGGGGCGGCGACGCGCTCCTGCAGGTCGGCGTGGTCACCGAGGCTCGCCAGGCCGGTGAAGGGGCGTTCGATGACGGAGAGGGTGTAGGCGTCCAGCGCCTCGAGGGCGTCGACGTCGGTGTAGGCGCCGCGGGCGTCCACGCCGATGCCCAGCGCGGGGTACGCCTGGCGGACGGCGCGCAGCGGCTCGATGTCCCAGCCGGGGTGGACGTCCAGGGTGACGTGGGCGTATCCGGCGCAGACGTGGCGGTTCACCCTCGCGACCAGGCTCTCCAGGTTGCGGTCGGCGCCGATCCTGACGGTGGCCATGAGGGAGGTGCGGGTGCCGCCGAGCGCGTGGGCCAGCGGCACCCCGCGCATCTTCGTCCACAGGTCCCAGCAGGCCATGTCGGCGGCGGACCCTCCGGGAACGGCTCCCAGCTCGTCGGGATGCTCCCAGTCGACGCCGATCAGCGCCTGCCCGAGCCCCTCCTCCAGCGCGACCCAGGTCTTGGGGTCGGCGTCGACGACCTCTCCCCACCCGGTCATGCCGCCGTAGTCGGTGAGCCGGACGAGGATGCTCTCCGGCCGCCTGCCGTAGGGCAGGATGAGCCGGAACACCTCAAGCTCACGGACGCGCGGCATGGCCCCCCCTGACCTCTCCGAGCCCGGCGAACCCCGGGCTCCGACGACTTTCCAGGCCCGGCAACCCCGGGCCGTGGAAACGCGAATCCCGCCCGAAGGCGGGACTCCCCCCTCAACACCGCGAAGAACGGCGTTCTTCCCATGGTGCCACGGTGACCCGTGAATGCCTCCGGCGCGGAGGGGAAATCCGGCGTCGAGGGCCCGGAGAGGTGAGAAGAACTCACACCCTGGGCAGTACGCGACCGGCGACAATGGCTCCGGTGGCCGCCATCAGCGCCGTGAGGCCGAAGCAGAGCACGTAGACGGCGGCGGAGGCCCCCAGGGCCGCCAGGAGTGCCCCGGTGATCGCCACCGCGACGACCGTGTAGACCGACTCGGCGACACCGAGCGACGCACTGTTCTCCCCCTCCTCACCGGAGGGCGACAGCTCCAGGATGAGCACCGACAGGGTCGGGTACACGATGCCCATGCCGAGCCCCAGGGCCATCTCCCCGACGAAGGCGGTGGCCACCGGGACGGCGCCGAAGACGGTCAAGCCCATCAGCGCGAGGCCCACGGCGATCAGCACCGAGCCCGAGCGCAGCACCAGGACCCGGTCGAACCGCCATCGGCCCACCACCCACGAGGCGAACGACCAGCTCAGCGCGCCGCCGGTCAGGGTGAGCCCGGCCATGGTCAGCGACAGGCCGCGTTCCTCGTTGAGCATCAGCGGCAGGAACGCCTCGCCGCCGATGGCCGCGCCCGCCGCGATCCCGCGCAGGGAGATCACCGAGGGCAGGCCGCGGGCCGAGCGCAGGGTTCCCGGGGGGAGCAGCCGGGGCAGCGCCGCGACCAGCATGGCCAGACCGGCGGCGAGCAGGACGAGCCCGGTGACGGACGCCATGCCCCCCGAAAGCATGCCTCCCGACGCCGTGTCACCCGATGCCGCGCCCCCGGAGTGCGTGCCACCGGACCCCGTGAGCGCCGACGCGCCGTACTGCATGAGCGCCGCCCCTGCCGCGACGAGCAGCGCCCAGCCCAGCCTGCGCGCGATCGAGGAACGGGCGCCGGGCGACCTCTCCGACCCCGGCTTCGGCTTCGGCTTCGGTGCCGGTGTCGGCGTCACCCCCGGAGCCCCCGATACCGGCTCCGTCACCGCCTCCGTCACCGGCTCCGTCACCGGCTTTGTCATGGGCGCGGAGGCCAGCCCGCGCCAGAGCAGCAGCGCGGCCGGGAGGAGGATGCCCGTCACGCCGATGAAGACCCAGCGCCAGCCCGCGTTCTCGACCACGACGCCGGTGATCGCGGGCCCCACCATGGAGGGCACCACCCAGGCGGTCGCGAAGATCGAGAACACCCGGGGATGGAGCTCCGGCGGGTAGCACCGCGAGACCAGCACGTACATCGAGACCTGCAACATGCCCGCGCCGAAGCCCTGGACGAACCGCCCCGCGACGAACACGTCCATCGTCGGCGCCGCCCCGGCGAGGACCAGCCCCACGCCGAAGACCGCCACCCCGGTCCAGAGCGGCGCGGCCGGCCCCCCACGGTCGCCCCACCACCCGCCCAGCACCGTCGCGACCACCCCGGCCGCCAGCGCCCCGCTGAACGCCAGCCCGTACAGCGCGTGGCCGTCCAGCTCGTCGGCGACGACCGGCATGGCGGTGGCCACCGCGAGGTACTCGAAGGCGGCCAGGGAGATGAGGGCCACCATCCCGACCGTCAGGGCGCGGTGACTCCGGGCGAATATCCCGGCAGGAGGCTCGTCGGTCATCACGGTAGTCATGGGTCGACGGTACGGCCGGCGCGCACCGGCCCGCATCAGGCTTTCGATCAGCCCTTGGTCGTAGGACCGGCGTCCAGGACATGAGCGGCCAGGCCCCGCAGGAGCAGGTCGAGCCCGAACTCGAACCGGTCCGTCCCGTCGCCGGCCATCAGGTTGTCGACCTGGGCGACGATGTTGGGAAACCGGTCGGCGGGCAGGCTGCGGTAGAACGTGCCGATCTGACCGAAGAAGTCGCTCATGAAGATCTCCGGCTTCACGCCGCTCTCGCGCTGCCGGTTGATGTACAGGGAGTTCTCGTAGGCGTCCGAGCAGACGTACAGGCCGAGGCGGTCGATCATCAGGGCGGCGGTCCTGGGCGGCACGCCACCCGCGAGCATGATGGCCAGCTGCCCCTCGCCCACCCGCAGCGCGTTGAACCCGGTCGGGAGGCTGGCGAGACCGACCCTGGCGATGTCGGCGTGGGAGGCGAACACCCGGTAGGCGTCGAGGACGAGCTCCCTGAGTTGCTCCAGCCAGCGCTCCGGCTCGGGTTCGGGGACCCGGATCTCGCCCATGACCCTGTCGTAGATCAGGTCGAGCAGCTCCTCCTTGTTCGCCACGTGGGCGTAGAGCGAGGCGGGACCGGTGCCGAGCTCCTGGGCGACCCGGCGCATGCTCAGCGCCTCCAGCCCCTCGGCGTCGACGACGCGCAGCCCGGTGGCGACGATGAGATCCCTGCTCAGGACGGTTCGCGGAGCGCTCGCCTTGCGGGTCTTGCGCCACGGCGGGGCGGGGATCTCGGTCACGCGCCGATCTTATACGTGCCGTATCACGGCAGCGAACACCGTACTTTCTGCGAACACTGTTCGTTTTGCGCGGACGATGTACTTGACGCGAACAGCGTTCGTTTGTAGAACAGTGTTCGTAATCAACGAACACCGTTCTTCGATCATCAGAATTCCCGGATCGGATTCCCCATGACAAACACGGTCGAGACCGGCTCATCCCCCATCGGCGCGGAGCCGTACCGATGGCGCTGGGCCGCCCTCTTCGTGGTTCTCGCCGCCGAGGTGATGGACCTGATGGACGCCATGATCACGATCATCGCGGCGCCGTCCATCCAGAAGGAGCTGGGCGGCTCGTCGAGCATGATCCAGTGGCTCAGCGCCGGATACACCCTGGCGATGGCCGTCGGCCTCGTGACCGGGGGCCGCCTCGGCGACCTCTACGGGCGCAGGCGCATGTTCGTCGCCGGCGCCGCCGGCTTCACCCTGTTCTCGCTGCTGTGCGGCCTGGCCGCCTCCCCCGAGATGCTGGTCGGCTCGCGGGTGCTGCAGGGCCTGGCCGGGGCGGTGATGGTGCCGCAGGGCCTCGGCGTCATCAAGGAGATGTTCCCGCCCAAAGAGCTGGCCACCGCTTTCGGCGCGTTCGGCCCGATCATGGCACTGTCCACAGTGGCGGGCCCGGTCCTCGCGGGCTGGCTCGTCGACGCCGACCTCTTCGGCACCGGCTGGCGCATGATCTTCCTGATCAACCTGCCGATCGGCCTGATCGCCCTTCTCGGCGCGCTCCGCTACCTGCCCGCGTCGAAGCCCTCGCACGCCTCGCGCCTGGACCTGACCGGCACCGGGCTCGTCTCGGCCGCCTCCTTCCTGTTGATCTTCCCTCTGGTCCAGGGCCGCGACCTCGACTGGCCCGCGTGGATCTTCGCCCTGATGGCCGCCTCGATCCCGGTCTTCGCGCTCTTCTGCCTGCACCAGTCCCGCAAGGAGCGCGCGGGCGGCGACCCGCTGGTGGTGATGAGCCTGTTCCGCAAGCGGTCCTTCACCGGCGGCCTGCTCACCGGCCTCGTCTTCTTCTCCGGGATGGTCGGCTTCTCCCTGGTGTTCGGCCTCTACACCCAGATCGCCCTGGGCTACGACCCGCTGAAGGCGGGGCTCGCGGGCCTGCCGAACGCCATCGGCACCCTGATCGGCTTCGCCCTCGTCAACGCCTCGGGGCTGGCGCGGAAGGTGGGACGCAGGCTGATCCACATCGGCGCGGTCGCGATGGCCGGGGGCGTCACGGGGGTCGCCCTCACCCTGAACGTCGCCGGCATGGGCGTCACCCCGTGGCAGCTCGCCCCCGCCCTGCTGCTCACCGGTGCCGGGATGAGCCTGATCATGGCGCCGTTCTTCGACATCGTGCTGGCCGGGGTGGATCCCCACGAGTCCGGCTCGGCCTCCGGCACCCTCACCGCCGTCCAGCAACTCGGCGGCGCCCTGGGTACGGCGGCGATCGGGACGCTTTTCTTCGGCCTGGTCAAGCAGGGCCGGAGCCTGGAGGACGCGATGCTGCTCACGATCTGGGTCGAGGTGGGCCTGCTCGCCGTCACCTTCGCGACCGCCTTCCTCCTCCCCCGGCGGGCGCGAGCCGAACAGGAGATCGCGCACTGACACCCACCGGCGAGCGGGCGGGCCCTCGCGGGCTCGCCCGCTCGCGGCGTCCCGGGCGCACCACCGCTTCCGGGGCGACCGCCCCTGCCGCGCGTACGAGAAACCACCTCACACAAGAGAGCTGAACCGCACGAGAGAACCGGACCGCACGAGAGAACCGGGTCACACGAGAGAACCGGGTCACGCGAGGCTCGGATCCGTGCGAGGAAAAATATTAGCGACCGGTCGTTCATATTGTTTGCTAGAGTTCTCGGCATGATCGACGGACGGCTCCAGCGCGGGGAGCGCACTCGTCAGGCGGTGCTCGACGCCGCCGTCCGGCTCGCCTCGGTCGAAGGACTCGACGGCCTGTCACTCGCCCGGCTGACCGCGACACTCAGCGTGAGCAAGTCCGGACTTTTCACTCATTGGCCTGACAAACAAGCGCTGCAGCTGGCGATCGTGGAGCACGCCCGGCGGCAGTGGACCGAGCACATCATCGCGCCGGCCCTGCGTGCCCCCCGAGGGGTGCGCAGGTTGTGGGCCCTGCACGAGCACCGCCTCGACTTCTACCGCTCGGGGCGGCTGCCCGGTGGCTGCTTCTTCCGTGCCGTCGACGGCGAGTTCGACGACCGGCCCGGCCCGGTCCACGACGCCATCGCCGACGCCATCGGCGACTGGATGAACCTGCTGGACCGGCTCAGCGAGCTCGCCGTCGAGCTGGGCGACCTGCGGCCCGGCACCGACCCCGCCCGGCTCGCCTTCGAGATCGAGGCGATCGGCTCGGTCGTGGTCGTCCACACCCACCTGCTCAAACGCGAGCAGAGCTACCGGTTCGCCCGCACGGCCGTCCTCGAGCAGCTCCGCTCCCTCTCGACCGATCCCGGCATCCTCCCGGAGGAATGACTTGACGACCACCCTGCGCAGCGGGCACATCCAGCCCGTCCAGATCCACTTCGACGACCTCGACGCGATGGGTGTCGTCCACAACGCCCGATACGTCCTGCTCCTCGAACGAGCCCTGTCCGACTACTGGGCCGAGCGAGGCTGGCCCTTCGACCCCGCCCGGCCGCACTTCGCCGAGATCTTCTTCGTGGTACGCGAATTCTCCATCACCTACCACGTGCCGATCAGCACCGTGGGCGAGGCCTCGGTGCACTTCTGGCTGGACCGCCTGGGCACCACCAGCGTGGTGTACGGCTTCCGCGTGCTGTCGGCCGACCACAGCGTCGTGCACGCCGAGGGCCGCCGGGTCCAGGTCAGGCTCGACCCGGCCACGCTGCGGCCGAGCCCGATGAGCGAGCCCCTGCGCGACTCCCTCAGACAACTGCTGGCCGTCACTCCGTGAGCACCCCACGAGCCGGTCGCGGGCCCAGCCCGACGGACCTTCCCACCCCGGACGTCCCAACCCGACCCCACCCCGGACGTCCCAACCCGACGACCCCGCACCCCCCAGACGTCCCAGCCCGACGGACCAGCCCCTCCCGGACATCTCAACCCGGTGGACCAGCCGTCCCGGACGTCCCGGCCCGAGGACCGACACCCGCGAGTCCTGTCTCGGTGCCCTGAACAACGCACCGCCACCTCCGTGACACGTGGCCGCTCCCCTGCCGGTGCCGGCGAACGCCCCTGACGACGCGATCCCCGGCGTCCCGACGTCCCGGCGAGGGCAGGCCCCCGTGGCCTGCCGCCCTCGCCGGGACGGGATCAGGTGGCGGTGCGTTCCAGCTCGCGCTCGGCCCACTGGCCGATGTCGCGGCGCTCGATCGCCGCGGCCATCAGGTCGGGGAAGGCGTCGGGGGTGCAGGCGAAGGCGGGCACCCCCATCGCCGCGAGCGCCGCGGCGTTGTCGTGGTCGTAGAAGGGCGCGCCCTCGTCGGAGAGCGCGAGCAGCACGATCACCTGGACACCGGCCGCGGTCATCTGGGCGACCCTGCGGAGCATCTCCTGCCGCACACCGCCCTCGTACAGGTCGCTGATCAGGATGAAGATCGAGTCGTTGGGACGGGTGATGAGCCCCTGGCTGTAGGCGATGGCCCGGTTGATGTCGGTGCCGCCGCCGAGCTGGGTGCCGAACAGCAGCTCCACCGGGTCGTGGAGCTGGTCGGTGAGGTCGACGACCGCCGTGTCGAAGACGACCAGCGAGGTCCGCAGCGAGCTCATCGAGGCGAGCACCGCGCCGAAGACACTCGAATAGACGACGGAGGCGGCCATCGACCCGCTCTGGTCGATGCAGAGCACGACCTCGCGCTGGACGGCCCGCTGCCGCCTGCCGTACCCGACCAGCCTGGAGGGGATCACCGTGTTGCGTTCGGGCAGGTAGTTCTTCAGGTTGGCCCGGATCGTGCGGTCCCAGTCGATGTCGGCGACCCGCTTGGGCCGGTGGGTCCTGGCCGAGCGGTCCAGGGCACCGGTCACGGCGGCCTTCGTCTTCTGTACGAGTTTCCGCTCCAGCTCGGAGACGACCTTGCGCACCAGCGCCCTGGCCGACTCGCGCGCCTTCTCGGGCATCACCTTGTTGAGCGACAGGAGCGTGCCGACCATGTGGACGTCCGGCTCGACGGCGTCCAGCATCTCCGGTTCCATCAGCAGCCGGGTCAGGTTCAGCCGTTGGACGGCGTCCTTCTGCATGACCTGTACGACGGTCGAGGGGAAGTAGGAGCGGATGTCGCCCAGCCAGCGCGCCACCCTGGGCGCGGAGGCACCCAGGCCCGCGCTCCGCTCGCCGGAGCCCTCGCCGCCGTTGTAGAGCGCGGCCAGCGCGCCGTCCATCTGGGCGTCGGCCCCGGTCAGCGAGCACCCGGTGCCGTCGGCGTCCCCGCCCAGGACCATCCGCCAGCGGCGGAGCCTCTCATCCATCGGTGCTGCCCGTCCCTTCCGAAATCGTCGGCCCGGAAATCGCCGGCCCCAGGATCGCCAGCACGGTCCGCACGGCCGCCGCCGCGCGCTCCTCGTCGAAGTCCTCCGCCTCCCGCGCCGGGCCGCCGGTGCCCGCCGTCCCCAGGGAGCGGACGCGCGAGCCGATCGAGCGCCGCTCCGGGGCCGCGAAGGCGCCGAACGTCCTGCGGAGCAGGGGCAGCACGTCGACGAAGGTCTCCGGGGCGAGCCCGGTGAGCCACTCGTCGACCAGCCCGAGCAGCCGGGGGTCGTGCACGAGCAGCAGCCCGCCCCCGGACAGGAACCCCTCGATCCAGGCGGCGGCCCTGGCCGCCGGGTGTCCCGCCGACATCGCCAACGACATCCGCCGTCCCACCTCGGCCGTGTCGAGGTCGGCGGCGTCCAGCAGGATCCTGGTGAGCCGCCCCTCGATGAGCCCGTGCAGGTCGGCCCGGCCGGAGGCCCCGCGCAGCGCCGTCAGCCACCGCTCCTGCGGCGTCTCCTCCCCTTCCCCTGAGCCGTCCTGGCGGGCGGGCCCGGTGTCGAGCAGGGCGACGGCGGCGTGGACGGCGTCGATGTGACGGATCAGGTCGCGGGCGGCGTCGTCGTCGAGACCGGTGACGGCACCGCCGAGGCCGACGCAGATCCTGGTGAGCATCGCCTCGACGATGGTGACCAGGCCGGTGGCGGGGGTGCCGCGCACGTCGCCGTAGCGCTGGGCGCGGACCATCGCGGGAAGCGCGGCCATCAGGTGCGTGACGTCGCCGTCGAGCGCGGCCCGCGCCGACAGGGCGTCGAGCACGTACGGCAGCGCCTCCGGCAGGTCGGCGAGCAGGCAGCGCTCCACCAGGCCGGTGAGCACGGCCAGCGTGACCCCGCCGGACGCGCCGCCGGAGGCGCCCCGGGCCCCTCCGGCCCTTCCGGGACCGGCCGTTCCCGGAGCTCCGGCTCCCGGGCCGGACGCTCCGCCACGGGGGGCCGGGCCGGTCGCCGCTCCCCCGTCGGCGAGGTCGCGGACGCGGGCGGCGGCCGCCGCGGGGACGGTCGTGCCCCAGGCGCCCGCCTCGATCAGGTCGATGTCGAACTCGGGCCGCCAGGCGAGCGACCACGACTCGCGGAAGGTGCCCTTGCTCCGGCTCTCCCGGGGGGTGCCCCAGTCGACGCCGAGCAGGCGCAGCCGGTGCAGCAGCCTGCTGCGCTCCAGGTCGAGGGGTTTGCGCAGGTCGAGGTCGTACTCCCGGTCGAGTGCCTCGGGCTTGAGCTTCACCCGGCGCTGCTCCTCGCGCAGGTGGCGCTGGAGCGGGACCATCGGGGTGGCGTCGGGCACCTGGCCGAGCCGCTCCCCCACGACCATGCGCCGCTGGATCAGCTCCACCGGCAGGTCGTCGCCCTCGCACAGCACCGCCCTGACCGCCTCGGTGACCTCCGCCAGCCCGGCCAGCGGCCGTCCCCTGAGCACGGCCAGGCTCTCCGCGAGCCGCACCGCCTCGATGACGTGCGCGGAGGAGACCGGCAGGTCCTCCTCGCGGAGCACCCCGGCCGCCCCGGTCAGCCACCGCTCGACCGGCCGGTCGGGGGAGGCGAACAGGTGGTGGTACCAGCCGGGGGAGGTCACCCCCGCGCCGTAACCGCTCCAGGCGGCCAGCCGCCCGTACGTCCACGGCACCCAGGTCATCTCGGCCTTGACCTTGGGCAGCCCCCTGAGCAGCGCGTCGTCGGCCTTCACGGTGGGCAGCCCGGCTCCCCAGGGCGCGCCCTCGCGCGCGGTGCCCGCCAGGGCGGGGACGTGCCAGGCCCCGCAGACCACGACGATCCGCTCGAACCCGTCCTTGACCGCCCTGCGGATCGTGCGCCGCATGAAGGCCTCGCGCCGCGCCTCGTACTCGTCGGCGACGTGCCCCTCGCGGACGGCCTCCATGGCCTGGGCGATCATGTGGAACGGGGTGTCGCCCCGGTGCTCGACCGCGTCCTCCCACCACCGCTCCGGGTCGTCGTACCCGGCGGCGCGGGCGAGAGCCCCGATCGGATCGATCCGCACGGCCTCCGGGGCGGCGTCGTCCGGCGCGTCGTCCGTGTCGCCGTCCGTGTCACCGTTCCCCTCATCACCGGTCGCCGCGCCCGGGGAGCCGGGGACCTTCGCGTCCGGCCTCCGATCCCCGGCGCCCTCCGGCGCCTCCCCCTCGGGAGGCGCCGCAGGTCCGTCGCCCGTGTCTCCCGGCTCGGGGTGAGCGCCCGTGCCGGGACGGGAGGCGAGGCTGTGCACGGCCGGCAGGTCGCAGAACCGGACCGGGACCCCCGCCGCGACGGCGTGGCGGATCGCCTGCCACTCGGGCGAGAACACCGCGAACGGCCAGAACGCGGCCGTGGACGGCTCCCCCGGCACGTGGGCGAGCAGCGCGACCGGCGGCTGGAGGCCGGGGTCACCGGCCAGCGTGACCAGCTCGTCCGCCTCGGGCGGGCCCTCGATGAGCACGACGTCCGGCTTGAGACGTTCGAGCTCGTCGCGCAGGGACCGCGCCGACCCCGGTCCGTGGTGCCGGATGCCCAGCACGGAGACGCTCATCGCCACCCCCCACCCGGCCGGGGAGCCGCCACCGGCGCCACCGCCACCACCGGCGACGCGGAAACCGGAACCGCCGGGGCTTGGAGCGCGCGGGCCGGGAACGCGGAAGTCGAGAGCGCGGGAGCCCACACCGCAGAAACCGGAAACACGAGGGCCGACAGCACGGGAACCCGCAGCGCGGGAACCGAGGAAGCGGGAACCGGGAGCGCGGAGGCCGGGAACGCGGGAGCTGGGAACGCCGCAGCCGGGAACGTGCCCCGCCAGGGGGCCGTCGCCTCAGCCCGCGTCACGGCAGGCCCGGTAGAAGTCGCGCCAGTCCTGGCGCTCGCGCACCACGGTCTCCAGGTATTCGCGCCACACGACGCGGTCGGAGACCGGGTCCTGGATCACGGCGCCGACGATGCCGGCCGCCACGTCCGAGGGGCGGAGCACCCCGTCGCCGAAGTGCGCGGCCAGGGCGATGCCGTTGGTGAGGACGGAGATGGCCTCGGCGGTGCTGAGCGTCCCGCTGGGAGACTTGATCTTGGTACGGCCGTCCTCGGTGGCACCGGCGCGCAGCTCCCTGAAGACCGTGACGACGCGGCGGATCTCCTCCAGGGCGGTGAGGGTCTCGGGCAGCTCCAGGGAGCGGCCGAGCTGGCCGACCCGCCGGGAGACGATGTCCACCTCCTCCTCCGCGGTGGCCGGGACCGGCAGCACGACGGTGTTGAACCGGCGGCGCAACGCGCTCGACAGGTCGTTGACGCCGCGGTCGCGGTCGTTGGCCGTGGCGATGATGTTGAAACCGCGCGTGGCCTGCACCTCCCGGTTGAGCTCGGGGATCGGCAGCGTCTTCTCCGACAGCACGGTGATCAGCGCGTCCTGGACGTCGGAGGGCATGCGGGTCAGCTCCTCCACGCGGGCGAGCCGCCCCTCGGACATCGCCCGCATCACCGGGCTCGGCGTGAGCGCCTCCATGGACGGGCCCTCGGCCAGCAGCCTGGCGTAGTTCCAGCCGTAGCGGACGGCCTCCTCGGCGGTGCCCGCCGTCCCCTGCACCAGGAGGGTGGAGTCACCGCTGATCGCGGCGGCCAGGTGCTCGGACAGCCAGGTCTTGGCGGTGCCGGGCACGCCGAGCAGCAGCAGCGCGCGGTCGGTGGCCAGCGTCGCCACGGCCACCTCGACGATGCGCCGGGGCCCGATGTACTTGGGGGTGATCTGGTCCCCGTCGCCGAGGATGTAGGCGGTCACCGCCCACGGCGACAGCTTCCACCCCGGCGGGCGGGTGCGGTCGTCGCCCTTGGCCAGGATCTCCAGCTCCTCGGCGTACTGGTCTTCGGCGTGGGCCCGCAGAACCGTTGTCACTACGTGAGCTCCTTCAACATGTCGTCACGGAAACGCAGGAGGGCGGCGACCTCCTGGATGGATGGCTCCGGCGAGAGCCGCCCGGCCAGGCCGTGCATGGCGGGGTCGATGCGTTCGCCGGCGAGCTTGACCAGCTCCCCGAGGTTCCACGGCTGGGTGCCGGAGACATCGACGATCTTCTGCAGGACCGCCCTGGCCAGGGTGGGTCCCCACGGGGCCGCGGCCCCGCCGAGAACCATGATCAGCTGACCGTCCAGGCCGTGCCCCCGTACGAAGTCGGCGGCGACGATCTCCTGCTTGTCACGGGGCAGCGCGGCCAGCAGGTCGGCGAGCGGATCCCAGGTGAAGAGCTCCAGCGCCCACTCCGGATCGCCCTGGAGGACGGAGGCCCTGACCCAGCCCGCCATGACCTCGCGACCCCAGTCGACGATCTTCATCCGGACGAGCTCGCGGGGCGGCCGCCCGAGCAGCGAGGACCAGACGCCGAGCGGGGTGCGGGCCACGGTCTGCTGCAGCCACCAGCTCCGCTCACCGGCCCCCCGGGGCGCCTTGGCCCGTACGCCGTCGCGCTCCAGGGCGCTGTCGCAGGCCGTCGGCGGGTCGACGTGGATCTCGTCGCCGACGACGGTGACGTACCGGGCGGCCCGCTCGGCCATGCGCAGGGCCAGGCGCGACTCGGGGAGCCGGGTGAGCAGGTCCGCCGCCGTGTGACGGACCTCGCGGCGGCGGTCGTCGAGCGCGGCCTCCAGGAACGGCTCGTCGTCGGGCGAGAGCCCGGTGGCGAGGACCTCCAGGAACGCCGCCCTGTCGTCGGGGGTCTCCTTCTCCCAGGTGGCGGCGAGCAGTTCCCTCGCCCCCGCCGGGTCGGCCGCCCGCAGCGCTCCCAGGTGGACGCGGCGGTCACCCGAGGTGCCGAACTCCCAGGTCTGGGAGGCTCCGCCGGAGCCGGTGGCGAGGAGCCCGGTGACCTCCTCCAGCAGGAAGCCCCACGCCGGGTTGAGCCTCGCCAGCCAGCGGCCCCGATTTCCGGCCAGCACACCGAGGTGCGGGCGGATCGACCGGTCCTTGGCCGCGTGGTCGAGAAGCTCGGGCAGCAGGTGCGGCGAGAGGCGGTATCCGCGCGCGGCCGCGGTCTCCAGCCACTCGGTGAGCAGTCTCGGCTGCTCACCGCCGAGGATGCGGGCGAGCCGGTCGCCCGCGGCGCGCGAGACCGCGGGCTGTTCCTCGGGCGCCGCGACGGCGGGCGGCTCACCCGCGGCGACCGGCCTCCGCCCGGCGCGCGCCCGCAGCGTGTGCACGGCCGCGCGCCCGAGCAGCTCGACCTCGCTCGCCCCCTGACCGGGCAGCGGGCGGCGGTCGGTCCCGACGAGCGCGGTGGACACCAGGTCCTCCCATTCGGCGGAGGCGTTCACAGGACGATCACCCGGCCTTCCTCGTCCCAGGTCGTGAGGGGACGCAGCCCCCTCGGGGTCCATTCGACGGCGACGGTCAGCGGGTGACCGCCCGAGGTGGCGACCAGACGCCACGGGGTGCCCGCGGACGGGTGGAGCGGCAGCCCGCCGGAGGGCCCGGCCAGCAGCCGCGAACCGCTCCCCGTGGGAGTCACCCCCTCCAGCACGAGCGGCCAGGAGTCGAGCCAGGGGTCACCGGCCAGGGCCTCGGCCACCTCGTCGAGGGCCTGCTCGACGGTCGAGCCGGGCGGCGGACCGGCCGTGGCGAGACGGCGGGCGGCGTCGACGCCGATCCGCTCATCCCGAACGGCATCGACGGGCGCATCCCCGGCGGAGCCACCCAGAACAGGGTCGCTCAGGGCGGGGTCGTTCAGCGCAGAGTCGCCGCGAGCGGCGTCGTTCGGTGCAGGGTCGTTCGGTGCAGGGTCGTTCAACACGGAGTCGTCGCGAGCGGAGTCGTGACGGACGGGGCCGCCGCGAGCGGAGTCGTGACGGGTGGCGACCACCGCGCGCAGCGGGGCCGAGCCGGGATAGAACGCCAGGTCGGCGTCGATGGTCGTGCCGGTGACGAGCGAGGCGTCGAGGGCCTGCCCGACCGGGGCGAACGAGAGCACCAGCGCCGCCCGGCCCGTCGCGCGCCCGCGCAGCCAGACCCGGCGCGCGATCAGCCGGTCGTGCTCCTCGTCGCGCCGTCCCAGCACGTCCCACAGGTCGCGGACGGCACCGCGGGCGAGCACCTCCTCCTTCGTCATCGGGAAGCCGACCCGGTCGCGCACCCTTTCGAGAAGCCCGTCGGGAACCGTGTCCCGGGACGCCCCCTCACCCGAGCCACCGGAGTCGGCGGAGTCACCGCCACCGGCCCCGTCCGGGACGGAAAGACGCCGGTGGGCCACGCAGAGCAGGTGCAGCAGCGCGTACTCGCCGAGCAGGCGGGCGGGCCAGTCGTCCCCGTCCAGCACGGCGCCGAGGCGGGACAGCGAGCCCGCGACGGCGGGCGCCTGGGCGTCGATCAGACGTTTGACCAGGTCGTCCCACTGGTCGTGGCGCCGCGAACCGGCGATGCCCTGCCTGATCTGGTCGGCGAGCCAGCGCTCCAGGTCCGACAGCCCCGTGTTCACCCGCTGCTCGCGCTGCGCGGCCCTGCGGCCGTCCGTGGCGCCGGGCTCGGCGGCCAGGGCCGCGCGGGCCGCCCCCGCCTCGGCGGCCCTGGCCGCGCGGCCACGCCGCCCGTCGAGCCACTCGCCCACCCAGTCGGCGGGCTCCTCGGCCGCGGGAACACCGTCGGCCGACCACAGGAGCAGCAGGCCGAGAGCGTGTTTGCAGGGGAACTTCCTGCTGGGGCAGCTGCATCGGTACGCGGGCTCGGACAGGTCGACACACGCCCGGTAGGGTTTGGAGCCGCTGCCCGCGCACTCGCCCCACACCGCGTCGGCGGTGGCTCCGGACCCCGACCACTTGCCGGGGGCGGAGACACCCCGGGCCGCTTTCTGGGACGAGGCGTCGGGCGCGAGCGCCAGCACCTGATCCCGGTTCCACCGTTCGATCACGGACTGAACCTAGCCGTCCCCGCCGACAAATCCGGCCCCGTCCGCAACGGCCGTCCCACCGTACGTCCGCCGGGCCCGGGTCCCTAGAATCGTTGCGGTGACGACCCCTTCGCGCCCGCCGCTCGCCGACGCCCTTGACCTGCAGCCGCACCCCGAGGGCGGCTGGTTCCGTGAGACCTGGAGGACTTCCGTCGACCTCGCTCCCCCCGGATACTCCGGCACGCGGGCCACCGCCACCGGGATCTACTTCCTGCTGGAGCCCGGCGAGGAGTCGCGCCCGCACGTGGTCGCCTCCGACGAGGTCTGGTTCTGGCACCGGGGCGGCCCGCTGACGCTGATCCTCGGCGGTCACGAGGGCCACCCTTCGAGCACCGTGACCCTGGGGCCGCTGGTGGAGGAGGGGCAGGTCCTCCAGGCCCTGGTGCCCGGCGGCACCTGGCAGGCCGCCCGTCCCGCCGGCGACGAGGGCGTGCTGGTGAGCTGCGTCGTGTCCCCCGGCTTCGACTTCGCCGACTTCCGCATGATCTGACGGAAGACACGACGGACGACACGTCAGGGCACGACGGAGAACGTGGCGGACGGCGCCACGGACGGTCCTCCGACCGAAGGTCGCGTGGACGCCCTCCCGGTCGAGGTGACCCCCTCCCGGACGATGTGACGGCCTCCCCCGGCGCGGGGAGAATGCGGTCAAAGGTCCAACCGGGAGGTCAAAGGTGACCAGCGAGATCGTCTCCGTCATCGGCGGAAAAGAAACGTCCAACGGCGCGGCCTACGAGTCGGTCAACCCGGCTCGCGTGGACGAGGTGGTCGCGCGGGTGCGGCTGGCGGACGCGAGCACGTTCTCCTCCGCGTGCCGCACGGCCGCCGCCGCGCAACGGGAGTGGGCGCGCGTCCCCGCGCCCGTCCGGGGACGGGTGATCGCCTCGATCGGACGCCTGGTGGAGGCCAACGCCGAGGAACTGGCCCGCCTGGTCACCCGCGAGATCGGCAAGCCGTACGCCGAGGCGCTGGGCGAGGTGCGCGAGATCGTCGACACGTGCGACTTCTTCCTCGGCGAGGGCAGGAGGCTGTACGGGCAGACGGTCCCCTCGGAGATGCCGGACAAGAACCTGTTCACCTTCCGGGTCCCGGTGGGGGTGGCCGCGGTGATCACCGCGGGCAACTTCCCGGTCGCGGTGCCGTCGTGGTACCTCGTACCCGCGCTGCTGTGCGGCAACGCGGTGGTGTGGAAGCCCGCCGAGTACGCGGCGGCCTCCGCGCACGCGCTCCACCGGCTGTTCGTCGCGGCCGGGCTGCCCGACGGCGTGCTGAACCTGGTCCTCGCCGACGGCGCCGCGACGTTCGAGGGGCTGGAGGCGGCGCTGGCCGAGGGCACGGTGCACAAGGTCGGGTTCACCGGCTCCACCGAGGTGGGCCGCCGCGTCGGCGAGCTGTGCGGGCGCCACCTGCAGTCTCCCTGCCTGGAGCTGGGCGGCAAGAACCCGATGGTGGTCATGCCCGACGCCGACCTCGACCTGGCCGTGGAGGGCGCGCTGTTCGCGGGCTTCGGCACCGCCGGGCAGCGGTGCACGTCGCTCGGCACGGTGATCGCGCACGAGAGCGTCCACGACGAGTTCCTCCGCCGGTACGTGCACGCCCTGGCCGGGGCCGTGGTCGGCGACCCCGCGGGGGACGTGCTGTGCGGGCCGCTGCTCGACCGGAGGTTCGCCACGCGCTACGAGGAGTATCTGGGCTGGATCCAGCCGCACCACACGGTCGTCTCCGGCCCCACCGGCCGCATCACCCCGGACAGCCCGCGCGGCGACTTCACCGGGGAGGGCGGCCTCTACTACCACCCGGTGGTCGTGGACGGCGTCCGCCCCGGCGACCGGCTCTTCCTGGAGGAGACCTTCGGCCCCATCGTCGGCGTGACGACCTTCGGCACGCTGGACGAGGCCGTCGACCTGGCCAACCTTCCGGGTTACGGGCTCTCCTCGTCCATCTACACCACCGATCCGGCGTCGGCCTTCCGCTTCCGCGAGGGCATCGGCGCGGGCATGGTCAGCGTCAACAACTCCACCTCCGGCGCGGAGGCCCACCTGCCCTTCGGGGGCAACGGCAAGTCGGGCAACGGCAGCCGCCAGTCGGGGGTGTGGGTCCTCGACCAGTTCACCCGCTGGCAGGCGATGAACTGGGACCACTCGGGCAGGCTCCAGAAGGCCCAGATGGACGTCGCCGAGATCGTCCCCGACCTGGACTTCCGCCTCTGACGTCCCCGATGTTCCTGACGTCTTCGATGCACCCGACATCACCGGCGTCGCCCGGTGCCGGCCCGACCCGCCGGTACCGGGCCGTCGCACCCCCGGCACCACCCCCCGGCACCACCCGCCGGCGGTTCCCGCCGGATTCGTGACGACCATATAGTGAGACCATTGTTCTTGAAATATGAGACCCGTGTTATCGTCCGACCAGCGTGACGACAACGGGGAGGCCTCATGACCGGCAAGGACGCCGTCTACACGCACGGGCACCACGAGTCCGTGCTCAGATCCCACCGGTGGCGTACGGCGGAGAACTCGGCGGCCCACCTCCTGCCGCACCTGAGGCCGGGCATGACGCTGCTGGACGTGGGCTGCGGGCCGGGCACCATCACCGCCGACCTGGCAGAGCGGGTCGCGCCCGGCACGGTCACCGCGGTCGAGATCACCGAGGAGGCGCTCGGGCTCGCCCGCGCGGAGGCGGAGCGGCGCGGGCGCTCCGACATCGCGTTCGCCGTGGCGGACGTGCACGCGTTGGAGTTCCCCGACGACACCTTCGACGTCGTCCACGCCCACCAGGTGCTGCAGCACGTCGGCGACCCGGTCCGGGCGCTGCGCGAGATGCGGCGGGTCTGCAGGCCGGGCGGGATCGTCGCGGTGCGCGACAGCGACTACGCCGCCTTCGCCTGGTTCCCCGAGATCCCCGAGCTGGACGAGTGGATGGACCTGTACCGGAAGGTGGCGAGGGCCAACGGCGGCGAACCCGACGCGGGGCGGCGGCTGCTGTCGTGGGCGCGCGCGGCGGGGTTCGCCGACGTCTCGGCCACCTCCTCGACCTGGTGCTTCGCCACCCCCGAGGACCGCGCGTGGTGGGGCGGCATGTGGGCCGAGCGCATCCTGAAGTCCGACATGGCCGGACAGGCACTCGCCTCGGGCGCCGCCGCCGAGGAGGACCTGCGCCGCGTCTCGGCGGGCTGGCGGACCTGGGCCGGGGAGCCGGACGGCTGGCTCTCCTTGCTGCACGGCGAGCTGATCTGCCGCGCCTGACCCTCGGCGGCCCATGGGTGAGCGTCGGACCTCACAGGCTCGCGGCCCCGGTTCCTCACAGGCTCGCGGCCCCGGTTCCTCACAGGCTCGCGGCCCCGGTTCCTCACAGGCTCACGGCCCCGGTTCCTCGCAGAGAGGGCTCCTGGCACCGGTCCCCGCGCAAAAAGCTCGGGGCGCCTCCGGGAGGCGCCCCGAGGGAGGGTCAGGGCTGCTGGGTGATCTTGATGTCGTCGACCCCGGCCTCGACCAGGGAGGCGCCGGAGGCGTCACCGGCCTCGATCAGGATCCGGACGCTCTGTCCCGCGAACGCGGAGAGGTTGGCCGTGGCCGTGGCCCAGGCCCCGTTGCGGTTGGAGGCCGCGCCGAGTTGCTGGAACACCTGGGTGGTGGTGGAGCCGACGACCTTCACCCGGAAGAAGTCGGCGTTGGAGGCGTTGGAACCGTGCGCCAGGTACCACGACAGCGACAGGTTCAGCGTCCCGGTCGACGGCAGGGTGATGGCCGGTGACCGGATGCTGGTGATTCCTCCGTCGACGTCGTAGTCGCCCGCCGCGGCGCCCGCGAGCCTGCCGGTGACCAGGTCGTTGCTGCCGCTGACGGTGGTGCCGAGCTGCTTGGCGCCGCTGGAGGTGGTGGCCGCCGGGTCACCCCGCTCCCACAGGCCGGAGGTGGCGGTGTCGGTGCCCGAGGGGTTGACCGTCCAGCCGGTCGCCGTCTCGAAGTCGTCGGAGTAGACCGTCACCGGCGGGGTGCCGGTGCCGCAGTACTGCGACTCCTTGCCGATGATCCGGTAGACGCAGTCGGCGTACTCCAGGAAGCGCAGCGTGGCCTCCCGGTTGCGGGTGGTCTGCGGGACGATCTGCTCGTCGGGGGGATAGAAGCCCGGCGAGGAGCTGACCGGGTACATCTCGAAGGTGTAGCTGAAGATCTTGTAGACGCCCCACAGCCAGTCGTCGATCGTGCCGTCGGTGATGTAGAGGTCGCTGGCCTGCTGGGGGGTGTAGTTGTTGGTGGAGGCCATGTTCTGGCCCAGGGTCGCGTGGGCGTCGCGGTCGTCCTGGGTCAGGCCGGGGCCGGTGTCGTTGAAGGTGTAGCCGTACGGCCACAGGATCAGCTCGCCGTAGGTGTGCCAGTCGATGTGCGCCTTGACCTGCTGCACGCCGCCGACGACCCGGCTGCGCACCCAGTTGGCCACCGCCCTCACCTCGGGGGTCGACTCGGCCGCCGAGCCCCGGTAGGTGTCGCTGGAGGCGGAGCCGGAGGAGCCGCCGCAGCAACCCCAGTTGTAGCCCCAGTTGCGGTTCATGTCGGTGCCCACGGCCGAGGAGCCGGAGTTGGGCTGGCGGTTCTTGCGCCAGGAGCGGTAGGAGCCCGTGGCGATGTCGTACTCGCCGCCGTCGGGGTTGAGGTCCGGCATGATCCAGATCTCGCGGCCGTTGACCAGGTTGGCGATGCGGCTGTCGGTGGCGTACCCGTCGGTGAAGAGGTTGAGCAGGTAGATGGCCATCTCGACGGTCAGGTGCTCGCGGGCGTGCTGGTGGTGGGTGAACAGCACCTCGGGTTCGTTCTCGTCGGTGGCGACGTTGTCACTGATCTTCACGGCGATCAGGTCGCGCCCCTCGTACGAGGTGCCATAGCTGATCTTGCGGGCGATCGTCGGGTGGTCGGCGACGATCTGGTTCACCGCGGCGGTCATCTCGGCGTAGTTGTGGTAGCCGGAGTCGGCCGGCGGGAAGTCGGCGAGCCGTTCCGGCCTGGTCGGGGATAACGACCTGGGGATCCTCGTGACGGTGTAGCCGAGCTTCTTGATCGCGGCGACCTCGTCCTCGTTGGCGGTGATCACGATCGATTCGGGGTCGACCTGGTCGATCGCGGCACCGGTGGCGGCCACCGCGCTTCGCTGCTGGGCGGTGCTCGGTCCCTGGACCTTGTACTGGCTGTTCGGTTGTGGCTCGGCCGAGGCTCCCGCCCCGGTCACACCGAGACACAACAGTGCCAGGGCGACGAACACCACGATCAGACGGCGTCTCACCTGCGTCCTCCTCAGGCACGCACTCTAGGGTTTTGTCGCGCGCCTCCACCGAGAGTCAGACAGCGGCGTTGATTAGCAAAGGCCCAAATTTTGGGAGCGGCGGGACCTTGGCCTCACGGCCGGACACGAACGAGGCGAGGGCGCGATCGAACTCAGAAGGCGACCTCGAACCAGAGCGTCCTGGACCCCTCGGGGGCGTCGTCCTGGATGCCCCAGTTGTCGGCGAGCAGGTCCACCAGGAACATGCCCCGCCCGCCCTCCGCCTCCGGGTCGTTGCGCACGTGCGGCGCCGACGCGCCGGATCCGGCGTCGCAGACCTCGACCAGCACCGCGGCCGAGCCCACCGCCACCGTCATCGCGACCTCGCCGCCCTCCCCGGAACCGGAGTGGAGCACCGAGTTCGTCACCACCTCGCTCACCAGGAGGACGACGTCGTCGGACGCGGGATGCCCCTCGCCGAGCAGCTCCCTGACCCGGCTCCGCGCCACCGACACCGACTCCGGGACCCCTTTGAGGGTCACCGTCGATCGAGGTGAGACGGTCCGCCGTCCGGTTGTCATGGTCGACCTCACTCCCCGACACGCATATTCCATGCACATCGCCCTCTGAGATGGCACACTCACTCACGGTGAACTGTTCTATCAAGGACTGCAATACCTCATGTTGGGATTCCGCAGATTTGCTATCAAAGGACGGAGGGAGGTGGATGCGTGGCTTCTCGACGCAGCCCCACGGCCCGTCATCGCCGTCTGATGGCTGAACTGAGCCGTCTGCGAAAGGACAGCGGGCTGACGCGGCTGGAGGTGGCCGAGCGGATCGGCTCCACCGACACCACCGTCTGGAGGTACGAGACGGGCCTGTCCCGGCCTCGTCCCTCGGACGTGTCGGCCCTCACCGATGTGTACGGCGTGACCGGGGAGGCTCGAGACTCCCTGATCCAGATGGCCGTCGAAGCCAGGAGACGGGGCTGGTGGCACCCCCACCGTCAGGCCCTGAAACCCGGTTTCGACTCCTACATCGGGCTCGAGGCGGAGGCGTCGCTCGTGCGTTCGTACGAGCCGCTGGTCGTCCCCGGCCTGATGCAGACCGAACCGTACGCACGCGCGGTGATCGAGGTGACCTCAGTAGTTCAGACCCCCTCCGAGGTCGAGGAGACGGTCTCCGTGCGCATCTCGCGCCAGCAGTTGCTGCACGGACCCGGTGACCCGATCCACCTCGTCGCCGTGCTCGACGAAGCGGTGATCCGGCGTCGGATCGGCGGTCGCGACATCATGTCGGAGCAGCTGGAGCATCTCGTCCACCTCGGTGAGCTGCCCAACGTGGAGATACGGGTCGTCCCGTTCTCCGCGGGGGCGCACCCCGCGATGGACGGCCAGTTCTGCCTGCTCAGCTTCCCCGAGCCCGAAGCCCCCGACCTGCTCTACCTGGAGCAGGCCGCGAGCGGGAGCGTGCCGGACGATCCCGAGCAAGTCAGCCGATACGCCTCCATGTTCGAGAGCCTCTGCGCCATGGCTCTCAGTCAGGAGGCGTCGGCGGCCTTCATCGCCCAGATGGCGAGAAGGTTCTCCTCCCCCTAGCTGTAGAAGGAAGAAAAAGTGCGAGGGTCCACGATGGATCTGTCCGGCGCCCAGTGGCGCAAGAGCGGCCGCAGCACCAACGGAGGCAACTGCGTGGAGGTGGCGGTCGTCCCCGGTGACCCTGTGGTCGCCAGGCACAAGGCGGACGCCGACCAGCTGTATCTCGTCCGCGACTCCAAGGATCCGGGCGGCCCGGCGCTGGCGTTCACCCGGAGCGAGTGGGACGCCTTCGTCGGCGGCGTGAAGGACGGCGAGTTCGACTGACGGACCTCCGGGGGAACCCGCCTCACGGTTCCCCCGGAACCTCCGGCCACAGCCCGCCCGCGGCCCCGGCCCGGCGGGCTGTGCTCGTCACCGCCGCTCGTCGCCCTTCACCTGTCGTTGCCGTTGTAGCCGAGGATCCGCATGGCGACCTCGGGGTCCATCGCCGCGGCGAGCAGCTGTGCCCGTTCCACGGCCCTGTCACGCTGGGCCTCGGCCCTGGCCTTGGCCGCCTGCGCCCCCCGGGTGACCGCCGCCACGATCGCGGCTCCCACGACCGCCGCCAGCACGGCGACGAACACCACCATGAGCGTGCCGGAGTCGGGCGAGCCCACGCCGCCCGTCGTGACCGTCCCGCCGTTGAACACGTAGGTGCCCAGCGCCGTGAAGGCCGCCAGCGCGGCCAGGCCGGCCGCGATCACGAACACCGTCCGCAGCCTCCCGCGGCGTGGCGCGGGGTCGGCGGGCGACGGAGGCGGTGGCGGTGGCGGTGGCGGTGCCGGGCGACGCGCCGGGGTGTCGCCGCTCCAGGGCACGAAGTCGGGTTCGGACAGCGCCGCCGAGGACCCCGAGAATCCCGGAGACACAGAGGGCCCCGGAGACACGGGGGACACAGAGGAAACCGGGGACATCGGGGGCACGGCGGTCGACACCGTACTCGACACCGCGCTCGACAGCGTGCTCGACACCGCGGAACCGTTGCCGTTGCCCGTGAGCACCGCGCCGTGGATGACCGCGGCGGCGGGTTCGAGCCGGGGCAGCGCCGGCGGGACGGGCAGGGCGCGCGCCACGTGGCTGTGCTCGCGGTGCGCCCGCGCCGCCTCCAGGTGGTACTCCTCGATCTCGGCGTAGAAGTCCTCCGAGTCGTAGATCGAGCCGTCGATCAACGGCCCCCGCCCGCGTTCCAGGATCGCGACCACGTCGTCACCGTTGAGCGTCTTGTGCGCCTCCAGCGCGTGCGCCAGGCACAGGACGTCCCGCCGGTGCTCGCGCAGCAGCACCTCGGTCCGCTCCAGCAGGCTCACCAGGTTGAACTCGATGCGCTCGCCGAGCACGTCGGGCGCGAGCGGCTGGCTGCCGCCCGGTGTCTTGGTGAAGCCGATCCCCCCGCCGCCGGGTTTGGGCATCGACTTGCCGCCCATGATCTCCAGCTCCTGCAGCGCGGGCACCGAGGTCACCCCGCGGCCCATGCCCCAGTGCGCCTCCATCAGCGCGGTGAGGTACGTCGCGGAGAACAGGTCGCCGGAGACACCCGAGGAGTTGTCCTCGCCGAAGAACATCCGCTCCCCCGCCAGGGAGGCGAGCGAGACCATGATGTCGGCCTCGTGCTCGGACTTCCATCGGGTGAACTGGTCCTCGGGCTTGATGCTCGCGACCATGCCGAGGTAGTCGGCGCCCTTCTCGATCGTGGCGATGTCGATTTCCAGGTGGTAGCGGGTGCGGTACGCCGCCACGGCGTGGCAGGCCTCGTGCACGGCCACGGCGTGCCGCTCGCGCTCGATGTACTCCACGTCCTCGGGCGGCCCGAGCTGCTTGAGCCGCTTGGCGCGGGTCACGTCCGACCAGGTGATGGTCTCCCGGCCGTCGCGGATCGCGGTGATCAGCGACTCGTTCACCAGGTCCTTGATCGTGGCACCGGTGGCGTAGGGCGTGATCGTCGCCAGCTTGTCCAGCTGCGCGTCGGTCAGCTCGTGGTCGACCTTGTCGAAGTAGCCGCGGTAGGTGCGGACCCGGCCCGCCTTCGAGGGGTAGCCCACCTTGTAGATGCGGTCGATGCGCCCCGGCCGCAGCAGCGCCTCGTCCAGCGAGTTGGGCATGTTGGTGGCCATCATGACCAGGATCCGGTACTTCGGCGGCGGCTTGGGCCGCATGCCGAAGAGCCTTCGCACGTGCCGGTTGACGATGCCCCTCGGCTTCTTCAGGCCGGACAGCTCGGTGAGCAGCGCCTGCAGCGTGCCCGGGTCGCCGCCGCCCCCGCCCATGCCGCCCATCATGAAGCGGCTGCGGCCGGTGTCGGGTTCCTTCGGCTCGGCCGCGCCTCCCCGGCTCAGCAGCCAGCGGGTGTCCTCGCTGAGGTAGCCGAAGCCGTGGCATCCGGCGGTGTGCGGGGAGAACCCGGGAGCGCCCCTGGGCCCCTGCTGCGCCAGCGAGCCGCGCTTGCCGAGGGAGTCGGCCTCGTCGAAGAAGACGATCACTCCCCCGTACCGCAGCGAGAGCTTGCGGAGCTTCCTGAACAGCGACTTCACCTTCAGGATGCCGATGCCCATGAACATGTTGACGAACGCGCCGGGGTCGACGAACACGTACGGCTTGCCGGTCTCCCCGGCCACGGCCTCGGCCATCAGGGTCTTGCCGGTGCCCGGCGGGCCCCACAGCAGCAGGCCGCTGGGCACGTAGCCGCCGCGCTCCTCGATGGCGTCCGGCCTCTCCAGGAAGACGATGTTCTCCTTGACCCGCTCGACGACGTGGTCCTGGCCCCACACGTCGGTGAAGCGGGTCTTGATGTCGTCGGGGAAGTACGTCTCCACGCCGCCCCGCGACAGCAGCCAGAACAGGCCGATGAACTGGAAGGCGATGAAGAAGAACGCGAAGGCGAGCTGCGCCACGTACGGCAGGGCCTGCCAGAGCAGCGCGGGCGCCTGGAAGAGCGCGAGCGCCGGAGAGGTGTCCAGCACCTCGCCGAGGATGAGGGCGAGCACCGCGATCCAGAACGCCCACTTGATGGCACGTGCCATCCTGAAGCGGTTCCAGTCGGAGAAACGGCGGTGGGTCCAGCGCTCGAAGCCTCCGAACACGCTGCGCGTCCAGAACCGGTTGTATCCGGCCGAACGCTCGCTGACGAAGAAGTGGAGCTGGCGCAGGAACTCGATCCCCAGGAGCCAGAAGATCCACGGCGCCGCGACCGCGGTGTTGATCATCCCATCCCGGAACGTCATGATGCCCTCGTAGGAGGCCATCTCGCTCCACACCAGGATGAAATAGATGGTCGTAAGGATGAGGAGGAACTTGATCCGGTCCCAGAACGGCATCTTCTTGCGCTTGTCGGGATGCGGATCGGTCGGGCCGGAACCGGGAGCCCGGAGTCCTTCGAAGTTGGGAGGCGGTGGAGGTGACTTCATGGACGGGCTTCTCCTCACCCGGCGAGCCGCTTGACCTTGAACGATTGCGCGATCTTCTCGAACTCCCCGGCGCGCTTCCGGTAGCAGGCGGCCGAGCAGCGGATCAGCAGGGTGGAGATCTGCTTGCCGTCCTCGGCGAGGTAGGAGGTGAGGTCGAAGGTCTCGGTCCCGGCCCCCAGGATCGAGTAGTTGAACCGCACGTGCACCCCGCGCAGGCCGTCTCCCGGCTGGAGCACGTCGTCGGCGAGCAGTTCGAAGTTGCGCAACGCGGAGCCGGCGGTCGCCTCGTACTCCTTGCGCGCCGTCTCGGTGACGGGCAGGAAGGCGTTGCGCATGGTGTCGAGGGAGACGGTGTCCTGTTCCTTGGGCAGAAGTTTGGTGGTGCGGGCGAAAACGAATGGTTCGTCACCGGTGCCGTAACCGAGAAGGTGATTCGCGGACGGTTCGGTGTGGGCGTCGTAGCCGATCGACCAGATGAGCTGTTTGCGTATCTGCGCGGTGGCCGATTCGAGGTCGTCCCCGAGCGTCATCTTGTCGAGCGCCGTTTGGTCGACCTTCTGCCAGGTCGCCGGAACCTTGAAGTACGTCTGCCCCTCGTCGTGGCGGACGTAGGTGAACTCGGCACGTGCGCATCCCGTGAGCCCGCCGACCATGGCGGATACGACCGCCACGGCAACCACGGCAAACCCGGCCCTTGATCTCTTCACCAGGGCTGTACCTCCGCTTTACGGGTTAACGAGATGGTTGTGCCCGCTTTTCACGCGACTCTCTCCTCTCCTGGCACCCCTAATCCAGGAAAAATTGACCAAATCTTTCCGGGAACCCGGCTTCACTTGTTACACAGTGCCGCCGCCGGATTCCCGACATCATTGAACCCTCGGGCCCTGTCCCGGAACAGGGGGCGGCGGGCCCGCTCCGTCCTTTCCGTGAACCGGGCGCCCCCGGACAGTGCCGGGCGCCGTGCGACAAACCGTGACATCGAGCGGACGGGCACCGGCGCGAGGCGCGCCCGCCGCACCCCGCGACGTTCCCTGCCGACCCCTGCCACCCCCGGTCGGCCCCGGGCCGGGGCGAGGCGAAGAGGGCCCGCCTCCGGGACCGAAGAAGGCCGGCGAAATCTCCCGCGGCACGCGACCGCCGGGAACCCTCTCCCGTCACCATGCGAATCGATGAATCGCACATTCGTCCGTACGCCCGTCCGTTCAACGCGATATCGACGACGACGATGGATTCCGTCTGGCGAAAAAGTCTCGCGGGCCGATCGCGAGCCACCGGCCGGGATCACGGCCGCTCGTGATCACCGCTTTTCTTGAGGTCGGCCACCGGGCGACCGGGCCGCCGGGCCCGGCGGCCGTTACCCCCGTGCGGGGCGCCCGACCGGGCGGATGACCCGAAAGAGCTCACAGAACGCCTACAGCCCGAGCAATGCCCCTTTTGTTGACTCTTTGCTCACGCACATCTTTATCCGGATTTTTCAGGGTACGGAAGTATGAGGTTTATAAAATATGGTGCTTTCTTGCCTTTGCCCAAAAAAGGCATTGAACATCATCGACACCACCTTCCTTCGCCATACGCCGATGAGAACTCCACGGGGGGTGGAGCGCACGACGAGGCAACCGACAAGGAGTGATGATCGTGAACAATGAGGTACGGATAGCCCTCGCCGTAGCCGGTGGCTATCTTCTGGGGCGACGCCAGAAGCTGCGGCTGGCGATGGCGCTGGCCGCGGCCGGGGCGACCGGCCGGTTGAGCGCCGGTCAGGGTGACCTGCTGCAGCAGGGGTTGAAGGTACTCAGCTCCTCCCCCGAACTGGCGAAGATCACCGAAAGTGTCCGGGGCGATCTCGTGGACGCGAGCAAGGCCGCCGCCAAGGCCGCGGTGAGCAGGCGGATCGACTCGATGAGCACCAGGCTTCACGACCGGGCCGAGTCCCTGCGCAACCCGCTGGAGCAGCCGGAGGACCTGGGAGAGGAGCCCGAGGAGGGCGAGGAGGCCGAGGAGCCCAAGGGGCGCCGCGGGCGCATGAAGGGCCTCCTGTCCCGCAGGAAGGGCCGGCGACAGGACGAGGAGGAAGAGGAGGAGTACGAACCCGAGACGGACGAGTACGAGGAGGAAGAGGACGAGGAGGAAGAGGAGGCCCCGCCCGTCCGCAGGCGTCCCGCCTCCAAGCGCCGTGAGCCGGCCGTCAAGCCCGCCCGGCGGGCACCGCGAGACTCCGGAGACGAGGAGGACGAAGAGGAGGAGGAAGAGGAGCCACGGGCCAGGGCCAAGCGCCGGCCTCCGTCCCGGAGCGGATCCACCTCTTCCCGCACCAAGCCGACGCCCGCCAGGGCACGGGGGTGACCTCGATGGCCGAAACCTCGAAGAAGCGTCCCGACCGTGAGGGCGGCGACGAGCCGCCCACCAGCCGGCTCAACCAGGAGTTCCACAACCTCATGGGAGCCCTCGGGGAGCGGGCCCTGTCGTCGGTGAGCGGAAAGGTCGAGGGCATGACCGGCCGCCTGACCGACTACGCCGGGGGCGCCGGGTCCGGCCTGATCAGCGCGCTGACCGGCTCCAAGCACCCCAAGACGGCGATCGCCGGGGGCATGGTGAAGGGGCTGGGCAAGATGGCGGTCGGCGGCCTGGTCAAGAAGCTCACCGGCGGCGGCAAGGGCGGTCAGAGCGGGAAGCTCAAGATGATCAACATCATCGAGTCGATCGACGTCGGCGCCCCGATACGTGTCGTCTACGACCAGTGGACCCAGTTCGGTGACTTCCCGAGCTTCATGAAGAAGGTTGAGGGCGTCGACCAGGAGTCCGACGAGAAGCTGGAGTGGAAGGCGCAGATCTTCCTCTCCCACCGGACCTGGGAGTCGACGATCCTCGAACAGCTGCCGGACAAGCGGATCATCTGGCGGTCGAAGGGGGCGAAGGGCTACGTCGACGGCGCCGTGACCTTCCACGAGCTCGGTCCGGACCTCACCCGGATCCTGCTCGTCCTGGAGTACTACCCGAAGGGCCTCTTCGAGCGCACCGGCAACCTGTGGCGCGCCCAGGGCAGGCGCGCGCGCCTCGAACTCAAGCACTTCCGGCGGCACGTCATGAGCCGGGTGCTCCTGCATCCCGACGACCTGGAGGGTTGGCGCGGCGAGATCCGTGACAGCGAGGTCGTCAAGGACCAGGAGACGGCACTGCGCGAGGAGGAGGAAAGGAAGAAGGCCGAGAAGGACTCCGAGGAGGAACCCGAGCAGGACCGGACCGAGACCGGCGAGGCCGACGAGGACGAAGGCGAGGAGTCCGAGGAGGACGCCCTCGAGGACGAGGAGGAATCCGAGGAGGACGAGCCCGAGGACGAGCTCGAAGAAGAGGAAGAGGAGGAAGAGGAGGAAGAGCCCGAAGCGGAACGCGCGGCCGACGAGGAGGAGAAGCCCGAGGAGAAGCCGCTCAGGCGTCCGTCGCAGCGTCGCAGGTCCGCCGCCCCCAAGGGCGCGGAGGAGACGCCCAGGCGTCCCGCCCGCCGCAAGGCGGCCAGCCGGACGTGACCGGAGGGGGCACGGGAGCACCAGGGAGGAGACGCCATGACCATCGTTCAACCCTCGGGCGGCGGGACGGGCGGCCACGGGTCCTCGTCGGGACTGGCCGACGTCATCGACACGATCCTCGACAAGGGACTCGTGATCGACGCCTACGTCAGGGTCTCCCTGGTGGGGATCGAGCTGCTGACGATCGACGCGCGCGTCGTGGTGGCCAGCGTCGACACCTACCTGCGCTTCGCCGAAGCCGTCAACCGCCTCGACCTCACCCAGACCGGCAACCAGAAGGGGCTGCCCGAGCTGGTGGAGGGCATGACGGAGAGCGGCAGCAGGACGAAGGTCAAGGGTGCGACGCACGGGCTGCTGGACGCGGCGGGCGAGAAGCTCCGCGGCCTGACGGCCGGGGAGCCCGGCGAGGACGAGTACGACGAGGACGGCACGGAACGCGAACGGGTGCCCCGCCGCAGGCGGCGCGGGGAGGAGTGAGATGCACGGTTCCAGCGAGAAGCGCGGCACGGTCCGGTCCGGCAGGCGGCCCAGGGCCGACGCCTCCAGGACGGCCGGACGGCACGACACCGGCCGCACCGGCCGGGCCGCCGCGGCCCGGCCCGGGGAGCCCCGCGCCACCGGCACCTACGTGTACGGGATCATCCCGTCCGACGTCGAGCTGACCCCGGGCACCCGGGGAGTGGGAGACCCGCCGAACACGGTCCGGCTCGTGCCCCACGGAGAGATCGCCGCCCTGGTGAGCGACGTCCCCATCGACCGCCCCCTCGGCAGGCCGGACGACCTGGTGGCCCACGAGCGGCTGCTGGACGCCACCGCCGCGGAGGTGCCGGTGCTCCCCTTGCGTTTCGGGGCGGTGGTGACGGACGCCCGGGCGGTCGTCGACGAGCTGCTCGCCCCCCACCACGACGACTTCCTCGCCACGCTGGACGAGCTGGAGGGACGCGCGGAGTACGTCGTGAAGGGACGCTACGTCGAACAGGCCGTCCTGCGGGAGGTGCTCGACGAGGACCCGCGGATCACGCAGCTGCGCGACGCGATCCGCGGGCGCCCCGAGGAGGCGACGTGGGACGCGAGGATGCGGCTCGGAGAGCTGGTCAACACGTCGATCGCGGCCAAGCGCGAGGCCGACACCGAGGCCCTGGTCGGCGCCTTCGACCCGCTCTGCGTCTCCATCGTCGTGCGCGAGCCCACCCACGAGCGGGACGCCGCCCACGTGGCCCTGCTCGCGGACACCGATCGGCAGCCGGAGATCGAGGAGGCCCTGGAGGAGTTCAGGGCCCGGTGGACCGGCCGGGTCGAGCTGCGCCTGCTCGGCCCGCTGGCACCGTACGACTTCGTCAGGGCGTGAGGGAACACACGGGGACGCGAAGGGAGGTGAGCGGTGGTGGAACCGCTGGGAATGATCCTCGGCCTTCCGCTCGCGCCGCTGCGCGGGCTGATCCGGCTCGCGGAGCTGCTGGAGGAGCAGGCCGAGCAGGAACTCCGGGGTCCCGCGGCGGTCAGGCGCCGCCTGGAGGAACTGGCGGAGGCCAGGGCCTCCGGCGAGATCTCGCAGGAGGAGGAGGCCGAGGCGGCGGAGCGGATCCTCAGGGAGATGATCGCTTAGCCGGTACGGCCGCACCGGCGCGGAGACGACGAGAGGAGTGATCTCGTGCCTGTCAGACACAGAGCCCGCGGGGAACGCTCGACCGGCGATTCCCACAGGACCACCGGCGACGAGGCCCTCGACGAGACCTTCGACGAGCCTCTCGACGAGGACGAGGACGAGGAACCCTACGAAGACCTCGACGAGGAGGACCTGGACGAGGACGAGCCCGTGAGGGACCGGCGGCCGGGGCGGCGCTCCCCCGCCCTGTCGGCGGCGACCGCCGGAGCGGCCGGGCTGCGGCAGATCGCCGACCTGACCGCGAAGGACACGGAGGGGGTGACGCTGGTGCGACGGACCGAGGAGGGCTGGCAGGTCGAGATCGAGGTCGTCGAGGACCGGCACATCCCCTCGTCGGGCGACATGCTGTCGCTCTACCAGGTCGAGATGGACGCCGCCGGCGACCTGCTGTCGTACCGCAGGGTGAGGCGCTACAGGCGCGGCCGGACGGACGGCGAGGCGGGGTGACGTGGCCGACGTGACACGCCCCGGCGGCGGCAGCGCCTTCCCCCGGTCCTACGGCGGGGGGACACCCGGCGGGCGGGAGTCGTCCGGCAACCTCGCCGACATCCTGGAGCGGGTGCTCGACAGGGGTGTGGTGATCGTGGGCGACATCCGGGTGAACCTGCTGGACATCGAGCTGCTCACCATCAAGCTGCGCCTGCTCATCGCCTCGGTTGACACGGCGCGGGAGCTGGGGATCGACTGGTGGGAACACGATCCGTGGCTCACCTCCCGGGACCGCGACCTGGTCGAGGAGAACCGCGTCCTCCGCGACCGGCTGGCCGGCGTGGAGGGCGACGGCGCCCGGCGCCGCTCCCTCGGCGGGGGCGAGGGCACCCGTTCGCCCGGCGACGTCCGGGAGCCGGGAAGGGCCGGAAGGTTCAGGGAGGGACGCGATGGCTGAGACGGGCACGTATCTCTACGCGATCGCCCGGGAGGTGGGCCGCGCCCTCCCGGACCACGTGATCGGCGTGGCCGGGGCGCCGGTGCGCGCGATCACGCACGAGGGTCTGGTCGCGTACGTGAGCCCGGTGCCCCTGGAGGAGTTCGGCGAGGAGCCGCTGCGGCGTTTCCTGGAGGACCTGGACTGGGTCGGGGAGACGGCCCGCGCCCACAACCGTGTCGTGGAGGCCGTGGCGGAGGGGGCTCCCACGGCCCCGGTCCGGCTGGTGACGGTCTACAGCACCGAGGAGCAGGTCCGCGACCTGCTCCGGCGCAGGCACGACGACTTCGCCGAGGTGCTCGCCCGCGTCACCGGGTGCAGGGAATGGGGTGTGAAGGCGTACGCCGAACCGGACTCGGGCGCCCCTGCGGCCGAGGAGGCCCCCGCGGAGACCTGCAGCCCGGGAACGGCGTACCTGAAGCGCCGCCGGGCGAGCCTGCGCGGCCGGGAGGACGCCTGGCGCCGGGCGGCGCGGCGTGCCGAGGACATCCACGCCGCCCTGGTGTCGGTCTCGGTGGCCGGGCACCGCCACCGGCCGCAGGACCCGCGACTGTCCGGCCGCGAGGAGGTGATGCTGCTCAACGGCGCCTACCTCGTCGACGAGGACCACGGTGAGGAGTTCACCGCGGCCGTCGACTCGCTGCGCGGCGAGGGGGTCGGGATGCAGCTCACCGGCCCCTGGGCACCGTACTCCTTCACCTCGATGGACCTCGGCGATCCACGCGAGGCGTCCGATGACCCGTGACCGCCCCCCGCGAGGCGCCGAGCTCGCCGCCCAGGGACGCCTTCCCCCCGAGCGGGTGGCGCTCGTGGACCTGCTCGACCGGCTGCTGGCCGGTGGCGTGGTCGTGAGCGGGGACCTCGTGCTGTCCATCGCCGACATCGACCTCGTCCGCATCTCGCTGCGCGCCCTGATCACCTCCGTACGGGCCTCCGACCCGATCCCGTCCGCCCACCCGCCCGGCGCGGTCACGCTCCTGCGGGCCTCCGAGGAGGGGGGCCCGCCGTGAACCGCCGCCTGCCCGCCGCCTCCGGCACGGGGGACTCTCGCGCGACCCGGGGACGGCCTCGTCCCGCGGCGAGGAGGTTCAAGGTCAGGCGGACCACGCTCGCGGGCACGGCCGGGAACGCGCGAGGACCGGCGCGGACCGCCGGCTGGCGGGTGAACACCGACCCAGAGGCCGTCGAACGGGACCTGACCCGCCTCGTGCTCACCCTCGTCGAGCTGATACGGCAGCTGGTGGAACGCCAGTGCGTGCGCCGGATGGACCAGGGAGACCTGTCGGACGAGCAGGTTGAGGTGCTGGGCATGACGCTGATGCGCCTCGAGGAGGCGATGACCGAGCTGTGCGAGCACTTCGGGCTCTCGCCGTCCGACCTCAACCTCGACCTCGGACCGCTCGGAACCCTCCTGCCCACCGACTGACACCACCCACCGCGTCTCCCGCGTTTTCCAGAGCCCCTCCGGCCGGACGCGCGACGGCCGGAAGGGCTCCCCGGGGACACCGGCAGGGCCGGAGGGGCGAACCCCTCCGGCCGCCTCGTTCCCGGACTCCTAGGTCAGATCCTCACACTTCTTCGCGTCGGGATCGTCGGCCGCCTGCGGCACCCAGCGGACGTTGGCGAACGAGGCGGAGAAGGCCCCCTCGGTGTAGACGAGGAACGGCGTGTTCACCACCTCCAGGTCGAGGCCGCCCGCGGCGAAGCAGGCGATGGGGATCTTGACAGTTGACCTCGTCCCCACCGGAAGCCCCTGGAAGAGGGAGGTCGCCACCACCTCGGAGAAGCACGGGTAGACGCAGTGCACGCTGAGCACGGTCCTGGCGGCCGGGGGCTGGTGGACGATCGTGTCGAAGACCAGCGCCCCCTTCGCGTTGAGGTAACCCCTCAGGTCCGTACCGCCCGCCGGGTTCTGCAGGTAGAGCTGGGCGGGGCCGGTGCCGGTCCAGGTCGCCTTCAGGCCGTCCTGCTGTACGTTGACGTCCGACTGCACCACGCCGATCTCGGCGTGCGCCGCCTGGCCGTCGGGGCCGATCTCGGTGCCGCCCCAGTTCTCGGCGGAGCCGATGAAGCTCCGGTACGGCGCGATGTCGGTCCGGTTGAAGATCTCCAGCTCCTCGCTCGCCTCCCCGCCGCCGCCCTGCTCGCCGCAGCCGAACGGGGGCGCGGTCTCGTCGAGCGTCCCGACCTGCCCGCTCTGGCCGCCGCGCAGGCCGTACCCGAGCGGGAACAGCGGGTCGTAGCCCTCGGCGCCCGGGTTCAGCGGCGACTGGCAGGCGCTCCTCGGCCACGAGAACGGCAGCTTGCCGGTGAAGCCGTCACGGTGCTTACCCCGGACGAGCACGTCGGCGACGCCGCCGCCCTCGGTGCCGGGCAGCCACGCGGCGACGAACGCGTCGGAGCGGTTGAGCTCCTTGTTCATCCAGAGCGGCCGCCCGCCGACGAAGACGGTGACGACGGGCGCGCCCTTCCCGGTGACCTTGTCGAGCACCGCGAGGTCACCGGGGTAGATCTTGGCGGCCTCCAGCGTGCGCCGCGAGAGGTCGCCGACACCCTCGGCGTACGGCGTCTCGCCGATCACCGCGATGACCGCGTCGTACGCCGAGGGGTCGACGCCGTCGCCGGTCTCGCTGAAGGTGACGTCGGCCTCGCCGAGCGTCTCGCGCAGGCCGCCGAGGATCGTCGTGCCGTTGGGGAAGTCGGCGTTGACGTTGCCGGTGCCCTGCCAGGTGAGGGTCCAGCCGCCGGTCTGGTTCTGCAGGCTGTCGGCGCTCTTGCCGACCACCAGGACCTTGGAGTCCGCGGCCAGCGGCAGCACCCTGCCGTTGTTCTTGAGCAGGACCTGCGACCTGCGCACGGCATCCCTGGCGAGCCTCTTCGACTCCAGCGCCTCGGCCGATCCGGCGAAGGCGCGCCTGGAGGGCCTGGGGCCGTCGAGCACCCCGGTGCGCGACTTCACGCGCAGGATGCGCGTCACCGCGTCGTCGATGCGCGCCATCGGGATCGCGCCGCTCTCGACCTGGGCGATCGTGTTGGCGATGAACGCCTTCCAGTCGTTGGGCACCATCACCACGTCGATGCCCGCGTTGATCGCCTGGGCGCAGCTCGCGTTGGTGCACCCGGCGACCTGGCCGATGCCGTTCCAGTCGGAGACGACGATGCCGTCGAAGCCCATCTTCCGCTTGAGGATGCCGTCGACGACGCGCTTGCTGCCGTGCAGCTTGCCCTCGGCGATGCCGAGCTCGGCGTTCGTCCAGCTGTTGAACGAGACCATCACGCTCTGGGCCCCGGCCGCGAGGGCGCCGTAGTAGCCCTGGCCGTGCAGGTTGATCATCTCGGCCTCGGACGCGGGGTTGACCCCCTGGTCGGTGCCCTTGAGGGTGCCGCCGTCACCGATGAAGTGCTTGGCTGTGGCGATGACGCCGTCCTGGCCGATGCCGCGCGGGTGCCTGCCCTGCAGGCCCCTGACGGCCTCGTACCCGTACGCCCGGGTGATCCGGGGGTCCTCGGAGAAGCCCTCGTAGGTGCGGCCCCACCGGTCGTCGCGGGGGACGGAGACGCTGGGCGCGAACGCCCAGTCCTGGCCGGTGGCGCGCATCTGCCGGGCGGTCGCCGCCCCGATGTCGCGCACGAGGCACGGATCCTGGGCGGCGCCCAGCCCGATGTTGTGCGGGAAGACCGTCGTGCCGTGGACGTTGTTGTTGCCGTGGACGGCGTCGATGCCCCAGATGACGGGGATCTTCGCGCGGGTGGCGACGGAGGCGTTCCAGTAGGCGTCGGCGAGGTCGAGCCAGGCCTTCTGCGTGGCGTGCTTGTCGCGGCCCGGCCAGGAGCCGCCGCCGTTGAGCACCGAGCCGATGAAGTACTGCCCGACCTCGGCGGGGGTGATCGCGGCGATCTCCGGCTGGGTCATCTGGCCGACCTTCTCGGCGAGCGTCATGCCCGCGAGGATCCTCGCCACCCGCTTCTCGTCGGAGCGGTCCCGCTCGATGCTGCTCCTGACCTTGGGCCACTCGGAGAGGGTGGGCAGCTTCTTCTCGATGCGGGCGCAGCCGCGGGAGTCGAGGGCGGGCTTGCCGATCACCGGCTGCCGGCCGCCCGCCGCGGTCTCGGCGCCCGCGCTCGGAATCCCGGTGGTGCCCGCTGACAGGACGGCGAGACTCGCCAGGACCGCGAGTCCGCTCCGGCGGGCGCCCGGTCGGGCGAAGGGTCTGATCATCGAGGATCCGTTCTCCAGGTACCGCATGGGCGTGGCGGATCCCCCGAGTCCGCACTGCGCAGATCCTGACGCTGTGACCGGGCCGAGTCAATACTCTTGCGAGAGCGCTCTCTCGACTGGATGCGCGACCTTCGGGCGGTTCGCGGCTCACAAACCCTTATCACCAGGCACATCATCGCCGACCGCGTCCCCGGGCGGGAGATCTGGATGAGAGCGCTCTCAGCAAATCGGACACCCCCGCGGCCGGGTGGCGCCGGACAACCCACGGTCAGGGAGGCGGCGCCGCGGCGGCCGGGGCTCCAGGGCGCCCGCGGGAGTCACCTCGTGCGCCCGGCGCGCGGCGGCCTCCGTCCTGGCGCCTGTCCTGGCGCTGGAGCGCCCGCAGCGGGGTGCTCGCGCCCGAAACGCCCGCGCGGGTCACCGGTGCGGTTCGGAAAGGAGTTCCTCGGGGATCACGTCGGGGACGCCGCGCAGGCTGACGAGCGAGACCGCCGCCAGTACGGCGATCGTCACCGCGGCGGTGATCGCGGTGACCTCGACCCCGGTGACGAAGGCCAGCCTCGCGGCCTCGGCGACGGCCTCCCCCAGCTGTCCGGGGAGCGCCGCGGCCGCCTCCAGGGCGGTGGGCAGCGACTCCCTGACGGGGGCCACCACCTCACCGGGCAGCCCCGCCGGAAGCCGGAGGTCGCCCCGGTAGACGCCGGTCAGAACGCTGCCCAGCACGGCGATGCCCAGCGCGGCGCCCAGCTCGAAGGACGTCTCGGAGATCGCCGCCGCGGCGCCGGCCCGCTCTCTGGGCACGCTCGCGAGCACGGTGTCGTTGGTGACGGCGAACGTGAGCCCGATGCCCACCCCGCAGACGATCATCGGGGCGAGGAAGTAGAGGTAGGGGGTGTCGAGAGCGATCTGGCCGTAGAAGGCGAAGCCCGCGGCGGCCATCGCCAGGCCGAGCGCCACCACCCTGGCCCGGCCCCAGCGGATGATCAGCCCCGCCGCCAGGACCCCGCCGACCGCCGCCGACATGCCCCCGGGCAGTCCCGCGAGACCGGCCCGCAGGGGCGACCAGCCCAGCACGAGCTGGAAGTACCAGGCGAAGATCAGTGACAGCGCGGACATGCCGAAGATGGCCACGAGGTTGGCGCCGACCGAGGCGGTGAAGGCCCGGCGCCGGAAGAGGCGGACGTCGATCAGCGGCTCGGCGAGCCGGGTCTGCCGCCGGGCGAACACCGCCAGGGCGGCGATCCCGGCGGCTCCCGCCACCAGGACTCCCGTGTCGGCGAGACCGTGCACGGCGGCCTCCTTCACGGCGTAGATGACACCGATCACGCCGGCCACGGACAGCGGCACGCTCACGAGGTCCACCCGCCCCGCGGCGGGGTTGCGCGACTCCGGGAGCACGACGAGACCGGCGAGCAGGATGAGCAGCATCACCGGCAGGTTGATCAGGAAGACCGAGCCCCACCAGAAGTGGTCGAGCAGCAGGCCGCCGACGACCGGCCCCAGGGCGAACCCGGCCGCGCCCATCCCGCTCCACAGGCCGACCGCCGTGGTCCGCTCCTTCGGGTCCGTGAAGACGTTGCAGACGATCGACAGGGTGGAGGGCATGATCGTGGCACCCGCCACGCCCAGCAGGACACGGGCGGCGATGAGCAGCTCGGGGGTGGGGGCGTAGGCGGTCACCGCCGAGGCCACGCCGAAGGCCGCGGCACCGATGAGGAGCAGCCGTTTGCGGCCGATCCGGTCGCCGAGGTTGCCCATCGTGATCAGCAGCCCGGCGAGCGCGAAGCCGTACGCGTCGCCGATCCACAGGATCTGGGTCGACGAGGGCCGCAGGTCCGCGACCAGCTGGGGAAGGGCGAGGTGCAGGACGGTGACGTCGACGGACAGCAGCAGCGCCGCCAGGCAGGCGACGGCGAGGGTCGCCCATCTGCGGCGGCCCGTGATCGGGGAGTGGTCGTTCATGCCGGTCATCGTGACCGGGAGCGCTGACGGCCCGCGCACCCCCCGCTGACGCCCCCGCACCGGGACGCGCGCGCCGCGACAGGGGCGCGTCACGACAGAAGCGCGTCGTAACAGGCGCGCGTCACGACAGGGGCGCGTCACGACAGGGGCGCGTCACGACAGGGGCGCGTCACGATAAAGGAGCGTCGTGACAGGGGCGCGCGTCGCGACGGTGACGCGTGTCGTCTACGCCCCGGCCCCCGCCGGAGTCGGCCGGAACGTCGAGGTCGGCCGGGCCGCCGGGGACCGTCAGGCCGGGGTCACGCGTCGAGTGTCGCGAGCATCTCGCTCCGCGACAGGCGGGTTCCCGCGCGCCACTCCTCCTCGTACGCGGCGTCGCCCATCCGGGCGCGGACGGCCGCCGTGACATCGACGCCGGAGTCCGCCGCGGTGGTGCCGCCGAGGGCCGTGACCGCGCCCAGCAGCCGGGCCGCGCCCTTGGCGTCGCCCTCCAGCAACGCGACCTCCGCCAGTCCCTCGATCGCCGAGCCCGCCACCAGCGGGTAACGCTGCAGCGCCGGTTCCACCGCCCTGCGGTACCAGGTCCTCGCCCCGGCCCCGTCCCCCCGCGACGCGACGATCCGGCCCAGCCCGACGGTGATGCGCAACCGGAGCTCCTCGGTGGCGTACCACTCCTGGGTGCACAGCTCCAGGGCGCTGAGGGCGAGGGTGAGCGCCTCGTCCAGATCCCCGCGGAGCCTGGCGATCTCGGCGAGACCGTGGTGGACCTTGGCCATCACGTCGGGGGCGCCCGCCCGGCGGGCGTGCTCGGCCGCGCGCAGGTACTCGGCGTGGGCGGTCTCGAGGTCGCCGTCGCGTACGGTTCCCGCGGCGCCGCGGCAGACGAGCTCCGCGATGTCCTCGTCCGATCCGAGCTCCTCCGCCAGGCGAAGCGCCTCCCCGCTCAGCGCGCGCGACGCGGCCCTGTCCCTCCGCAGGTCGGCGAGCCCGGCCAGTTCGGCCAGCGTGAGCGCGCTCCCCCAGCGCTCCCCGATGGAGCGGAACAGCTCCAGCGCCTTCTCGAAGGCGCGTTCGGCGCTCCCGGCACCGCCGCCGTACAGGTAGAAGTAGCCGTAGCCGTAGCAGGACAGCGCCCGCAGCCACGGGTCGGTGATGACGAGGAGCGACGACGGTTCGGGCAGGGAGTCGGGCGGGCCGGTGAACATCGGCCACAGCATGCCCAGGAACGGCCACCGGTAGGGCAGGTCGATCGGAGGGATGATCGGGATGATCGTCTCCAGCAGGTCGAGGTGCCAGGGCGACCGCGTCTCGCCGGAGGAGGCCACGAGCACGCACACGGCGTACTCCTCCTCCATCCCCTCGACCGGCACGGCCCGGGTCGCGCTCTCCGGCGGAGCGGGTCCCGTCACCCCCCCGGCCGCACCGGCACCGATCACGCTCGATGCCGGAACGGCCTCGGTCGACCCCTCGGACGGAGCGCCCCCGGTCGATCCCCCTGCCGGAGCGGCCCCGATCGCGTTCTCGGCGGGGACCGAGCCGATCGCGACGAGCAGGTCCGCGGCGAGGGCGGCGCCCTCCGAGCGGCGGCCCCGCAGCCACCAGTACATGGCGAGCCCGGCGAGCAGGCGCAGCCCCTGCCGGGTCCTGCCGGTGTCGACGGTCCAGCGCAGCGCGGCGTGCAGGTCGTCGCGCTCCTCGTCCAGGCGCCGCAGCCACTCCAGCTGCCCGGCGTCGCGCAGGTGGGAGTCCGCCGTGGCCGCCAGGTCCGCGTAGTAGGAGGCGTGCGCCTCGCGGCGCGCCTCGGTCTCGCCGGTCTCGGCCAGCCGTTCCGCGCAGTACGCGCGGATGGTCTCCAGCATCCGGTAGCGCCCGCCCACCCGCTCGACGAGCGACTTCTCCGCGAGGGAACTCAGCAGGTCGACGACCTCGTCCTCGCGCAGCCCGCACACCCGCCCGGCCGCCTCCAGCGTCGCGCCGCCCACGAAGACGGTGAGCCGCCCGGCCAGTGCCCGCTCGTCGTCGTCGAGCAGGTCCCAGCTCCAGGCGACCACGGCGCGCAGCGTCTGGTGCCGGGGCAGCGCGGTGCGGCTGCCGCGCGACAGGAGGCGGAACCGGTCGTCCAGCCGGGAGGCCACCTCGGCCACCGGCAGGGAGCGCAGGCGCGCCGCGGCCAGCTCCAGCGCGAGCGGCAGGCCGTCCAGGGCGCGGCAGATGCCCAGTACCTGCTCGACGTTGGCGTCGTCGACGCGGAAACCGGGGCGCACGGCCGCCGCCCTGTCGGCGAAGAGCCGTACCGCCGGGTAGGTCAGGGCCTCTCCCGCGGCGGTGCCCGTCCTCGGCACCGGCAGCGGCGCGACCGGGTGGAGCACCTCCCCGGTGATGCCGAGCGCCTCCCTGCTGGTGGCCAGGACGCGCAGTCCGGGACAGGCGGCGAGCAGGTGGTCGGCGAGCTCGGCGGCCTCCGCGACCAGGTGCTCGCAGTTGTCCAGGACGAGCAGCATGGGACGGTCGGCCAGCACCGCGACCAGCCTGGCCAGAGGGGCGGGCACCGGGCGGCCGGGGAACAGGCCGCCGTCGCGGACGCCCAGCGCGCCGAGGACCGCCTGGGCCGCCTCCCCCTCGCCGAGGACGGGGGCCAGCTCCACGAAGCACACGTCGCCCCGCTCCCCCGCGGCGACCTCGCCGGCCAGCCGGGTCTTGCCCGCGCCGCCGGGGCCGACCAGGGTGACCAGTCTCGTCTCGCCGAGCAGCGCGCGGAGCCCGGACGTCTCCCCCTCCCTGCCGACGAAACTCGTCAGCGGGGCCCGCAGTCCCGACCTGACGGGCGCGGCGTCGCCGGCCGCGACACCGGAGACGTCGCCGGAGGCGCCGGTGAGGGCGGGGTCGGCCCTGAGCACCGCCAGGTGCACGGCGGCCAGTTCCGCCGACGGGTCCACGCCGAACTCCTCGCCGAGGATCCGCCTCGCCCCCTCGTACACCTCCAGGGCCTCGGCCTGCCTGCCCGAGCCGTACAGGGCGCGCATCAGCTGCCCGTACAGCCGCTCCCTGAAGGGGTGGGCGGCGGTCAGCTCCTGCAGCTCGGCGACGAGCTCGCGGTGGCGGCCCAGCTCCAGCTCCGCCTGGACGCGGTCCTCCACGCAGTCGAGCCTGAGCCTCTCCAGCCTGGCCGAGGGCGCCCGGGCGAACGGCGCCTCCCCCACGTCGGCGAGCGCGGGCCCGCGCCACAGGGAGAGGGCCTCGCCCAGCAGGCCGACGGCCCTGTCGTACTCGCCGGAGGTCAGGGCCCGGCGGCCGTCGGCGGCGAGCCGTTCGAAGCGGTGGGCGTCGACGGTGTCGGCAGCGGCCGCGAGCCGGTATCCCGCCGGGTGGAACTCGATCATCTCCTGGACGCCGAGCGTCCTGCGCAGCCGCGAGACCTGGGACTGCAGGGCGTTGGCGGCGCTCGCGGGCGGGTCGTCGCCGTACAGACCGCCGATCAGCCGCTCGACGGTCACCACCCTGCCCGCGTCGAGGAGGAGCATCACGAGCAGCGCGCGCATCCCCTGCCCGCCCACGACGACCACGCGCCCGCCGTCGAGCCGGATCCGGGTGGGACCGAGGATGTCGAACCGCATATCCCGATTATCGGGGCATCCGCCCGCCGCCGCCCTGTCGCCGATCATCACCGATCGGGGTACGGGCGTGTAACGCCGGATGATCTCTGGTACGACATATATCTACATGTCAGGACTTTAGGGAAAAAAGATCTTTCTCTGACCCCAGAAGGGGCGGGGCAGGCGGGGTAAGGACTCCACTGGCCGCCCCCGCCAGGGAACGGCTGCCGGGGGTCTCCACGCGGAGGTGTTCGATGAAACAGGTCTACGGCTGGGACCAGGGCGAGAACGAGCCCGGCGACCCCTTCGGGGCGACCGTCGAGAACCTGTTCGCCGAGGTGTGGTCCAGGGAGGGCATCTCCAACCGCGACCGGCGCATGCTGCTGGTCGGCCTGCTCGTCGGCCAGGGCATGGACGCGGACGTCGGCCTCCAGCTGGACGCGGCGCTGCGGACCGGCGACCTCACCCCCGAGGAGCTCCGCGAGGTCGTCGTCTTCCTCACCCACTACGCCGGATGGCCCCGGGGCGCCAGGCTCAACGGCCAGGTCGAGGAGCTGATCGCCCGCGTCATGAGATCGTGACGCCGTCCGGCGAGACCAGCCGCTGCACAGCGAGCCCGGCCGCCTTACGGGGACGTGACCGCACGCGCGGAGCCTCCCGCCCCGAGGTCACGGCCGCGCGGTCCGGCGCCCTCCGCCGGAACCGGCCGGTCGCACGCTCCCGAGGTCACGGCCGCACGCGCGGAATCCCCCTCCCGAGGTCAGAGCCGCTCGACGTTGGGGCCCCGGCAGCGGTTCCTGGTGTCGAAGACGAGGGCGCTCGCCCGCTGGACGAGCTCGTAGTCGAAGCAGTCGTGGTCGGTGAGGACCACCACCGCGTCCGCCGCCGCCAGTTCCCGTTCCGAGAACGCGACCACCTCGACGCCCTGCGGCAGCAGGAAGCAGTCCACGTGCGGGTCGGCGGCCCGCACGTCCGCGCCCAGCTTGCGAAGGTTCCTCACCACCTCGATCGCGGGCGACTCGCGGCAGTCCCCGGCGTTCTTCTTGTACGCGAGGCCGAGCGCGAGCACCCGGCTGCCGTTGACCGGCTTGCGCGACCGGTTCAGCGCGAGACCGACCCGGTGCACGACGTGGTCCGGCATGTGGGCGTTGATGTCGTTGGCCAGCTCCACGAACCGGAAGTTGTGCCCCAGGCTGCGCTTGACCTTCCACGACAGGTACGACGGGTCGATCGGCAGGCAGTGCCCGCCCACGCCGGGACCGGGGGTGAAGCGCAGGTAGCCGAACGGCTTGCTGGAGGCGGCGTCGATGGCCTCCCAGACGTCGATGCCGAGCTGCTGGGCGAAGATCGACAGCTCGTTCACCAGGGCGATGTTGACGTGCCTGAAGGTGTTCTCCAGGAGCTTGCACAGCTCGGCCACCCGAGGCGAGGAGACCGGCACGACCTCGCGCACGATCCGCGCGTAGAACGCCCGGACCCGCTCCAGGGACGCCCCGTCGACGCCGGAGACCACCTTGGGGGTGTTCTCCAGGCGCCAGCGCTCGTTGCCCGGGTCGATCCGCTCCGGGCTGTAGCCGAGGTGGAAGTCGCGCGGCGCGCACAGCCCGGAGCCCTCCTCCAGCAGGGGCAGCAGGTACTCCTCCGTGGTGCCCGGATAGGTGGTGGACTCCAGCACCACCGTGGCGCCCGGCCGCAGCAGCGGGGCGATCGACTCCCCCGCCGCCGCGACGTGGCGCAGGTCGGGAACGCCCTCGCGCAGCGGGGTCGGCACGGTCACCACGCACACGTCGAACCCCTCGGCGGCGCCGTAGTCGGCGGCGGCCAGGTAGCGGCCGGTGCGGTGGGCGGCGGCCAGCGTCTCGTCGCCGACATCCTCGACGTAGGACTCGGCGGCGTTGAGCCGCTTGACCCTGCGGCGGTCGACGTCGACGCCCACCACGTCGAATCCCGCCGCGACGGCCCGCATCGCCAGGGGCAGGCCGACGTATCCCTGACCGACCACGACCAGTTTCTCTCCCACGGCAGGACCTCCGCACCTCGGAAAAAGGAGAATACGAGACAACTTTAGGAGCAGGTATTATCGCCATACCGATTCAGCAATAATCCGGGCGTGTCGCGGCCCATATTCACCGGAACGCGAAGCCGCGACCGGCGCCACTCACCACACATCTCTGATAAGCAGCAAAAACCCTATATTTCCGTCAGAAAAATCATCTTCCCAGTTCAGAGCAGGCACGAAACCCGTTCGACCACCGGGGAAAGAGGCCCGGTGGCCCGCATGTCGGTCCGTCCGAGCACCGAGGATCATCAGTAACATTCACCCGTGCATTCGACGTACGACATCGACGCTGAATCGAAAAAGGGGACCGGTTGATGGCGGGCGGCACGCGTCCCCGCGTCCTTCCGCGAGATCCCGCCCCCGCCCCGCCCCCGGCCCCTCCCGGCACCGCCGCGGACGCCCCGGCTCCCGGCACCACCGCAGGCGCCCCGGCTCCCGGCACCACCGTGGACGCCCCGGCGGGGATTCCCTTCAACCGGACGCACCTGTCCGCGAACGAGCTCGACTATCTCGCGGAGGCCGTGCGCCGGGGGTCCACCTCCGGGGACGGGCCGTTCACCCGGCGGGCGGCCGAGCTGCTGAGGGAGATGACCGGGGCCCGGCAGGTCCTGCTGACCACCTCCTGCACGCACGCCCTGGAGATGTCGGCGATCCTGCTCGACCTGCGGCCCGGCGACGAGGTGATCATGCCGTCGTTCACCTTCGTCTCGACGGCGAACGCCTACGCGCTGCGCGGCGCGGTGCCGGTCTTCGTCGACTGCAGGCCCGACACCCTCAACGTGGACGAGCGGCTGATCGAGGCCGCGATCACCGACCGCACGCGGGCCGTGGTCGTCGTCCACTACGCGGGGGTCGCGTGCGCCATGGAGGAGATCGGCGAGATCTGCGACCGGTACGCCCTCCCCCTCGTCGAGGACAACGCCCACGGCCTCGGAGGCTCCTACCGGGGGCGCCCGCTGGGGGCTTTCGGCGCCCTGGCCGCGCAGAGCTTCCACGAGACCAAGAACGTGCAGTGCGGGGAGGGCGGCGCACTGCTGCTCAACGACGCCGGCCTGATGGCGCGCGCCGAGGTCATCAGGGAGAAGGGCACCGACCGCAGCCGCTTCTTCCGCGGCCAGGTGGACAAGTACCGGTGGGTCGACATCGGCTCCAGCTACCTGCTGTCGGACATCCTCGCCTCGCAGCTCACCTCCCAGCTGGAGTCGTTCGCCGAGACCCAGGCCCGGCGCCTCGCCGCCTGGCGGGGCTACCACGAGGGCCTGGCCGGCTGGGCGGCCGAGAACGGGGTCCGCCTGCCGACGGTTCCCGACGGGTGCGCGCACCCCGCGCACCTGTACTACCTGCTGCTGCCCGACCTGGCGAGCCGCGGGGCCCTCATCGCCCACCTCGGTGACAGGGGCGTGCAGGCGACGTTCCACTACCAGCCCCTGCACGCCGCCCCGGCCGGTCTGCGGTACGGCCGGACGGCCCCGGGCGGGTGCCCGGTCACCGAGAGCGTCGCCGACCGCCTGGTGCGGCTGCCGCTCTTCGCCGACCTGGGCGCGACCGGCGTGACGCGCGTGCTCGACGCCGTACGGAGCCACGAGGTGAGCCGATGGCCTGGCAGGACGTGACGGGAGGCGGGGCCCCGCGCATCGCGGAGTCGCCGCTCGACTCGGCCAGGTTCGGCCGCCCGGTGGAGCGCCTCACCGTCCCCGCGGAGTCCCGGTCCCCCTTTCCAGCGGTTCGCGAGGCCGTGCTGGGGTCGAAGGCGGACGTCATCGTGCTGCGTTACCCGGCCGAGCACGTCGGCTGGTTCGCCGAGCTGACCTCGCTCGGCCGCACCGCCGTGTTCGCGGACTCGCTGACGTACTGGCGCCTGCGCGCGGGACGCGGGCGCGCGCCGGAACCGCCGGGGGATCTCCAGCCGACGCAACGGGTCACCCCGGAGGCGGTGCGCGAGACGGTCTCCGACATCTTCGCCGCCTACCGGAACCACTACCTGGCCAACCCTCTGTTCGACGGCGCCGAGGCGCTGGCGGGCTACCGGGAGTGGGCGCTGCGGTCGGCCTCCGAGGGGGGATGCGTGGCGCTGCGCGAGTGGAGCCCGGCCGCCCGCCCCGGCGGCCCCGCCGCTTTCCGGTCCACCACGCCTTCGGAAAGACCCTCGCGCGCCGCGCCCCCGGAAGGCGGCCGTCACCCCGCCGGGAACGGGGACGGGGACGGGGACGGGATCCTCGCGCTGGCCACGCTCGCCGACGACACCGACCGGACGGAGATCCTGCTCGCCGGCGTCGTCTCCCGGGCCCGGGGACGCGGCCTGTACGCCCACCTGCTGGCGGCGGTGGAGGGGCGCGCCCTGGCCCTGGGCGCGCGGGAGGTCGTCATCTCCACCCAGGGGCACAACACCGGGGCGCAGCGGGCGTGGGCGAGGTACGGCTTCGAACCCGCCCTGGCCTTCCTCACCGTTCACCTGGTCCGGCCCCGGCTGCTGCGTGGACGGCGACGGTAGTGCCGCCCGGCTGCCGGGGCACGCCCGGGGCGGCCGAGGACCCGACGCGCTCGCACACGACGTAGGCCGGCCTCCCCATGCCGTTGCCGTGGATGCGCCCGACGTACTCGCCGAGCACGCCGACGGCCATCAGCTGGGCGGACGAGAAGATCGCGATCATCGACGCGATGGTGGTGAACCCGGCCACCGTGGTGTCGCCGGTGACGAAGTCCCACAGGACGGCGCCGCCCAGCAGGAGGCCGACGACACCGGTGAGGAACCCGAGGTAGCTGGCCGCGCGGAGCGGGGCCGTGCTGTACCCGAGGAGCATGTTCGCCGCGTGCCGCAGCAACAGGACCGGCGTGTAGTTGGAGCGCCCGTGACCGCGCTCGTTCATCTCCACCCGGACCGATCCCACCCGGGTGGTCACCCATGACAGGGCCACGTCGACGGAGGCGTGCGGCCCGGACAGCGCCTGGAAGCCGTCACGCAGGCGCGTACGGAAGGCACGGAAGGCGCTGATCGTCCGGGCGGCGCGGACGCCCAGCCCACCGGCCATCGCGGCCTTGACCGACCGGGAGGCGAGACTGCGGACCGGCCCGTGCTCCTCGCGGCGCGGGACGCCGTACACGAGGTCGAGGTGGTCGCCCTCCAGGGCGGCCAGCAGGAGGGGGATCTGCTCAGGCGGGTGCTGCAGGTCGTCGTCCATGGTGACGACGACCTCGAACTCCGCCTCCCTGATCCCGGCGACCAGCGCGTTGTGCTGGCCGTAGTTGCGGGACAGGTGCAGGGCGCGCACTCCGTCGACGCGGCGCGCGAGCTCGGCGGCCGTCCTCCAGGTGTCGTCCGGGCTCCCGTCGACGACGAGGATCACCTCGTGGGGGACGGCCAGCTCGCGCAGGACCGTCATGAGCCTGGTCACCAGCACCGGAAGGGTCCGCGCGGAGCGGTAACACGGAACAACCACCGACACGGACATCGATCCCCCGGTTATTTCTCGCAGCGGGATAAAATCCAGCTGATCATCGCGCGACACATTCCACAAAAGGCCGGACATGGCGCACGTTAAAAATCGGACTGATCATGAAAAGCATCCACATGACCGGCGGCGAGGTTTTATCCCCGCTCTTGGGGGACAGCGCATCACATACCTGATGGCGAGCGCCACGACGGCCCTGCTCTATTGCGCTCTCCTGGGGCTGGGATTGCTCGCCGCCAACGATGCGGTCCCCTACCTTCTCCTCGCCATGGCGGCCCATCTGACGACCGTGGTGATCGTCTACCCCTGGTACAGGCTGGTGGTCTTCCGGGCGCGCGGCCGGTCGTGGCTCGCCGGCTACCTGCGCTTCTACGCGGTCGGGCTCGGATTCCTCGCGACCTCGCTCGTCGGGCTCCCGGTGCTGGTGGAGCTGTTGCGGCTTCCGGTCATGGCGGCCCAGGTGCTGCTGCTCGCCGTCAGCCCGGCGGTCAGCTACGCGATCCACCGGGCCTGGACGTTCCGGGAGAACGCGAACGCCCGGCCCCGGTAACACCTTTTCCACTTCTCCGCAAAAACGATGGCGGCGAACGGCCGTCGGCCGGATATCGCCGTAGTTTTCAACGGGCGACCGGCCGCCGTGACCACGCGTTCCTCGTGGAGGGATCCAAGAGCGATGAAGGCACTTGTTCTGGCGGGCGGCAAGGGTACGAGACTGCGCCCGCTCACCCATACGTCCGCGAAACAACTCGTCCCCGTCGCCAACAAACCGGTGCTCTACTACGGGCTGGAGGCGATCAGGGACGCGGGGATCACGAGTGTCGGCGTCATCGTCGGCGACACGGGCCCCGAGGTCCGGGCGGCCGTCGGCGACGGTTCGAGATTCGGTCTCGACGTCACCTACATCCGGCAGGAGGCCCCGCTCGGCCTCGCCCACTGCGTGCTGATCGCCCGCGAGTTCCTGGCCGACGAGCCGTTCGTGATGTACCTGGGCGACAACTTCCTGCTGGGCGGCATCGCCGACCTGGTGAACGCCTTCGGCGAGGCCGGCCACGACGCGCAGATCCTGCTCACGAAGGTCGCCGAACCCCAGTTCTACGGGGTCGCCGAGCTGGGGCCCGACGGGGAGATCCTCGGCCTGGAGGAGAAGCCGCGGCATCCGCGCAGCGACCTCGCGATCGTCGGCGTCTACACCTTCTCCCCCGTCATCCACGAGGCGGTCCGGTCGATCATGCCCTCCGCCCGCGGCGAGCTGGAGATCACCGACGCGATCACCTGGCTCATCGGCAACGGCCACCGGGTGCACTCGCACCTCGTCAGCGGCTACTGGCGGGACACCGGGCGGCTGCAGGACATGCTGGAGTGCAACCGCATGGTCCTGGAGGCGCTCGAACCGGACGTCAGGGGGACGGTGGACAAGCACTCCGAGATCACCGGGCGCGTCGACATCGGGCCGGGCACGACCGTCGAGCGGTCGGTCATCCGGGGCCCGGCCATCATCGGCGCCGGCACCAGGATCGACGGCTCGTACATCGGCCCCTACACCTCGATCGGTGAGGGGTGCGTGCTGGAGGAGGCCGGGGTGGAGTACAGCATCGTCCTCGGGGACTCCGCCATCAGGGGCGTCTCGGGGCTCACGTACTCTCTGATCGGCCGGAACGTGGAGGTGACGAGGGCCGTGGGACTGCCCAACACGCATCAGCTCATGATCGGCGACCACAGCAGGGTCCAGGTGCGGGCATGAGGGTCCTGGTCGCCGGCGGCGCCGGGTTCATCGGCTCCCACTACGTGCGCTCGCTGCTGTCCGGGCTCTACCCCGGATACGAGGACGCCCGCGTGACGGTGCTGGACAAGCTCACCTACGCGGGCAACCCCGCGAACCTCGGCCCGGTCGCCGGCCATCCCCGGTACGCCTTCGTCAGGGGCGACATCACCGACGCCCGGCTCCTCGCCGACCTGATGCCCGGCCAGGACGTCGTGGTGAACTTCGCCGCCGAGACGCACGTCGACCGCTCGATCACCGGCCCCGGTGACTTCGTCGTCACCAACGTGCACGGCACGCAGTGCCTGCTCCAGGCGGCGCTGGAGGCCGGCGTGCGCACGGTCGTCCAGGTGTCGACGGACGAGGTGTACGGGTCCATCGCGGCGGGCTCGTGGGACGAGTCGCGGCCGCTGCTGCCCAACTCGCCCTACTCGGCGGCCAAGGCCGGAGCCGACCTGCTGTGCCGGGCCTACCACCGGACCTACGGGCTCGACGTGCGGACCACCCGCTGCACCAACAACTACGGCCCGTACCAGCACCCCGAGAAGATCATCCCGCTCTTCGTCACCAACCTGATCGACGGGCGCCGCGTCCCCCTGTACGGGGACGGCGAGCACGTCCGCGAGTGGCTGCACGTCGACGATCACTGCGAAGGCATCCAGCTCGTGCTGGACAAGGGCCGGCCCGGCGAGGTCTACAACATCGGCGGCGGGGTCGAGCTGACCAACCGGGAGCTCACCGAGCGGCTGCTGGCGGCCTTCGGCGTGGGCTGGGAGATGGTGGAGAGCGTGCCGGACAGGCTGGGGCACGACCGGCGCTACTCGGTGGACAGCCGCAAGATCCAGGCGATCGGGTACGAGCCCAGGACGGGCTTCGACGACGGGCTGGAGCGCGTCGTGCGCTGGTACCGCGACCACGAGAGCTGGTGGCGCCCCGCGAGACGCGCCGGGCGCTGAGCACGGGAACACCAAGGCACACGTCCGGGGGGACACATGGAGGCCACGGAGATTCTCCGTACCGTCGAGGTGGAGGACCGCCACTGGTGGTACCGCGAGCGGCGCGCCATCCTCGCCCGCGAGCTCCGCGGGCTGCGCCGGCTCGGCCCGCCGGGCAGGGCGCTCGACGTCGGCGCGGCCGGGGGCGGCAACACGCGCGTGCTCGTCGAGCACGGATGGGACGCGCTGGTCGCGGACTTCTCGGAGACCGCGGTGGAGCTGGCCAGGGAGCGCGGCCTGCGGGCGATCCACGCCGACGCGCGGGACCTGCCCCTGCCGGACGGGGAGTTCGACCTCGTCACCGCGTTCGACGTGCTCGAACACATCGAGGAGGACGGCAGGGCGGCAGGCGAGCTGGTGCGCGTGCTCCGGCCGGGGGGAACGGCGCTGATCACGGTCCCCTGCGACATGGCGCTGTGGTCGGCGCACGACGTGGCGTCCGGCCACGTCCGCCGGTACACGCGGGAGGGGCTGGACGCCCTGCTGACCGGCGCCGGCCTGGTCGTCGACCGCCTGTGGAGCTGGAACGTCCTGCTGCGGCCGGTCGTCGCCCTGCGCAGGAGGCGCCTGTCCGGCTCGGACGTCACCGAGACGCCGCGCCTGGTGAACGCGGCCCTCACCGCCGTGGTCGTGGCCGAGAGGTACCTGCCCGTCAGGTCGCTGCCGGGCGTCTCCCTCGTCGCCCGGGCACACCGCCCCTGACCTCCCGCCCCGCGCCGCCCCGCGCCGGCCCGCCCGGGGCCCGGAGGCGGGGCCGGGGCGGGTCCGGGGGCGGCGTTCCCGCCCCCGGGGCGGTCGTGAAAACACGGCCAAGGACGGGAAAAGACATCGGCGGGCGCGAGCGCCGGGTGCCGCCGGCGTCGTTCGTTTCACCAGGCTCGGGCGCATGACAGAAACCCCAGGCCGCCGGGTTCCCGCTGCGGGTCCGCTCATGACCGCCGGACGCGACGAGACGGACGGGCCCCCGGCCGGGCGAGGTCGCGCGGCCCCGCCGCGCGGGGCGGGAACCCTCCGCGGGTGGGCGCCCGCCGCGTCGATGACCGCCCTCACCGCGGCGGTGACGGCCCTGTACGGCGTCTCCGTCCCGGACATGATCCTGTTCGGCCTCTACGTCGTGCTGGGGGTGGGGCTCCCCGGCGTGCTGCTGCTCCGGCTGCTGTACCGGGGCAGGCGCACGCTCGCCGAGGAGATGGCGCTCGGGCTGGCGCTCGGCTACGCCGTGGAGGTCCTCGCCTACGCCGGTGCCCGCGCCCTCGGCGCGCCGCTGCTCGTCCTGGCCTGGCCGATCGGCGCCTGCCTGCTCTTCCTCGCCGTCCCGCGGCTGCGCCGGCACTGGACCGTCGCCGCCTCCCGCCGGGAGCGGGCGCCCGGCTGGTGGTCGTGGTTCCTGGCGGCGCTGACGGCCTACCTGCTCGCCTGGAGCGCCGTGGCGTTCTTCAGGCTCAACGCCCTGAGCTGGCCCGCCCTGGGGCGGTCCTTTCCCGACATGCCCTTCCACCTGGCCCTGGTCGGCGAGCTGAGGCACCATATGCCGCCCACCGTGCCCATGGTCGCCGGGGAGCCCCTCTCCTACCACTGGTTCGTCTACGCGCACCTGGCGGCGGCGAGCTGGGTGACCGGGGTGGAGCCGCTGGTGCTGCTGTTCAGGCTGGGCATGTTCCCCGTCCTGGCCGCGTTCGTCGTCCTGGCCGGGATGACCGGGCGGCGGGTCACGGGCTCCTGGGCGGGGGCGGCCCTGACCGTGGCCGGCACGGTGCTCGTGGCGACCCCGAGCCTCTACCTCGGGAGCAACGGCGCCTTCACCTGGGGAGGGGTTCCCGACCTCATGTGGGCGAGCCCCACCCAGACGTTCGGCGGCCTGATGTTCGCGCCCGTCGTGCCGCTCCTCCTCGACCTCCTGGAGCGCCGCCGCCGGACCGCCGGGCACTGGGCGCTGCTGGGCGTCTTCCTGGTGGCGGTGGCGGGGGCGAAGGCCACGTACCTCCCGCTGCTGGGCGCGGGGCTGCTGGCGGTGGTCGCGGCCGGGGCGCTCAGGCGGCGCCGGCCGCCCGGGCCGGTGCTCGCCGCGCTCGGGATGACGGCGGCGTGTTTCCTGTTCGCGCAGTTCGTGCTGTTCGGCGGCGCGAGGCAGGCGCTCGTCGTCGATCCCTTCTCCTTCATGGAGACGGTCTGGCGGGAGATGACCGGCGCGGGAGACGGGGCCGATCCCCCGCCGCTCTCGATCCCGGGGATGGTGGTGGTGTTCCTGCTGTGCTGGGCCGTCACGTGGGGCGGGATCTCCGGCCTGCTGAGCCGGCCGCGGCTGCTCGCGCGCCCCGCCGTGGCGCTCGTGCTCGGCATCGGCGCGGCGGGGCTCGGCGCGGCCCTGCTGCTCGGGCATCCCGGCAGGAGCCAGCTCTTCTTCCTCTGGGGCGCCTACCCCTACCTGGCGGCCGCCACGGCGCTCGGGATCGTCACCCTGGCGCGGCGGGCCCGGCAGTCCCGCCGGGCGACGCTGTGCGCGGCCGGGGCCGGGCTGGCCGCGGCCTACCTGATCCCCCTGCTGTGCGGCGTCCGGATCCCCCTGAAGCCGGGGACGGGCGACACCGTCCTCTACCTGCCGTACGCCGTGCTGCTGGCCACGATTCTCGCGGCGGCGGCCGTCCTGGCCGTCACGAGCGGGCGCCTGCGCGCCTGGTCCCTCGTGGTCACCGCGCTCGCGGTCGTCGGCCTGCCCGCCGTCGTGCACGCGCGCCTCCTGTGGCTCGTGGCCGGCCGCGAGGCGGGCGGGCCGCCACCGGTGACCGCGCCGCCCCCGGAGGGCGCCCTCGACGCGGGGCGCTGGCTGCGCGCGCACTCGGACCCCGGCGACCTGGTCGCCACGAACGCGCACTGCCGCTGGGGGCGTGAGGAACCGTGCGACGGCAGGCACTTCTGGGTGGCCGCGCTGTCCGAGCGGCGCGTGCTCGTCGAGGGGTGGACCTACACCTCCAGGAACACGGCCCGCTGGCGCCCGGAGCTGCCCGCGCTGGAGCTCCCGTTCTGGGACGACCGGCTCATCGCGCTGAACGACGCCGTCTTCGAGGCGCCCACCGCCGAGGCCGTCCGGGAGCTGCGCGAGCGTCACGGCGTGAGCTGGCTCTTCGCCGACGAGCACCGCGGGGGGCCGGTCCCCGGTCTCGGGGCCTTCGCGACGCCGCGGTTCCGTTCCGGCGGCTACGCCGTCTACCGGCTGCCCGGCGGGCCGGCGTGAGGACCGCCGGGCGGCGGGAACCCGCTCCACGCCGCCCGCCTCGGCGGCGTGGCAGGGGAGGAGGTCAAGGTCCGGATTCGCGGAACACCCCCCGGGGGGCCTCGGGAGCGTCCGGTATCCGGTAGACGGCGTAGGCCCCGGCGCGGAACCGGAGATCGGCGAACTCCCCGAGCGCCCCGACGTTCCCGGTCTTTCCGATGTGTCCCGGTTTCTCAGGCTCCCCGGGCTCCCCGGGCGTCGGGCTCAGGGCCGGGCCGGGTACCCGTTCCTCGGCGAGGAGCCAGCGCACCCCGTACCGTTCCCGAAGCCGTCGCACCGAGGTCCCCGAGGGTGCCAGGAAGGCCTCGTCGTTCAGGCGGATCCGTTCCCCGTCCCAGAACGGGAGCCCCGTCATCGGTTCGCCCGGGCGCCAGCGGTCCAGGTTCGACGCGGTGTACGCCCACCCCTCGACGAGCACGCGCCGCTCGGACAGCGCGGACAGCCAGAAGTGGCGGCTGTCGCACGGCTCCTCACGCCCCCAGGCGCAGTGCGCGTTCGTGGCGACCAGGTCGCCGGGATCGGAGTTGGCGCGCAGCCACCGTCCCGCGTCGAGCGCGCCGGGCGGGACCTCCGGCGCCGCCGGGCGGCTCACCCGGTAGACGCCGCCCTCGCCGCCGTGCATGATCAGCAGGGCGCGGGCGTGCCAGGCGGAGAGCGGTCCGACGGCCGTGACCAGGGCGATGACGAGGGCCCAGCCTCGGAAGCGGCGCCTCGTCGCGACCAGGGCGACGGCCCCCGCCACGGCGAGGGCCGAAAGGACGAGGTAGGGACGGTACAGCGCGGCCTCCGGCTCCCCCGGGGGCAGCGGGACCTCGACGCCGGACAGCGTGCGGACCAGGTGGGCGACGGCCACCCCAGCGCCCGCCGCGCACGCCGTGGCCAGGGCCGACGCCCGTTCCCCGCGCGCGACGGCGAGGAAGCCGCAGGCCGCGGCGATCGCCAGGTAGGGGTAGGCCCCCTGCAGGAAGTAGCCCTGGTTCATGGCGGGCCCCCCGAGCAGGACCACCGCGCCGAGGCCCGCCGCGCCGACGCCCAGCAGGAGCACCACCGCGGGACGTGCGAGCAGCCGCGGCCCGCGGAGCAGGCCGCCCACCCCGCACCAGGTGACGGCCCAGCACAGCACGTACAGCAGCGTGATCCCCGCCAGCGAGGCGGGCGAGGGCGCGGCGTGCTCCCCCAGGCCGGTCAGCTCTCCCCAGGTTCTGCGCATGAGCGAGAGGGGGTCGACGATCGTCGCCTGTCTCGCGCCGCCGAACAGCACGAACTGCGCGTAGACGAGGCACGCGACCGCCATCCCGAGCGCGGCGAGCGCGGGCCGCGGCGACCCGCGCCGCACGACCGCCTCGACCGCGGCCACCGCGACCAGCCCGGCGACGAGCATGGGCAGGTACGTGGCCTTCGCCCCCATGACCGCCACCAGGAAGACGCCCAGGAGCAGCCACCCGCCGGCGCCGCGCGCCCGGCGCCGGCGTTCGAGGAGGTCGACGAGGAGGAGGATCACCGGGGCGAACAGCAGGGCCCCGAAGGTCTGCGTGGGACTCTCCCACGAGGAGTGCTGGACACCCGTCCAGGTGAACAGCCCGTTCGCGTTCACGTAGAGGCTCGGAACCGCGACGAGGATCGTGCCCGCGATGGAGAGCAGCGCCCCCGCCCGGGAACCGGTGACGCGGTGCCCGATCGCCCCCACCAGGACGACGAACGCCACCAGCATGGGCAACATCCCCAGGCGGAACAGCAGGACCAGCGGCTCCACCCCGGTCACCCAGCTCGCCGCGGCGAGGTGCGCGTAGACGAACCAGTGGTAGAGGAGCGGCTCGCCGGAGACCACGGGCACCGTCGGCGGCATGTGGTGCCTCAGCTCGCCGACCAGGGCCAGGTGGTACGGCATGTCGAACAGGGACGTCCCGGCCCCCGGCCAGGTGAGGGGGGTCGTCCTGAAGAAGGTGAAGGAGCTCCAGGCGGTGACGTACGCGACGAGCAGCGCGAGGGACCACGAGTACCAGGCGGGGGCGCACGGGCGGGTGGCGCCCTTCCAGTGCCGGCGCAGCCGGGGGACGGCGGCGAAGGCCGCGTACGTGGCGACCGGCCAGGCCGCGACGAGCGACGGCGCCCCGGCGGCGCGGGCGGCGATGTAAGCGAGCACCTCCACGGCGTAGCCGAGCGCGAGCCCGAGCGCGATCTCCTCCACGAGCGCGAGCCCGCGCGTCCCCCGGTACAGGGCCCGGACCAGCAGCAGGCCGGGCAGCGCCAGACCCAGCGCGACGTAGCCGCAGAAGAACGCCAGGTCCGCGGCCGGCACCCCGTAGAAGGTCAGCACGGCCACGACGACGGCGATCGCGGACACCGCCGGCGACCACCTCCGCACGAGGGCGGGCGGCGTCTCCCGCGTTCGGGAGGATCGCCTTCTCCCGCGGAACGCCTCCGGCCTCTCGCGGTCCGCGACCGCTTCGATCGGGCTCAGGGTGGAATCGCTACCGGACGCCGGCTTGATCATGGGCGTAAGTCTGGCGACGAGAGCGTCTCCACCGGTCGCGGACATTCGCGTCCCGTGATGTTTTGCCAGGCTTTTGTACCGGACGGGAGCGGTATACCGCGCCGGACGGCACCGTCCGGACCATTATCGCCGATCAGGTGAATCCGGATCGCAGGTGTTTTCGATATCGATTTCACCGGACCCGTCACGGGCACCGGGCCGACGAAGATGACATCCGACGACGACTCAGGCGGGTGTGTTAGCGTCGGAGACCCCGCCCGGTTCCGGCGAACCGGATCGTTTTCCGGCACCACTCGGAACGGGGAAGAAAATGCTCGATTTTCTCGTCGGCAGCGGTCGTTGCGGCTCCACACTCCTTCATGAAGTGCTCACCGGCCATCCCGGCGTGGGATTCGTCACCAACCTGGACGACCGGTTCTCCCGGGTCCCCGACTCGGCGAAGCGCGTCAGCGGGAAGGTCTACCGGCGGATGCCCGCGCGTTTCCCGGAGAAACGGCTGCGCCCGTGCGAGGCCCACCGCGCGCTGAGGCGTGAGGTCTCACCACTGATCGTCGACTCCTTCCAGGACCTCTCGGCCGCCGACGTCACCCCGTGGCTGAAGGAGCGGCTGAGGACCTTCTTCGGGAGCCGGGCCGCCGCGCAACGGGTCGGGCGCTACGTCCACAAGTTCACGGGGTGGCCCCGCGCGGCGTTCCTGCACGAGGTGTTCCCCGAGGCGCGCTTCGTGCACATCGTGCGCGACGGGCGTGCGGTGGCCAACTCGTGGCTGCAGATGCCGTGGTGGCGCGGGCACCTCGGAGCGCCGGGATGGCACTTCGGCCCCCTGCCCGAGGCCTACTCCAGGGAGTGGCAGGAGGCGGGACGCTCGCAGGTCCATCTCGCGGGAATCGGCTGGAAGCTGCTGATGGACGCCACGGAGACGGCGCGGGCCGCCGTCCCGCCGGACCTGTGGCTGCAGGTTCGCTACGAGGACCTGCTCGCCGACCCGCGCAAGCAGACGGACGTGATCCTCGACTTCCTCGGGCTCGCCTGGACACCCGGCTTCGAGCGGAGTTTCGCGCGCCACGTCTTCACCTCCGCCCGGCGCGAGGCCTTCCGGCACGACCTCGCCCCGTCGCAGCTCGCGCTGCTCGACCGTTCCCTCGCCGGGCACCTTCACGACTTCGGATACCGCGTCTGAGCTCGGGCCAGTTCCTCGTAGAGGTGCTCGAACCATTCGGCCGTCCCCGTGATCTCGACGCTCTCCGAGCTGGCGGCGGCCCCGGACCGCAGCCGGCGATGCGTGGCCGGCTCCATCGCCGTGAGGATCCCCGCGGCCAGGGCCTCCGGCGACTCCGGCTCGGTCAGGATCCCGTTCCAGCCGGAGGAGACCAGTTCCGGTATCCCGCCGACCCTGGTGGAGACCACCGGCACCCCGGCCGCGAGCGCCTCCATGACGACCACGGGAAGCCCCTCGTAGTGCGAGCTCAGGACCAGCAGGTCGGCCGCCGCCACCAGCCTCCTCGCCTGCTTCACCGGCCCCAGGACGCGTACCCGGCCCTCCAGCCCGCGCCGCTCCGCCTCGCGGACGATCCCCTCCCGCAGCGGTCCGTCCCCGGCCAGCAGGAAGAGCGCGTCCGGCCGTGCGCGGAGGACCTCGGCGGCGGCCCTGACCAGCAACGCGTGGTTCTTCTCCGGCCGGAAGTTGGCGACGCAGACCACCAGGAACGCCTCCTCCGGCACGTCGAACCGGCGCCTGACGATGTCCGCGCGCATCGCCCAGGAGCGCTGCCCGATGACGTCCACGCCGTGCACCCGGGTCAGCAGGCGGCGTGCTCCCCGGACGGAGGGGGAGCGTGCCACCTGTGACGAGACCGCGACCGTCCGGTCGTCGAGCCTCCGGACGAGGTAGTCGAGGAGCAGGTTGACCGCCTCGGTCAGGCGGCCGAACCGGGCGGTGGCCGGCCGCCTGCAGTAGTGGACCGTCGACACCAGGGCCGGCCGCCGGGGGGTGATCCGGGCGAACGGCCAGAGCACCGCGGCGGGAGTCGGCGAGTGCGCGTTGAGCACGTCGGGGGCGAGCCGCCGGACCGTTCCGACGAGGCGGGCGTAGGCCAGCGGGCGGGCGTGCGGGCTGAGGTCGACGACCGTGATCCCCGAGGCCCGCAGCTGTTGCACGAGTTCCCCGGTCGACACCTGGAGGCACACCACCGTGTACTCCTTGTTCACCCCGGGGGCGCGCCGCAGCCGCTCGACGAGGAGCACCTCGACGCCCCCGGGGTCGAGGGTCTTGACGACCTCGCACACGCGAAGATCCCTCATCGCGTCCTTCCTGTTCGAGGCGGCGGGGTCACCGCGCCGCCCGGGATCCGGCGACGGGCTGGGGCGCGACGCCGGGACGCGGCGCGGGCGCGGGCGGGCGGGACCGGGGCCGCATCCCGCGACCGGCCTCGGTCCACGCGACCGCGGCCAGCACGCTGACGACCAGCATGATCGGCATCCGCTGGCGGAAGATCAGGCCGATGTTCGACATCGTCGTCGCGTAGGCGATCGTGCCCGGGACGACGAACAGCACGAGGGCGAACAGCAGCGCCCGGTTGTGCCTCCACAGTCGGTGAGCCCCGCGCAGCGCGCTGTAGAGCAGGTAGTACCACAGAAGCGTGTCCACCTTTCCCAGCTGCAGCGCCATGCTGCCCGGCGTCCAGGGGAACGGGGCCAGGAGCGTGTAGAACAGTTTCGGCACGAGCGCGCCCCACGCGTCGCCGCCGTCCTCGAACAGCACGCCGGAGCCGCCCTCCGCGCCTGACCTGCGGACCATCTCCGACTGGCCCTGGTCCAGCTGCTCCTGCAGCGCCGTGAAGGACGCCCCGCCGTCCGCCTGCGCGATGAGCACCAGGACGGGGATCAGCACCAGGGTCGACACGACCAGGGAGTGGACGGAGAGCTTGCGCCTCACCGGGGAGAGCCCGAACACCAGGGGCAGCGCGCACATGAGCACCATGTACGGCCTCACGTGCCAGAGCGCCCACAGCAGCGGGATCACGGCGACCAGCTTCCGCACGTCGAAGCGCCGCACGTTGGAGACCACGAGCCACAGGCAGGCCACGACGAGGAACGCGTTGATGCCGTCCTTGAACGTGTCGGACGTGTGGAGCAGGAGGGCGGGCAGGAAGGCGACCACGACCAGCAGCCGGAACGCCGCCCGCTCCTCGGCCCCCACGATCCGCGCGAACCTGTACATGACGATGCACAGCCCGCCGGTCAGGGTGGCCAGGACCGCCGTGCAGGCCAGCGTGGCCGGTCCGTCGCACAGATAGACGACGATTCCGAAGAGGTTGCACGGCACCTCCATGGAGTAGATGGAGGGGATCTGGTCGGAGGTGACGAACTGGAAACCCTCGTGCCTCCAGTACGCGGCGACCTCCAGCGCCCTGGCCAGATAGACGCGGTTGTCACCGCCGTACTCGATGAGGCGGGGCTGCATCACCAGGACGTGCACGACCAGGCGGGCGGTGAAGGCGAGGAGCAGCACCGGGATCACCCGGTTCGCCTGTTCCATCCCCAAACTGGCATAGGTAAGAAAAACCAGAAATATCGCCATCAAGAAGATGAGAAAATACTCCATGAATGAGATCACCTTAGAAACGCATCGAGGTCATGCGCCTTGGGCACGCCACCCGGCCGGCGTGCCGGCGAAACCCCCGGGAGGAATCCGCCGGACACACCCGCGTGGGCGCCGTGGGAGCCCGAGGCCTCCCGGCCGGCCGATCATTTGACGCCGCGGATCACGTACATCCCGCGCCGTCTCACGATCGAGACGTCGCTCAGGGCCAGCTCCTCCGTCCAGCGCCTGATCCGCCGCCGGGGCTGGGGTTTCTCGTACCGCGCCGCCAGCCAGTCGAACGTGTCCAGCACCGACCAGTTCCGCATCGTCTCCTCGTCCCCTAGGCCGAGATGCCGGTGGTTGGCCACCGGCACCAGCCGCGCGAGCCCCTGTCCCACGCCCGGGACGGCGCTGAGCGCCATGGACAGCGGCAGCAGGCGCGGCACCGCCCTCTCGACGAGGGTGTAGAGCCTCTCGGGAGGCATCCGCCTGGTGAAGGGGCGGATCAGCTGCCGCAGGTGGGGATAGGCGATCACCGCCGCGTAGACGTCGACGCAGAAACCGCCTCCCGGTCTCAGGTAGCGGAACAGGGTCTTGAACGTCCGTTCCACGTCCGGGGTGTGCTGGATGACCCCGAGGCAGAGCAGGAAGTCGAACGACTCCTCGGGGAACGGCAGCTCGTAGACGCTCGCCTGGACGAGTCTCAGATTGGGGAAACGGCCGTTCGAGGCGGCGTTGGCGTGGACCGCGCTGGAGATGTCGAAGGAGGTCACGAGGGCGCCCGTCTCGCACAGCACCTCGGTGAAGCGTCCCGCTCCGCTGCCGCATTCGAGCACGCTCCGGCCCCGCAGCCCGTCCGCGGACCAGCCGCTTCCCGTCATCAGCCGGTCGCGTGAGATCGGCATGCCGACGTACGAGTCGAGTTGCGTCAGCCGGTGCCGGTTCCACTGGAACCCGAATCCCCCGGCGTAGTTGTCCCGGGGGACGAACCGCGGGATCCCGTCGTCGACGGGATAACCCGCCCCGCACCCGGCACAGCGCAGCCCGCCCCCGTACGGCGGCTCGGCCTCCTCGCGGAGTGGACCACCGCCAAGCGGCTCGGCCTCCTCGCGGAGTGGACCACCGCACCGGGGACAGCACAAGGCGGGGTGCCGGAGGACACCGGCACCCGTGTCGGCCGTCGTGTCTTCCGTAAAGGTCATCCGACCACCCGTTCGACGAGAGGGAGTGAACGGCTCCCGGTGTCCCGCCGCGGGCGTCCGCCAGGCGGGCGAGCAGGAGCGCACCGGGCGCCCACGACGAGCGAGGAGTCATGCCGTTCGCGGCGTTCGTTCACAAGCTCGCACGTCATGACCACCGGGAGGCCTCCGGCGGCTCGCGCGCGAGCAATGATCTCCGTGATCCTTACCCGCGGTTGGAGTTCACCGCGACACGCCCCCGCGCCAACCGCCCGCGGGCGGCCGGGGTCGGTTACTCTCGGCGAGATCGCGGTTACGACGGGGCACCGGACGCCCCTGCCCGTCACGAAGGCACGAGGCAGGGTGTCAGGGGTCGCGGACACCGCGGGTCGCGGCACCGCGCGTCGCGGGCACCGGCAAGCAATGGAGGGCCCGATGTGCGGGATAGCCGGAATGGCGTCGATGTCGCATCCCGATCCCGAACTCGTCCGCCGCATGTGCGAGGTGATCGCGCACCGGGGTCCCGACGGCTCCGGCTTCCACGAGGACGAGCACGCGGCGCTCGGCATGCGCAGGCTGGCGATCATCGATGTGGCGACCGGCGACCAGCCCGTCTACGGCGAGGACGAGCGGGTCGTGTCGGTCTTCAACGGTGAGATCTACAACTTCGCCGAGCTGCGACGGGACCTGGCGGGCCGGGGCCACCGCCTGCGCTCCACGGGCGACTCCGAGTGCCTCGCCCATCTCTACGAGGAGTACGGCGTCGACATGGTCCACCGGCTGCGGGGGATGTTCGCCTTCGCCGTCTGGGACCGCGACCGGCGGCGGCTGGTCCTGGCCCGGGACCGGGCCGGGAAGAAGCCGCTGTACTGGAGGTCCGACCACACCTCGATCTGGTTCGGCTCGGAGCTTAAGTCCCTGGCCCGCGATCCCGGCATGCGCCGCGAGATCGACCCCGTGGCGCTGCACCACTACCTGACCTACCGCTACGTCCCCGCGCCGTGGTCGATCTACCAGGGCGTGCACAAGCTGCCCCCCGGCCACGTGCTGGTCTGGGAGCGGGGGCGGGTCACCACGCACCGCTACTGGGAGCTGGACCGCACCCCGCGGGTGGTGAGGGACGAGCGGGAGGAGGAGGAACGCCTGCGCGAGCTGATCCTGGAGGCGACCCGGATCCGCATGGTGAGCGAGCGTCCCATCGGGGCGTTCCTCTCGGGCGGGATCGACTCGTCGGCCGTGGTGGCGGCCATGGCAATGCAGAGCCGCGACCCGGTCAAGACGTTCTGCGTCGGCTTCGAGGACGACCGCTACGACGAGCGTTCCGAGGCCCGGCTGGTCGCCGAGCGCTACTCCACCGACCACCACGAACTCGTCATGACGGCCGACCTCCTCGGCGTCCTGCCCCTGCTCGCCTGGCACTTCGACGAGCCGTTCGCCGACTCCTCGGCCGTCCCCTGCTTCCACGTGGCGCGGCTGAGCCGCCGGCACGTCACCGTCGTGCTCAACGGCGACGGGGGCGACGAGAGTTTCGGCGGCTACCAGCGCTACGCCCTGATGAACCAGGCCGGCAGGATCCCGGCCATGCCCCGCGCCCTGGCTGCGGCGTCCGTCCGCGCCGGCACCCTCGTCACCGAGCGCAGCGGGTACGGATCGCCGCTCCGGACGCTCGGCCGCGTCATGCGGTTCGCCGGGGAGCACCCGTCACGACGCTACGCGGGCCTGATGTCCTGCTTCACGGCCGGGCAGAAGGCCGAGCTCTACACTCCCGCGCTCCGCGAGCGGCTGGCGGGGGTGGACAGCCACGGGCTGCTGGAGGAGACCTTCCGGGACTCGTCCGCGGTGACCGCCCTCGGCCGCGTCCTGGACGTCGACACGACCACCTACCTGCCCTACGACCTGCTGGTCAAGGTCGACGTCACCACGATGGCCAACTCGATGGAGGCCCGCTCGCCGTTCCTGGACCACCGCCTGATGGAGTGGGCGGCGGGGCTCCCCGACCCGCTGAAGGTCCGCGACCGGCGGACCAAGCTGCTGCTGCGGCGGGCGGTCGCCCCCTGGTTGCCGGGCCGGCTGCGGCACCGCCCCAAGCGGGGGTTCGGCGTGCCGCTCGCCACCTGGCTCAGGGGCGATCTGCGGGAACTCTCCCACGACGTGCTCACCGACGGCGCCGCCCGCGGCAGGGGGCTGTTCCGGCAGGAGACGGTCCAGGGTCTGCTCCGGCAGCACGCCGCCGGAGCAGACCACGGCGACCGGCTGTGGGCGCTGCTGCAGTTCGAGCTATGGCACCGGGCGCACGCCGTCCCGGGCGGCTCCGTCATGGCGGAGATCGGATGCCCAGGGCCCTGAAGATCCCCGGGGCCCCGAGGACGCCCGGGGCCCCGAACGGGAGCACCGCCCTCACCCAGGCCGTCCAGACGATGGCCAGCCACGTCCTGCGGCTCACGCTGGCGGCGATGACGGGCGTCCTGATAGCGCGCACCCTCCTGCCCGAGGGCCGGGGCGTCTACGCGATGCTCGCCACCACCGGCGGGATCGCGGTCGTCCTGGGCAACCTGTCGATCGGAAGGTCGCAGATCGCGCTGTGGCCGGACCCCGCGCGGCACCGCGCCCTGGCGGGCAACGGCCTGGTCCTCGGGCTGGTCCTCGGGCTCGTCTCCGCCGCGGTCACCCTGGCGGTCGTGACCGCGTTCCTCCCCCTCCCCTCCCCTCACCTGCTCGTCATCGTCCTGCTCGCGGTGCCCTTCGGCGTCGCGGCGGTCAACCTCAACGGGATCGCGTTGCTACGGTCGCGCACCGACCTCGTCAACCGGGGGGTCGTCACGTCCGCGCTCGTCCTGAACCTGCCGGTCCTGGTGCTCGCGGCGACGGGACACCTCACCGTCACCGCGGTGGTCGTCTGCTGGACGGCCGCCGTGAGCGCGCCCTTCTGGCTGCTCCTGCGGCCGCTCGGCCTGCGCGCCATGCGCGTGGAACCGGCACTCGCCCGCCGCCAGCTCACCCTGTCGTGCCGGTACCACGTCGGGCTGGCGGCGTTCCACCTCCTGCTGACCGCCGACATCTTCCTGCTGGGCGCCCTCGTCTCCCCCGCCGAGGTGGGCCTGTACACCGTCGGGACGGCGTTCCTGACCTTCTCGCGGATCCCCGCCGACGCGGTGACGCAGGTCGCGCTCCCCCGGCAGGCGGTCGAGGACGAGCGCGACGCCAGGGCCGTCAGCGTCCGCGTCCTGCGGCTTAACCTGCTGCTGTCCTCCGTCTTCGTGTGCGCGCTGTCGGCCGCCTCCCCCGTGCTCGTCCCCCTGCTCTACGGTCCCGCGTTCGCCGGCAGCGTGACGCCCATACTCCTCCTGGCCCCCGGCATCGTCGCCCTGTCGCTGCTCCGGCCGGTCGAGCAGTATCTGGTACGGCTGGACCGCCCGATGACCATGACCGCCGTCGCCTCCGGCGCCCTCGCCGCGAACCTGGCCCTGAACGCCCTGCTCATCCCCCGGTGGGGGGCCACGGGCGCCGCCCTGGCCGCGAGCGCCGCCTACACCGCCATGGCGGCGGCCGAGATCACCTGGTTCGCCAGGAGGACCGCGACCGGGGTGCTCGAACTGCTGCCGCGGCTCTCCGACCTGCGCTCCGTGGTCCCGGCGCTCTCCGGCGCGAGCCGCCCCGTTCCGGCCTCGTCCTTTCCCGATCCGCCCCGAGAATTTCAAGGTACCCGCAGGCAAAGGAGAAAGAGCTGGTAAGACCCAGGTGTCCGGGCTGGATCACGTTTAGGTAGGGAGTAGGGAAAACATCGCGCCACCACCGTGATGGTGTCGGCGGACGGATCTGGCGGAGAACTAGTTTCTCCGACGTGAGCCAGGCCTGTCCCCAAGGAGCCCCTATGAAGCCAGACGGCCGGATTCGTGTCATGGAGATCATCGCGCGGATGAACGTCGGCGGTCCAGCGACCCAGGTCTCGGGGCTGCACGAGCGGCTGAACCGCGAGGAGTTCGACCACCGCCTCTACACCGGCCACGTCGACGGCCACGAGGGCGACCACCTGCTGCTGCACGACATGCGGGAACCGGTGCACCGGGTGCCCGGTCTCGGCCGCGCCATCGATCCCGGCGACGACTACCGCGCCCTGTTCTGGCTGGTCAGCGCGATGCGAACCTTCCGCCCCCACATCGTCCACACCCGCACGGCCAAGGCCGGCGCCCTGGGACGGGTGGCCGCCCGGCTGTCGCGCGTCGGCTCGGCCCGGGTGCACGTCTTCCACGGCCACCTGCTGCACGGTTACTTCTCACCGGTCAGACGCGGCCTGTACGTGGGCTCGGAACGGATCCTCGCCTCCATGTCGGACCGGCTGGTGACGGTGGGGGCCAGGGTGAGGGACGAATTACTCCAGGCGGGGATCGGCCGTCCCGAGCAGTACGTCGTCATCCCGCCCGGGGTCCGGCCGGGCCCCGTCCCCGATCGCGGCGCGGCCCGCGCGGCACTGGGCCTGCCGCAGGACGCGCCCGTGGTGGCGTACGTGGGCCGCCTCACCCAGGTGAAGCGGCCCGACCGGTTCGTCGCCGTTGCCCACGCCGTGCTCGGCCGCATCCCCGGCTGCCACTTCCTCATGTGCGGCGGCGGCGAGCTCGGCCGCCAGGTCGAGCGGGACGCCGAGACCGTGCGCGACTCCTTCCACCTGCTCGGCTGGCGCGGGGACGTGCAGACGGTCTACGCCGCCGCCGACGTGGTCCTGCTCACCTCGGACAACGAGGGCACCCCGCTCACGCTCGTCGAGGCGGGCATGGCGGGCACCCCCGTGGTCTCCACCCGGGTGGGAAGCGTCTCCGAGGTCGTCAGGGACGGGCACACCGGCCTGCTGTCGGGCCCCGCCCCGGACGAGCTGGCGGCGCACACCGTCCGCCTGCTGTCCGATCCCGGCCTCGCCCGCCGGATGGGCGGCGCGGCCCGCGACTGGACGACGTACGCGTTCAACCTGGACCGCCTCGTCTCCGACACCGAGGACCTCTACCGGTCGCTGTGCGAGACGCGCGGCCGGCACCTTCTCGCGCGGGGGAACGGCCGATGAGGGTACTGGTGACGGGCGGCGCCGGCTTCATCGGCGCGCACACCTGCCGGGTGCTGGCGGCCAGGCCCGACGTCGGGAACATCACGGTGCTGGACGACCTGAGCAGCGGGAGTCTCGCCAACCTCGAGGGCGTCGAGGCCGACGTCGTGGTCGGCAGCATCCTGGACCGGGACCTGCTGACGGACCTGGTGGCCGGCGCCACGCACGTGGTCCACCTCGCCGCCAGGCCCTCGGTGCCCCGGTCGCTGGCCGACCCGCTCGCCTCGCACGCCGTCAACGCGACCGGCACCCTGTACGTGCTGGAGGCCTGCCGCGCGAGCAGGCCGCACGTGATCCTCGCCTCCTCCTCCTCGGTGTACGGCGACCGTCCCGAGCCCCGCAAGCACGAGGACCTGGCCACCAGGCCGCTCAGCCCGTACGGGGCCGGCAAGCTCGCCGCGGAGGCCTACGCGCTGGCCTACGCGCACAGCTACGGCCTGCCGGTCCTGCCGTTCCGCTTCTTCAACGTCTACGGGCCGCTGCAGAGCGCCGGGCACGCCTACGCGGCGGTGATCCCGGCGTTCGTCTCGGCGGCGCTGCGGGGCGAGCCGGTCCCGCTGTACGGCGACGGCGGCCAGGCGCGGGACTTCACCTATGTGGAGTCGGTGACCGGCGTCCTCGCCGACGCGGCCGCCCGCCGGGTGACGAGCGCGAAACCGGTGAACCTGGCCTTCGGCACCCGTGTCTCCCTGCGGCACCTGATGGACGTCCTCTCCGAGATCATCGGCCGGGTGGTGGAGCCGATCTCCCTGCCTCCGCGCAGGGGCGACGTCCGGGAGTCCCAGGCCTCCGCCCGCCTGCTGCGCGAGCTGTTCCCCGGCGCGCGGCCCGTCTCCCTGGAGGACGGGCTCCGCACGACGGTGGCCTGGTTCGAGAGGACGCGGGCCGACAACGTCGAGGCGGTGGCCGGCATGCAGGCGTGAGCGGCCGCCTCCCGCCGACGACAGAGATCTCTCCAAGCACATGATGAGGAGAAGCCCGTGAGCAAGACACCACCCACCAGATATCTGATAACGGGCGGCAGCGGATTCATCGGCTCGCACCTGGCCGACGCCCTGCTCGCCCGCGACGACTCGGTCGTCGTCCTGGACAACCTCTCGACGGGACGGCTGGAGAACCTCCGGCCGCACCCGAACCTTCGCTTCGTGCACGGTTCGGTCCTGGACGAGCTCATGGTCGACGAGCTGGTCCACCGGTGCGACGTCGTCGTCCACCTGGCGGCCGCGGTCGGCGTCAAGCTGATCGTCGAGCAGCCGCTGCGGTCCCTGACGACCAACATCCGGGGTTCGGAGATCGTCATCGAGGCCGCGCACCGGTACCGGAAGAAGATCCTGATCACCAGCACGAGCGAGATCTACGGCAAGAACTCCTCGGGCGCGCTGCGCGAGGACGCCGACCGCGTCCTGGGCAGTACCGCCGTGGTCCGCTGGGCCTACAGCACCGCGAAGGCCGTCGACGAGATCCTCGCCAACGCCTACCACAAGGAGCGCGGCCTGCCGACGATCATCGTCCGGCTGTTCAACACGGTGGGCCCGCGGCAGAGCCCGAGCTACGGCATGGTCATCCCGAGCCTCGTCCGGCAGGCGCTCTCGGCCGTCCCGCTGACCGTGTTCGGCGACGGGACCCAGACCCGCTGCTTCGCGCACGTCGCGGACGTCGTCGACGCGCTGCTCAAGCTGCTCGACGAGGACGCGGCGGTCGGGGAGACCTTCAACATCGGTTCCGGCGACGAGGTGAGCATCATGGAGCTGGCGAAGCTCATCATCGAGTTCACCGGGTCCACCTCCGGGATCGACCTCATCCCCTACTCCGAGGCCTACGAGCGGGGGTTCGAGGACATGACCCGCAGGGTTCCCGACACCGCGAAGCTCCGCGCGCTCACCGGCTGGGTCCCGCGGCGCAGCCTCGACGAGATCCTCACCGAGATCATCAGGGAGGCCTCCGGGGAACCGGCGGCGTCCACCCCGTGAGCGGGACCATCGCCCTCGCCTCGGGAGCGGCCTGCGCGCTCAGCGCCACGGCCGTCGTGCCGCTGAGGCGGCTCGCGGTCCGCTGGAACCTCACCGACGACCCCGGCGGGCACAAGGTGCACGCCCGCCCGACCCCGTACGTCGGCGGCATCGCGATCGTGACGGGCACCGTCGTGCCCACCCTGGTCGCCCTCGGTCTCGCCGACCTGCAGATCACCGCGATCCTCCTCGCCGCGGCCGCGGTGTCCGTCCTCGGCCTGATCGACGACATCGCCCCGCTGCGGGCGGTCACCAGGCTGGCCGTGGAGACCGTGGTGGCGATCGGGGTGGTGCTCTCCGGTGTCCAGGCGACCGTGACCGGGACGTGGCTGGACGGCGTCCTCACGGTGGTGTGGATCGTCGTGATGACGAATTCCTTCAACCTGCTGGACAACATGGACGGCGCGCTGGGGACCGTCACCGCCGTCACCGCCGCCCTCCTCGCGGCCACCGCCCTGGCGCAGGGCCACACCGCGCTCGCGCTGCTCCTGTGCGCGCTCACCTGCGCCTGCCTGGGGTTCCTGCCGTACAACTGGGAGCCCGCGAGAGTGTTCATGGGCGACTCCGGATCGCTGTTCATCGGATTCACGCTGGCCTGCTCGGCGGCCGTCCTGTCCGGCGGGCGCTCTCCGGACGCGACGGTCGCCGGGCTGTTCCTGCCGACCTTCCTGGCGACCCTCGACACCTGCGTGGTCTTCGTCTCCCGCATGCTGGCGGGCCGCTCGCCGCTGCAGGGCGGCACCGACCACGTGTCCCACCGGCTGCGCCGGGCCGGCCTGGGCGTCCGCGCGGTCGCGGCGGCGCTCGGCGCGATCGCGGCGATCTCCGGCGCCCTCTGCCTGGCGATGGTCCTGGACCGGGTCTCCCCGCTCGTCGCGACGGCCGCGGCCTGCGCGATCGCCGTCGTGCTCACCTGTCTGCTGCGGGACGGGCGCGGGCGCCCGCGCATACCGGCCCTCTCCTCCGAACCTCTCCCGAAGATCCGCGAAAGGCGGCACTGACATGGAACTCCTCTATTACACGCGGCTCGCGCGCAGGAACTGGGCGTTCATCCTGCTGGCGCTGGTCCTGGCGGTGGGCGCGTCGGCCGCCGTCACGGCCGGCACGCCGCCGAAGTACATCGCGACGATCTCCATGCTGGTCTCCGGCCACGACAGGGAGGGAAGCCTGTCCACCGCCTACCAGGCGGGGATGCTGTCGGCGCAGCGGGTGCAGTCGTACGCGACCCTTCTCTCCAGCCGGCGGGTGGTCGCCCAGATCACCGGGGAGGACGACGTGGAGCGCGTGCAGGCGAACATCACCGCGGAGGCCGTCCCCGGCACCGTGCTGCTGCGCGCCACGGTCGGCGATACCGACCCCTCGCGGGCCGCCGCCCTGGCCAACGACCTGGGCGAGCGCTTCGCCGAGCTCATCGACCAGATCGAACGGCCCACCCCCTCCAGCCGGCCCATCGTGAAGGTCACGCTGGTGGACCGGGCGGAGACGCCCACGACACCGGTCAGTCCCAGGCCGGTGGTCAACCTGGCGATGGCCCTGCTGATCGCGGCGATCCTCGCCATGGCCGTCGTCGTCGTCCGTGACCGCCTGGACACCACCGTCAAGTCGACGGAGGCCCTGCAGCAGGCGTCGGGCGGCTCGGCCCTGGGAGTCATCGGCTACGAGCGGGACGCGCGGCGCCATCCCCTGATCGTGCGCAACCAGGGCCGGTCGTCCCGGTCCGAGGCGTTCCGCACGCTCCGCACCAACCTGCAGTTCATCGGCGTCGACCGGCAGCCGAAGTCGCTCGTGGTCACCAGCTGCCTGCCGGGCGAGGGGAAGTCCTCGGTCTCCGCCAACCTGGCGATCACCCTCGCCCAGGCCGGATGGCGGGTCATGCTGGTGGACGGCGACCTGCGCCGCCCGAGCATCCCCAACTACCTCGGCATCGAGGGGACGACGGGCCTGACGGACGTGCTCATCAGCAGGGCGCAGCTGAAGGAGGTCATCCAGGTCTGGGGCGAGCCGGGCATGTCGGTCCTGCCGAGCGGGCAGATCCCGCCGAACCCGAGCGAGCTGCTCGGCTCCGGCGGGATGCGCGAGGTGCTGGCCCAGCTGACCGAGACGTACGACATGGTGATCATCGACGCGCCGCCGCTGCTGCCGGTGACCGACGCCGCGACGCTCGGCGCGCTCTGCGACGGCGTTCTCCTCGTCAGCCGTCACGGCAAGACCCGGCGGGAGCACATGGCGCGCGCCACCGAGCTGCTGGCGTCGGTCAACGCCCGCGTGGTGGGGACCGTCCTGAACTTCGTCCCGCTCAGGGACAGCACGTACTTCGGTTACGGATACGGCTACGGGTACGGCTACGAGTCCAAGGAGCCCAAGCGGCCCAAGAAGTCCGAGCCGGCCGTCAAGCATCCCGTGGGTGTGTGAGCAGCCGGAACGCGACGTCGAGCGCCCCGGCGATGCTCCGCCCGGCCGCCCGGTAGGCCCGCCGGGACCCCCGGTAGGGGTCGGCGATGTCGGGCTCGTCCACCCGCACCAGCCCGCGCAGGGCCCGCGCCTCGTCGACCAGGGCGCGGGCCCTGCACACGGGGTCGCGGTGCCGGATCACCCTCTCCGGCGGCACGGCCCGCGCCAGCGTGCCGAACTCGGCGATGGTGAAGGTCCGGGTGGCCGCCGCGAGATGCAGGGCCACCGAATGCGCCCGGTGCCGGCTCGCGGCCGTCAGCACCAGGTCCGCCTCGGCCACCAGCGCGGGGACGAGGAGGCGGGAGCCGAAGCCCTCGGGGTCCCCGCCGAGCCGTACCAGCGTCCGCACGGCGTGCCGGTCCATCTCCAGACCCGGCCGGGCGTGGGTGCCCGCGCTGGTCACCTGGAGCGCCGGGCACGGCCCGAGCGCCGAGCGGGTCAGCCGCTCGGCGAGCGGGGAACGGCAGATGTTGCCCGTGCACACGAACAGGATGCGGAAGCGGACGCCCTCCCGGGGCACCTTCCCCATGTCCCTCCAGCAGCGTGAACCGCAGCCCTCGTGTCCGGGCGGGGCGTCCCCCCCGTTTCCGGGATCCGCGCCGTCTTCACCGGTCACGAGGCTGTGTGCGCTCCGAGCGGTCCACGGCGAAGCCCTCATGACGGGAGACTAGATCGCCTCCGGTCCGTCAACGTCCCCGGCGCACCGCTCTTTGCCCTTTTATACCGATGCACGCGACAAACCGTACGGTGAGATCCGTCCCCGTCAAGGGGCGCACCCCCGGGAGTCCTCGACGACGTGGGTCCGCTGCGGCCGGACGAGCGGCTGCACGGGAACCAGCGGCCGGCCGCCCGAGGCGACCTCGGTGAGGTCGAACCGCAGGGACCTCGACTGCCCGGGGGCGAGTTCCAGCATGGTCGAGTAGACGGGGTGGGACCGCTCGGTCTCGCGCACGACCGCCACCCGGTCGCCGTCGAGCCTGGCGGCGGTCACCTTCGCGCCGAGCCCGCCGTACAGCGACACCCACAGCAGGTTGGAACCGGGGGTGTGGTGGCTCCTGGCGGAGTCGAGCCTGCCGGTGACGTAGGAGGGCAGCGTCCCTCTCGGGACGTCGTTGGTGAGCCGGACCCGTACGGTCGAGGAGCGCAGGCCGTCCCGGCAGGGGCCCAGCTCGTAGTCGAGGGAGCGTGCCAGGTAGTAGTCGAGTTTGCCGCCGGCGGAGTTGTTGACCACCAGCCCGGCGAACGGTCCCGGCCCCGACGGCAGCACGCCGCCGACCGGGGTTCGCGCCAGGAGTCGCTGCTCGGCCTCGTGACGGCTCCAGACCTGGAGCCGCCGGTCGCCCACCATGGCGGTCAGCACGGGCAGCGCCGCGGCGGGATCGGCGAGGAACGCGGGCAGCGCCTCGCTCACGGCGCGGGCGACCTCGATGAGGAACCGCTTGCGCGCCACGGGGTCGGTGTAGCGGGCGTAGGCCACCCGCTCGGTGAGGTCGACCACGTTGCCCGGGGTCACCTTCTCCCCGCCGGGCAGGGTGACCGGGCCGGTCAGCCGCAGCAGGTGGGAGAGCCCGACCGGGTCGACGGCGATGGCGCCGTCGAGCCGGGTGCGGGCCTGCCGCTCCCACAGCCCGGTCCAGATGGCCGCGGCGTACGGGAAGTGCGGGGAGAGGTTGGAGATCGACAGCATCCTGGCCGCACTCGGCCCGTAGCGCCCGCGGAAGTCCCGGCCGTGGTCGGCGACGGGTACGGGGCTGGCGGCGAGACCGTCGTTGGGAGCCAGCCGCTCGACGACGACCCGGCCGTGGTCGGTCCTCAGGATGCCGAAGGCTCCCACCAGGCCCCCGGTGCCCCGCGCCTCGGCGTTGGTCTGGAAGGCCAGGAAGTAGCGGCGCGGGCCGTCGCCGCCCAGCATCGCGGGGAGCAGCGCGGCGGCGGTCGCCGCGTCGCCCAGCGCGGCGCGCAGCCGGTCGACCTCGCGCAGCGCCGTGTCGCGCGCCCGGTCCAGCCGGTCCACGCCGGTGTGCGCGGGAGCGGCCGCCAGCCGGGCACTCACCCGTGCGAGCCGGGCGATACCGTCGTCGAGGATCGGCGCCGCCGTCTCCGCGACGGCGAGCAGCCGTCTCGGGCCGCCCGGCGGGGGCGTGCCCGGAGAGTGCGTGCCGGCCGCGATGAACGCCGCGCCGGCCCGCTGGACGCCGTCCAGCACGTCGGTCAGCTCCGCGGCCCCCTCGGCCAGCGCCCGGACGGTCGTCGCGGCGTCTCCCAGCACCGGGGCGTGGGCGAGCACCGACCAGTCCGCGCCGGCGGTCAGCCGCCGCGCCTCGGCCGCGTGCCTCCGCGCCTCGGCGAGCGGTCCGGCCACGAGGTCCGGTTCACCGGCGCTCACCGCGGCGCGCAGCCGGAGCAGCGCGTTCTCGGTCGCCTCCAGGTGATCCCGCACGCTCAGGCCGAGATGGGCGGACCAGCCGCCGGCCGGTACGGCGACGGCGGCGGCCAGCAGGCAGACCATGACGACGCGGCGGCGCGCGCCAGGCGGCACCGAGGTTCGCCCTCCCGGCCGCACCGAAGGGTCACCTTCCGGTGCCGCCGAAGGGTGACCCCCCGGCGGCACCGGAAGATCGCCCCTAGGCGGCACCGGAGGATCGACGGCGCCGCGAGATCAGGATGCCCGCGGCCCCGGCGGCCAGCAGGCCACCGCCCACCGCGGCCACGACCGTCAGGGGCGATCCGGTGAAGGGCAGCCTGCCGGCGTCGCTCGCCTCCGCCGACGCTCCGCGGACGCACCCCTCGGCGCCGTCCTCGCAGCCGTCGCCGCAGTCGCCGTCGTCGCCGCACCCTCTGAAGCCGACGCCGTCACCGTCGCCGAAGCCGTCGCCGCCGTCCCTGTCGGACTCGGCGTCGGCGATGAGGCGCGCGAGGCTCGCGACCGCGAGGGCGAGGGACTCCGCGGCGGAGGCGAGGCGCGCGGCGGCCTTGGCGATCTCCTCGGCCTCGGCGGCCGTCCGCGCGGCACCGGTGGCCACCACCGCGGCGGCGGGGTCGGCCGACGCCGCGAGAACCGCGAGGCCACCGGCCTCGCTGGCGATGTCCCCGGCCCTGGAAGCGATCTCCCTGGCCCTCTTGACGATCTCCCTGGCCCTGGCCGCGATCTTCTCGGCCCTGGCGGCGAGCGACGCGGCGTAGGAGCCGTTCCCCTCGGGGGCGGTGCGGACCTCCACGCCGGAGGCGACCAGCCGGGCCGCGGAGACGAGCCTCGCGGCGGCGGGGGCGACCCCCAGGGCGGCGGGCGCGACCCGCGCCGCGCCGGCCGCGCTGGCTTCGCCGTCCTGTGCGGCGCGCAGCTCGGCCCTCGCCGAGGCGATGGAGGACAGCTGAGGACCGAAGTCGGCTCCTCCCACGACACCGGCGATGGCCTCCACGGCGGTGGCGACGGCCTCCGCGTCTCCGGCGACGGCACCGGCCTCGGCGGCGACGCCCTCCGCGTCGTCGAGGACGTCCTGCGCATCGGCGGAGAGGCGCGAGGCGGCGAAAGCGAAGTTGACGTTCGGCGGATACGGGGTGATCGCCGATACGCGGGAACCGGTCTCAGCGGCTGCCACACCGCTGATCCCCATCCCCGCCCCGCTCCCGGCCATCACCGCGAGAAGGATCGGCATAATGAACTTTCTAGCCATTTCGGGCTCCTCATGGCGAATACGTCAAACCAGGAACAGGCGCTTGGCACACAAACGACATGCCTCCGGAACCCGTTATATTTTCCCGCCGAAAGGCTCGATCGCCCGACGCACCCTCCTTGCCAAAAGATCACCGGGTATTCTCTGATCGTTTATGGTGGCGGGACGGCGCACCCCCGCCGGAGGGCCGGCATCACGGGGCGGCCTCAGCCCGGTAGACGGACCTCGGCCGACCGCCTCTCACCCCGCCGATCCCACACGGGGCGAACTCACGGGGCCGCCTCGACCCGGTAGACGGGGCCCGACAGGCTGAGCGCGTACAACTCGCCGTCGTGGTCCTGGCCGAAGGACGACAGCTGCTCCACCGTGCCCAGGTCGTCACCCCGTCCCTTTCCACCGGGAGGCGCGGCCTTGACCCAGCCCGCGCAGAAGTCGCCGTAGACGAACCGTCCCTCCAGCCCGGGGATCTTCTTGCCCCGGTAGACGTATCCGGCGATGACCGAGCAGTTGCCGCCCTCGCCCAGCGGATACTCGATGACCGGGTCCACCGTGCCGTCACCGTCGCCGCCCCTGAACGGGTGGGCGCCCTCCCTGCGGTTCCAGCCGTAGTTGCGGCCTCCCTCGCCCTTCGGCTCGAAGTCGACCTCCTCCCAGGCGTTCTGGCCGACGTCGCCGATCCACATGTCGCCGGTCCTCGCGTCGAAGGTGAACCGCCAGGGGTTGCGCAGGCCGTACGACCAGATCTCCGGCTTGGCGCCCTGCCTGCCGACGAACGGGTTGTCGCGGGGGACCTCGTACGGGGTGCCGCGCGGGTCGATCCTGAGGATCTTGCCGAGCCAGGTGTCCAGCTTCTGGCCGTTGCCCTGCGGGTCTCCCCCGCTGCCGCCGTCGCCGAGCGCGATGTAGAGGTGGCCGTCGGGCCCGAAGGCGAGCTGCCCGCCGTTGTGGTTGGCGTACGGCTGCCGCTGGGTCAGCACGTCCCTGCGGCCGGTCGCCCTGCCGCCGGAGAAGGCCCATTCGGTGACGTGCGTGTGCCCCTCGCGGTCGGTCCAATCGAGGTAGAGGAAGTCCCCGTCGGGGTGGAAGGCCACCCCGAGCAACCCCTGCTCGTTGCCCGTGCTGATCTCCCGGGAGAGGTCGACGACGGGCGCCTCGGCGACCTTCCCGTCCTTCACCGCGCGCAGCCGTCCCGTCTGCTCGGCGATGTAGAGCGTCGGGTCGTCCTTGCGCAGGGCCATCGCCACCGGCATGTCGAGCTGGGCGAACTCGGTGAAGCGGACCTTCGGGGCGGCGTCCGTCGTCCCCTCCCCCGCGGGTTCGCGCGAGGCCGTGGGCGAGGCGGATCCGGGGCTTTCCGTGGTCCCGGTGCTCCCGGTGGCTCCTGCGGTCTCGGTGGTCCCGGTCGAGGAGCAGGCGACCAGCGCCGCGCTCAGCAGGGCCAGGCCCCATCCTGTCCGGAATCCTGCCCGGCGGGAGTTCGGCACGGTTCTCAGCCTCCTGTTGTTCGTCACCTGCGTCAGATGATCACCTGTACGCCCCCGGCACCCCGAAGGTTCCGGCCGCGCCGGGTGGTTCCCGTACGCCCCTGCCCTCCCCGAGCCGCCCGCCCCCATTCTCCCCGGTCGCATCTCCCGTCGCTCGTCGCATACACCTGCCCCGCCCCGCCGTGCCCGTCACCGTCCCCTCCGCGCCGTCCCTAGACTGCAGGTATGCCAACCGCACTGATCACGGGGGCGACGGCCGGCATCGGTGCCGCCTTCGCCCGCCGCCTGGCCGCCGACGGGTTCTCGCTCGTCCTGGTCGCCCGCGACGAGAAGCGCCTCGTCTCCGTCGCAGAGGAACTGCGCCTGCGGTACGGGGTGAGCAGCGAGGTGCTCGCCGCCGACCTGGTGACCGACGAGGGCCTGGAGGCGGTGGAGCGGCGGCTCGGCGAGGGGGTCGACCTGCTGGTCAACAACGCGGGGTTCGGCCACCAGGGTCACTTCCTCGACGTGCCCGCCGAGGAGGAGCTGCGGATGCTCAAGCTGCACTGCGAGGCGGTGCTGCGGCTCACGATGGCCGCGTTGCCGGGGATGCGGGAGCGCGACCGGGGCGCGGTGATCAATGTCGCGTCGGTGGCGGCGTTCTTCCCCCGGGGCTCCTACAGCGCGTCCAAGGCGTGGGTGGTCAGCTTCAGCGAGTCCACGGCCGTCGAGATGGCCGGCAGCCGCGTGCGGGTCATGGCCCTGTGCCCGGGGTTCGTGCACACCGAGTTCCACCAGCGCGCCTCGATGGACAAGTCGGGCATCCCCGAGTTCTTCTGGCTGTCGGCGGACAACGTCGCCCGCGAGGCCATGCGCGACCTGGCCCGGGGCGTGCGGGTGAGCGTCCCCGACCTGCGTTACAAGGTCATCGTGAGGGTCGGCAAGTTGCTCCCCATCAGCCTGATCGGCCGGTTCTCGCGCCGCCTCGCCCGCCGCTGAGGGAGAGCCGCCTGAGGGATCCCGGCCGCCCCCTGCCGACGAAGACGACAAAGAAAGACGGAAGGGCCCGCGCCACGGGAGGGGGTCGTGGCGCGGGCCCTTCCAGCCTGCGGTGTCGGTCGGGACGGGCCTCGCGGCCCGCTCGGTGAAGCGGCCCGCTCGACGAACCGGACGCGGGCGACGGCCCGCGCGGCGGATCAGACGCGGGCGTTGGCCTCGTGGCCGATCGCCAGGCCCGAGACCGGGTCGAAGAAGTGCAGGTTGTGGGTGTCGACGATCAGCTCGATGTTCTGGCCGGGACGGACGTGGCTGCGGGAGTTGACGCGGGCGGTCCACAGCGACTTGTCGCCCACCAGCGGCAGCGTCGCGTCCTCCTCGCCGTCGTCGGCGGCGGCGGCCACGGTGTCCTGGTGCTGGACCGGCGGGGCGTCGATCAGGAACAGCACGTTGATCTCGGAGCCCAGCTCCTCGGTGACCTCGGCCTTGACCGGCAGGCGGACCCAGCCGGAGGAGGAGCCGTTGGCGGCGACCGAGTCGTCGAAGTCGGAGGGGCGGATGCCCAGGATGATCTTCTTGCCGAAGTACTGGTCGAGGCCGCGCTTCTCGGCGAGGGTCTCGGCCGGGACCGGCAGCTTGAAGCCCGCGAACGCGACGGCGGCGCCGCCCTCGCCGCGCACCAGCTCGGCGTTGACGAAGTTCATCGACGGGGAGCCCATGAAGCCCGCGACGAACAGGTTGACCGGCTTGTCGAAGAGGTTCTGCGGGGTGTCGACCTGCTGGAGCAGGCCGTCGCGCAGCACGCAGACGCGGTCGCCAAGGGTCATGGCCTCGACCTGGTCGTGGGTGACGTAGACCGTCGTCACGCCCAGGCGCTCGTGCAGGGTGTTGAGGGAGGCGCGCATGGAGACGCGGAGCTTGGCGTCCAGGTTGGACAGCGGCTCGTCCATGAGGAAGGCCTGCGGCTCGCGCACGATCGCGCGGCCCATCGCGACACGCTGGCGCTGGCCACCGGAGAGGGCGGCGGGCTTGCGCTTGAGGTACTGGTCCAGGCCGAGCATCTTGGCGGCCTCGCCGACGCGCTTGGCGATCTCCGCCTTGGGCATCTTGCGGAGCTTCAGACCGAAGGCGAGGTTCTCCTCGACGGTCATGTGCGGGTAGAGCGCGTAGTTCTGGAAGACCATGGCGATGTCGCGGTCCTTCGGGGGCAGGTGGTTGACCACCCGGTCGCCGATGGAGATCTCGCCGCCGCTGATGTCCTCGAGCCCGGCGATCATCCGCAGGGCGGTGGACTTGCCACATCCGGACGGCCCGACCAGCACCATGAACTCCCCGTCCTTGATCTCAAGGTCGAGGCCGTTCACGGCTTTGACGCCGCCCGCGTAGATCTTGTCGACTTTGCTGAGAACAATGGATGCCATGGAAGTCCTTGTCGCCTCGGGCCAACCCCGCGTTCACCCGATATTGGATACGTTTTCATGCATCTCATCGGAAACGGACATCCATGTCAAGAGTCTTCCTGATTCCGGCCTGTCAGCAGGACAGTTGCCGTCGGCCGACACTGGATTGAGCACGGAAATCATGATGGAATCGTTTCCATGAATACGCGTCGTACGACGATCAAGGATGTCGCCGGGGCGGCCGGGGTGGGGGTCGCGACGGTGTCCCGGGTCCTGTCGGGCGGGTCGGCCAGCCCGGAGACCAGGGAGCGGGTGCTGACCGTCGCCGCCCAGCTCGACTACCGGCCCAGCGCGCTCGGGCGCAACCTGCGCCAGCGGCGCTCGGGCGGGATCGGGCTGCTGCTGCCCGACATCACCGACACCTTCTACGGCCGGGTGGCCGACGGCGTGCTCGCCTGCGCGCGCTCGGCGGGCGAGCCGGTGATCGTGGGCGCGACCGGCGACGACCCCGAGAGCGAGGCCGAGCTGATCGGCACGCTGCTGGAGCAGGGCGTCGACCGGGTGATCGCGGTCCCCTCGGGCGACGGCGACAGCTGGGCGCCGACGCTGCGGGCCGGGGTGGTCACGGTGTTCGCGCACCGGGTCGCGGCCGGGCGCGACGACATCCCGGCGGTGGTGGCCGACGACCGCGCGGGGGTGAGGACCGCGGTCGACTACCTGACGGGGCTGGGACACCGGCGCATCGCCTATCTGGGCGGCCCGGGGCAGGAACAGCGCCTGTCGGTCTTCAGGCAGGCGCTGGGGCCCCTCGTCGACGAGGAGCTGATCGTCGTCGCCCGGGGCAGCCGCGACTCCGCGTACGCCGCCGCGGCCGGGCTCTTCCAGCACCGGCCCGACCTGACGGCCGTGCTGGCCGGGGGCAACCTGCTGGGCGAGGCGGCCGTGCTGGCGGCGCGGGAGCTGGACCTGCGCATCCCCAGGGACCTGTCCATGATCATGTTTGACGACGTGCCCTGGGCCGAGCTGTGCTCGCCGCCGCTGACGGTGATCGCCCAGCCGGCCAGGGACATCGGCTACCGCGCCGCCGAGCTGGTGTTGCGCGGCGGCGCCAGGAGGCCCCGGGGCGTGCTGCTGCCCACCGAGCTGATCGTCAGGGGCAGCTGCGCGGCTAGAGGGACTTCTCGATCGCCGCGATGAGGGCGGGGTCGTCGGGCTGGACGGTCGGCCGGAACCTGGCCAGCACCTCCCCGTCCTTCGAGACGAGGAACTTCTCGAAGTTCCACTTGACGTCACCGGCCTCGCCCTCGGCGTCGGGCGCGGCGGTCAGCGCGTCGTACAGGGGGTGCCTGCCGTCGCCGTTGACCTCGGTCTTGGCCAGCAGCGGGAAGTCGACGCCATAGGTGGTGGAGCAGAACTCCTGGATCTCCTCGGCACTGCCCGGCTCCTGGCCGTAGAACTGGTTGCACGGCACGCCGACGACGGTGAAACCCCGGTCGCCGTAGGTCCGCTGGAGGTCGACGAGCCCCGCGTACTGGGGGGTGAGGCCGCACTTGGAGGCGACGTTCACGACGAGGACGGCCCGGTCCCCGGCAAGCTCGGCCAGGGTGGTGGGCGCGTCGGAAAGAGTGTGAATGGCGATATCACGGATTCCCATGAGCCGCACCCTATTCCCCTTGTCACATTTGGGAGTTATGCCGTCCAAAAAGTGAAATGTGACTGAGGCCACAGGTGAGACGACGCTCCCCTCACCAATGCTTTGATCATCCTCTTACCGATCTTTGACAGGACTCCTGACAGACGCTGTCGACTCGCCCGGCGCCGCGTCGCCCGGCATCGTGTCGGCCGTCCCCCGTCACCGAAGCACAAGGGAGTCCCATGTCGACGCTCCGCCGTACCGGTGTGCTGGCGATCACCTCGATGCTCGCCCTCGGCACCACCACCACGGTCGCCCAGGCGTCCTCGGCAAGACCGGGCAACCAGGCCGTCGCCAGGCCGATGGTGTCCGCGCACGGCTGGAACAGCGCCCAGTTCAACTGCCTCAGCAGGCTCTGGACCAGGGAGAGCAACTGGAACCACCGCGCCCACAACCGCTCGTCGGGCGCGTACGGCATCCCGCAGGCGCTGCCCGGCGGCAAGATGGCCAGCGCCGGGCGCGACTGGCGCACCAACCCCAGGACGCAGATCCGGTGGGGGCTCGGCTACATCAAGAGCCGCTACGGCTCACCGTGCCGGGCGTGGACGCACTTCACGACGCGGGGCTGGTACTGATCAGGAGACGGTGCGCTGAAACCCCATGGCAGGGTGATTTTCACACCGTCTCCCGGCATGGGTGATTCGCCGGTCGTAACCGCCCCTTCGCCGAACCACCCGTAGATCCCGAAGATCGGGCAAACTCCTTTCCTTCGCGTGTCCGATCCACCGTCCGGCGCGCTCTCGCGTACTAGAAAGCCGCCTAGAGAGATCGCCGCGGCGTCTCATGCCGGAAACAGGCCGGAGAGACCACGCGGACGTTCCCCGTCCGAGCCACGGGCGCCGGATCGTCGGACGCCGGGGGCACCACGTGCCCTCCCGCGCCTTCCGCACGCGGCCCGAGGACAAGGATCCATGTGAACAGCTACCGCGTTCTGCGCAACACCGTCATGACCGTGCTCACCGCCTCGGCGATGGTCGGTCCACCGACGGTGGGACAGGCTGAAAGCGCCTCCGAGACGTCCAGGAAAGGGACGTCGAGGACGGTGTACCGCCTCACCTGGGCCACCCAGGTGAAGCCGAGGGTGAAAGCGGTCGCGAGGACCGCCAAGGGCAGGAACAAGACGATCGCCTATCGTCTCGTGTCCCGCCGAGCGTGGCCGCACAGCCAGTTCCGCTGCCTGGACAGTCTCTGGACCAGGGAGAGCAACTGGAACCACCGTGCGTACAACCGCTCATCGGGTGCGTACGGCATCCCGCAGGCGCTGCCCGGCTCGAAGATGGGCGGCAGCGGCAGGGACTGGCGTTACAACCCGAGCACGCAGATCCACTGGGGTCTGCGTTACATCAAGAGCCGCTACGGGTCACCGTGCGGCGCGTGGGGTCATTTCCAGGCGAGCAACTGGTACTGACCCGCGGAGAGTGTCCAGGGGAAGGGAGCACTCTCCCGGCGCCCGGGGCTTCAGGCCCCGGGCGCCGACCCCCCTCAGGGCAGGTCGAGGGCGCTCAGGCCCAGCAGGAGGGCCTGCCGGTCACGGGTGGTCAGACTCTCGTACGGCCGCGCGGCGCGACGGTTCGTCTCCACCTCGATCCGGTCGCGGGCGGGCCCCGGGGGCAGGGCGATGATCTGCGCCGCGGTGAGGCCCTCCCCCCTCCAGGCGTCGGCGTGCGCGTCTGCGCGGTGGTAGCGCAGCACGGCCAGCCGGTTGAACAGCAGCACGCCCGGCGGGGTCCCCGCCGGCTCGTGGGGCGGCGAGGCCTGGGCGAAGGCCGCGCCACCGCCGTCGGCACCGGCCTCCAGGAGCCTGCCCGCGAGATCCGCCAGCTCGGGCAGCCGGTCGGCCTGGGCCGCCCACAGCTCGCCGGTCACCGCCGCGTGCGCCTCGTACAGGGAGGCGATGAAGGACAGCGCGGTCGCGGTGGCGCGCAGCGTGCCGTCGCCGCCGGCGACGAGGGTGCCCTGGGTGATCTGTACGTCGATCTCCGACCGGTTGAAAGGGTTGTAGCGGTAGAGGGCGGCCAGCCCCTCGGCGGTGAGCGGCCTGGCGGGGAGCACGAATCGGAGATCGACCAGCAGGTCCGTCTGGAGGCCGGACCGCTCGGTGAGCTCCCGGCTGAGTGGCCTGCTCGCGATGTGAACGCCGAGGTTGACCGCGTCGATCAGTGAGGCGATCGACGCCGCGTAGCCGGGCAGATCATCGAAGCGTGACATGCTGCGATATCTTGCCGCATTTTTTACCTTCCGAACCTTCCCAGAACGAAGGCGATGGCTCCGGTCACGGCGGCGAGGGTACCGAGCCAGGCGATGAGGGCGTCGACCCGGTTGTCGAGGGGACGCTCCCCGTGCAGGGCCTCCTGGGCGCGCCGGTAGCGGATGCCCGTGTGCGTCAGCAGCAGGACGGCGCAGAACACGGCCGGGACGAAGGGGATGATCGCCACCGCGGGCGTTCCGGCGCGCAGGGCCACCCCCGCGCCGGCCAGGCTGGTCACGGCCAGCATGGCGGTGGTACGGACCCAGGCCAGGCGGGTCCGCTCGCTCTGCAGGCCCGCGTCCCACAGCCGGTTCACCGCGGGCTCACCGGGACAGCAGGATGAGGACGAGGGCGAGCACGGCGACCGCCGCCACGCCGTACCCGAACAGGGGCGCGAGAGCGGGGGGCGGGAGCGGGGCGGAGCTGCGCAGGGCGCGCTGGACCCGGCGCCAGCGGGGGTAGGCCATCGCGGCCGCCAGGGCGGACAGCGACACCAGGACCACCGCGAGCACGGTGCGCATCCACGGGACGAAGACGTCGGCGGAGACGGCGGCCATGGCCACGCCGCCCGCGCTCAGCGCGAGCGACGTGCTCAACCAGGTCAGGTAGGTGCGTTCGTTGGCAAGGGTGAACCGGGGGTCGGGCTCGTTGTCCGGAGAGTTCATGAACTGTCCTGGGTCTTCATGGAAATAACGGTATTTCAACCACATTTCCCCTAGAGAACCCGGGATTTCCGGAGGTGCCGACGGGCACCCCCGGACGGTCCCGTGCGGCGGCGCGACGGCCGCCGCCGGGGGGCCGGACTAGCCGCAGGCGTTGGTCAGCTGCTGGACCCACTGCACCGAGTCGGTGGCCACCTTCTGGGCGGCGTCGACCGCGCTGTTGGCGTCGGTGACGTTGAAGCCCTGCAGGGTGCCCGAGACGCCCTCGGCGGCCTCCTTCAACGAGGTGTTGGCCGCCTTGTCGGCCAGGTCGCCCAGCTTGGCGCCGCCGTCCTGCAGTGCCTTCTCCATCGCGGCGGGGTCGTCGAGCAGCCCGGAGACCTTGGCGGCGGTCTCGGTGACGATGCCCGCGGCCTGCACGCACTGCTGCGCCTTGTCGATGCCCTGGCTCACCTCCTGGATCTCGGAGCAGCCGGTGGTGATGAGCGCGGCGGCCAGCACAGAGGCGGCGAGGACGGGAATTCGTCGCTGAAGGGGTCGCATGCCCAGACCCTACCCAACGGGCAGCCGCCACAGGCGCCGCCGTACCGGCTCGTTACCCGCCGTTCCGCTCGCGGGCCGGAACGGCGGGAGAGCCGGGAGAGCCGGTGCAGCCGGGACGCGGGCGCGGCGCGGGACGGCCCGGAAACCGGGGGACGGACGGGCGGCGGAACCCGAACGCGGGGAGGGGGCGAAACCGGGACTCCCCACTGGTCGTACGATCTCTGTAGTCACACGAGGGGGAAACCATGACGACCTGTGAGCACATCCTTGAGGCCCAGGATCCGAAGCCGCGCACGCCCGAGGGGTGCGAGGAGTGCCTGGCCGACGGCGGCCGCTGGGTCCACCTGCGCAGGTGCCTGGCCTGCGGGCACATCGGCTGCTGCGACTCCTCACCCGGCAAGCACGCCACCGCCCACTTCCACCAGACCTCCGACCCGGTCGTCGCCTCGTTCGAGCCGGGCGAGGACTGGCGCTGGTGCTACGTGGACAACGTCATCGGCTAGTCGCGCTCCAGGGTGGCCTCCTCGAAGTCGATCTCGTGGAGGACCCTGCGGAGCACCTCGTCGTCGATGCGCCGCTCGTCGCGGAGGCGTACGAACACGTCGCGCTCCACCGTCAGCATCTCCCGGCGCAGCCGCCGGTAGACGTTGCTGGGCGTCTCCTCCCCCTCCTGCCCCGTGCCGCCGCCCAGGCGCTCCCAGGCGGTGAGCGTACGGCGCTCGGAGCGGGTCCTGAGCTGGTCGACGACCTCCCGGTGGACCTCGTCGACGCCCTCGGCCACCAGCTCGTCCAGCCGGGCCAGCGAGGCCGTGGCGGCCGCCTGCTGCGCGGCCGCCTCCGCCAGGTTGTCGGTGTAGATCTCCTGCTCGTTGGAGACCTTCAGCCTGCGGATCAGCGCCGGGAACGTGAGGCCCTGGACCAGGAGGGTGCCGATCACCACCGAGAAGGTGAGGAAGAGGAGCAGGTCACGGCCGGGGAAGGTCTCCGGGATGGCGAAGGCCGCGGCCAGGGAGACCACGCCGCGCATGCCCGCCCAGCTCACGATGGTCACGTTCTGCCAGGTCGGCGCGTGGGTCTCGGTCCTGCGGACCTTCTTCGACAGCATCCGGGGCAGGTAGATGCTGGGCACGACCCAGACCACCCTGGCGACCACCGCGGCGGCGAAGACCGCCAGCGCCATCCCGGCGAGCTTCCACCCGTCGCCCCACTCCAGCCCGCGCATGATCGGCCACATCTGCAGGCCGATCAGCGCGAAGACGATCGTCTCCAGGAAGAAGTCGAGGACCTTCCACACCGCGTCGGACAGCAGCCGGGTGCCGAAGGCCGCCTTGGGCATGCGGTGGCCGATGTAGAGGCCGACGATCACCACGACGATCACGCCGGAGACGTGCACGCTCTCGGCCGCCAGGTAGACGGCGAACGGGATGAGCAGCATGACGGTGTTCTCGACGAGCGCGTCACGCAGCCGCACCAGCACCCAGGCCAGGACCCAGGCGAGCGCGAGGCCCATCACCACGCCGCCCGCCGCGGAGCGGACGAAGTCGAGGGCGGCGGCCTGCCAGGTGATGCCCTGCCCGACCGCGGCCGCGATGGCCACCCGGTAGGCGGTGAGCGCGGTGGCGTCGTTGAACAGGCTCTCCCCCACCAGGATGGTGACCACCTTGCGGGGCAGCCCGAGCCTGCGGGCCACGGCGACGGCGGCGACCGCGTCGGGCGGGGCCACGATCGCGCCCAGCGCGAACGCGGCGGCCAGCGGCAGCTGAGGCAGGAGCAGGTGGGTCACCCACCCGATGACCAGCGTGGTGAACAGCACCAGGCCGACCGAGAGCAGCGCCACCGGCCTGCGGAAGTCCTTGAGCCTCAGGTAGGAGCTGTCGATCGCCGCCGAGTAGAGCAGCGGGGGCAGGAAGACCAGCAGGACCAGCTGGGGGTCGAGCTCGTAGGTGGGGACGAACGGCGACAGCACCACCCCGGCGAGCACCAGCAGCAGCGGCGCGGGCCACCCCTTGTGCCTGGCGACCGCGGCCACCGCGATCGCGACGACCGAAACGGCCAGCATCTGCAGCACCGTCGACTCGTCCACGCCACCCCGCCCGATAGGGATCGATCAACTTACCCGCCCCGGCGCGCCCCGCGAACCGCCCGGGGCGGCCGACACCGTCCCCCGGCGCCGGACCCGTGGTCCGGCGGACGCCACACGTTATCCCCTCGGAGGTCGAGCTCGCGACCGGGACGCGGCGGCGCCGGGTCCCGGGGGGAGATCACCAGTCGCGGCGCTCGTCCCGGTCGTCGCGGCGCCGCCCCTCGCGGCGGCGGTCGTCGTAGCGCTCGTCGTAGCGCTGCTCCTCGTAGTGCTGCTCGGGGCGGAGCCTCTCGCCGGTGGAGTGCGGCGGCGGATCCTGGACGTAGGGGCGGGGCAGCCTCTGGTCGGGCGCCGCGGACGCCGCCTGGCCGCGCAGGCCCAGCGGGTCGGAGGGGTCGACGTCCTGCTGCGGGTACGCGGGCGGCGAGCCGTACAGGTCGCGCAGGTCGGCCGGGTGACCGGCCTGGTGGGGCTGCCTGCCGCCGAACGCGTACGGGTCGGGCTGCGCGGGGGGCGGGTAGCCGCCGTACTGGTCGGCCTGCGCGCCCCCGTAGGAGGCCTGCTGCTGGGCGGCGAATCCGAAGGGGTCGGTCGAGTTCTGCTGGCCCTGCGCGTAGGGATCGGGCTCGGGCCGCTGCTGGACGGGCGGCGCGGGCTGGGCGGGCGGAGCGGACTCGGCGAACTGGCCGAAGAACTGGTCGGGACGCGGCGTGAACGAGGCGGACGGCTTCTGCCGGCCCTCCGGGGGCGCGAACGGGTCGACGGGCCGGGGCTGGGGCGGCACGCCGTAGGAGTCGGGGCGCTGGCCGCCGAACCGGTCGGCGGGCCCGGCGTAGGCGTCGGGCCGCTGCTGGACGGGCGGCGCGGCGTACGGGTCGGGCTGCTGGACGGGCGCGGCGTAGGGGTCGGGCTGCTGGGTGCCGTACGGGGGCTGCGCGGGCGGGTAGCGGTCGCCGGGCAGCTGGTAGGGCGGCTCGCCGGGGACGGGACCCGCGCCGAGCGGCTCGACGGGCTGCGGCTGCCCGTAGGGCAGGGCGTCGTTCACGATCATGTTCTCGCGGGGCACGGCGTCGGAGGAGCCGTACCCGGCGGGCATCCGGTCCTGGGGCCGGTCGGAGCGGTCGGATCGGTCCAGCGGGGGCACCACGCCGCGCGCGACGAGCACGTCGTTCGGGCCGAGGGCGGCGACCTGGCGGGGCTCGTCGAGCGGCGAGGGGACATGACCGGCCGGGCCCGCCGGGTCGGGGTACTGCTGCGGCTGGGCGTAGTCCTCGGGCCGGGGCCGGGCGTACTGGCCGGTGCCCGGATACTCGCCGTAGGCCTGCGGCTCGTCCTGTGGTGGCTGCTCGGTGTGGACGGGCTCGCCCACCTCGTCGGGGTACTGCCCACCGGCCTCGACGAAGCCCTCGTCAAGGGTGTCGACCAGGCGCCCCACGTCGCTCATGGGCATGCGGAAACTCGCGGTGCACATCTCACCGCGCCACAGACTCAGCACCAGCGTGCCTTCGTGCCAGGTGACCCGGAGCACCCGCTCCTGGCCACGCTCGTCAAAGAACACCTCGCCGAACGACGGCAACGGGACAACTTCCGACATGGAGGACATAGTGCGATAACCAGCCTTTATTCGTCCACTCGACCTCGGGAAACCCTACCGAACCGGTCTTTCCGTCCCCATCTTCCGCCTCAGCGACACCAGAACGGTAGCCCTTCCCTTGACCTTACGAGGATTGATGAGCCGGGTGATCCAGCCAGTTTGCCACGTGACGTGAACCTCGGGTTCCGGAATACGGGTATGCGTCCACGCCGCGACTCGCCGGAGCCAGCCGCGACTGTCGGGCCGAGCGGGTACGGTTGGCTGTCGTGCCGACCGACTCCATCGCCCCATCCGAAGACGTCTCCTCAAAGGTGGATATTCCCCCGGTTGAGGATTTGCTGAGCACCGCCGTCGAGGCGGTGGGCGGGGTCGAGCGCCCCGGCCAGGTCACCATGGTGAGGGCGGTGCAGCGCGCGATCGAGTCGGGCGACCATCTGGCCGTGCAGGCGGGCACCGGCACCGGCAAGTCGCTCGCCTACCTGATCCCCTCGATCAGGCACGCGATGACCTCCAAGGGCGCCGTGGTCGTCTCCACCGCCACCATCGCGCTCCAGCGCCAGCTCGTCGACCGCGACCTGCCCCGCCTCGCCAAGGCGCTCGCCCCGCAGCTGCCGCACGAGCCGTCGTTCGCGATCCTCAAGGGCCGCCGCAACTACCTGTGCCGCTACAAGGCGAGCGCGGGCTGGCCCGACGAGGAGCAGGACCAGCTCTTCGACCCCCGTGAGGTCAACGCGACGGGCCGGATGGTCCAGCGCATCCAGGAGTGGGCGAACGAGACCGAGACCGGCGACCGCGACGAGCTCGTCCCCGGCGTCAACGAGCAGGCCTGGCGGCAGTTCTCGGTCAGCGCCAGGGAGTGCCTGGGCGCCACCCGCTGCCCGAGCGGCATGGAGTGCTTCGCCGAGCTGGCCCGCGCCCGCGCCGGCGAGTCCGACGTGGTCGTGACCAACCACGCGCTGCTCGCCATCGACGCGATGGAGGACTTCCCGCTCCTGCCCGAGCACGAGGTGGTCGTGGTCGACGAGGCCCACGAGCTGGTCGACCGCGTCACCTCCGTGGTGAGCGGTGAGCTGTCGGAGACCATGGTCGCGGTGGCCGCGCGGCGGGTCGGCAAGCTCATCGAGCAGCACCTCGCCGACCGGCTCATGGAGGCCGGCGAGGACCTCAAGGCCCTGCTGACCGTCGCTCCCGCCGGGCGCCTCGACGAGCTCCCCCAGGTGCTCGGCATGACGCTCGCCCTGGTCCGCGACGCGGCGTGGGCGTGCATCACCGCCCTGGGCCCGCGCAACGGCGACAAGGACGACCCGGAGGGCGCGGGGCTGCGCAGGGCGGCCTTCACCTCGCTGGACGAGGTCCACGACACCGCGCAGCGCATGCTCGACGCCTTCGGCCACGCCGAGGAGGTCGACCGCGCCGAGGTGGTCTGGCTGGAGGCGGCCACCGACCGGCGCCCGCCCCTGCTGCGGGTCGCGCCGCTGACTGTGGCGGGCATGCTCCGCGACAAGCTCTTCGGCGACCGTACGGTCATCCTGACCTCGGCCACGCTCGCCCTGGGCGGCGCCTTCGAGGGCCTGGCCCGCCAGTGGGGCCTGGGCAACGGCACGGGCGCCGCGGCGGACGCCGAGCCTTCCGAGGACACGCCGGAGAAGGGCAAGAAGGAGAACAAGGGCGGCAAGGGCGGCAAGAGCCGGGCCGGATGGGCCGGCATCGACGTGGGCTCCCCCTTCGACCACCCGCGCAGCGGCATCCTCTACGTCGCCAAGCACCTGCCCCAGCCGGGCCGCGACGGCCTGCCCGAGGCCTATCTTGAGGAGATCACCGAGCTGATCGAGGCCGCCGGGGGCCGCACGCTCGGCCTGTTCTCCTCGATGCGCGCCGCCAAGGCCGCCACCGAGGCGTTGCGCGACCGGCTGAGCGTGCCGCTGCTCTGCCAGGGTGACGACTCCACGATGCTGCTGGTCAAGCAGTTCGCCGAGGACGAGCCGACCTGCCTGTTCGGCACGCTGTCGCTCTGGCAGGGCGTCGACGTCCCCGGCCCCTCGCTGCGGCTGGTCATCATCGACCGCATCCCCTTCCCCCGCCCGGACGACCCGCTCAGCTCCGCCCGGCAGCGCCACGTCGCCGCCAAGGGCGGCAACGGGTTCATGGCGGTCGCCGCCACCCACGCCGCGCTGCTCCTCGCCCAGGGCGCGGGCCGCCTGTTGCGCAGCCAGCACGACAAGGGCGTGGTCGCGGTGCTCGACCCCCGGCTCGCGACGGCCCGCTACGCCGGGTTCCTGCGCGACTCGCTGCCGCCCTTCTGGCCCACCAACGACCCGGCGAAGGTCCGCAGCGCCCTCAAGCGCCTCGGCGACTCCTGACGGCGCGGGTCAGGAGGTGGTCTCGGCGATGGCCTGCAGGGCCAGCACGTACGACCTCAGCCCGAAGCCCGCGATGGTGCCGGTCGCCACGGCGGCGACCACCGAGGTGTGCCGGAACTCCTCGCGGGCGGCCGGGTTGCTGATGTGCACCTCGACCAGGGGCGCGGTGCGCTGGGCGATGGCGTCGCGCAGCGCGTAGGAGTAATGGGTGAACGCCGCCGGGTTCAGCACCACGGGGATCCGGCCGTCGGCCGCCTCGTGCAGCCAGCCCAGCATCTCGGCCTCGTCGTCGGTCTGCCGGACCTCGACCGACAGGCCGAGCTCCCTGCCGGTGTCCCGGCAGAGCGCGGCCAGGTCGGCGAAGGTCTCCGCGCCGTAGACATCCGGCTCGCGGGTGCCGAGCCGCCCCAGGTTGGGGCCGTTGAGCACGTAGACGGGTCTCATCGGGTCACTCACCGCTCCTCGATGGCCGCGCCTGCCGCGCGGCCGACATTCCGCACCGGACTCCCGCCGGACGCCCCACACCACCGGTCATGCCCGCCGCGCGCCCGGCTTCCCTCACCGAACTCCCGCCGGACGGCCCCGCGCTCACCGGGCTCGCATGGCCTGCCGGGCCCGTACGGCTCGTACGGCTCATCGGGCCCGCACGGCGGACCGTGCTCACCGGGCGACCTCCTGGTAGGCGGCCTCGAGGAGCTCCTCCGGCGGGTCGACCAGCGGGGACACCTTCGCCAGGTCGTCCAGGAGGACGAAGCGCAGCGTGGCGCCGCGGCTCTTCTTGTCGAGGCGCATGTGGTCGCGCAGCTCGGGCCAGGCCTCGCGGCGGTAGGCGGTGGGCAGCCCGACGGAGGTCAGGATGGCCCTGGTCCGCTCCACGACGTCGGCGCCGATCCTGCCGTCCAGGCGGGACAGCTCGGCCGCGTAGACCATGCCGATCGCGACGGCCTCGCCGTGGCGCATGCGGTACTCCTCGACGCGCTCGATGGCGTGCGCCAGGGTGTGGCCGTAGTTGAGGATCTCCCGCAGGCCGCCCTCGCGCAGGTCGGCGCCGACGACGGCGGCCTTGATCCGGATCTTCCGCTCGATCAGCTCCCGGGTGTGCCGCCCCTCGGGGCGCCTGGCGCCCTCGGGGTCGTCCTCGATGAGCGTGAGGATCTCGGGGTCGGCGATGAAGCCGCCCTTGATGATCTCCGCGAGGCCGCCCACGTAGTCGTCGCGGGGCACCGAGACCAGCGTCGCCAGGTCGCAGAGCACCCCGGCCGGGGGGTGGAAGGACCCGACCAGGTTCTTGCCCTCGGGGGTGTTGATGCCGGTCTTGCCGCCCACCGCCGCGTCGACCATGCCCAGCAGGGTCGTCGGCACCTGCACGACCTTGACGCCGCGCAGCCAGGTGGCGGCGGCGAACCCGGCCAGGTCGGTGGTGGCCCCGCCGCCGACACCGACCACGGCGTCGGAGCGGGTGAGGCCCGCGCGGCCGAGCGCGGACCACAGCCCCGCGAGCACCTCGACCGTCTTGGCGCGCTCGGCGTCGGGCACCGGCAGCGCGACGACCTCGTACCCGGCCGCCTCGACCGCGCCGCAGACGGGGCGGGCGATCTCCGGCAGGCTCTCCGGGTGGATCACGGCGACCGTGCGGACCCCCGCGCCGAGCAGGCCCGGCAGCTCGCCGAGCACCCCGGTGCCGACCACCACGTCGTACGGGCTCTCGCCGGGGACCTCGATCCTGGAGATCGTCACGGCTTCAGGCTCCCGACGATCTCGTCGACGAGCTGGCCGGGGTCACGGTCGTCGGTCGCCACGACGATCGTGGCCAGCCCCTCGTAGACGGGGCGCCGGGCGTCCATCAGCTTCTTCAGCTGGCTGCGCGGGTTCAGCACGAGCAGCGGTCGCGCCGAGGCCAGGCCCACCCGCTGGACGGCGTTGGAGAGGCCGACCTCCAGGTAGACCACCGGGTGGCCGGCCAGCAGCTCGCGGGTGGCCTCGGCGAGGATCGCGCCGCCGCCCAGGGAGAGGACGCCGTCGTGCTCGGCCAGGGCCCGCCGTACGGCGTCGGCCTCCAGCTCGCGGAAGGTCTCCTCGCCGTCCTCGATGAAGACGTCGCTCACCGGCTTGCCCGCCGCGCGCTCCACGTCGGCGTCGGTGTCGCGGAAGGCGACCTTGAGCCGCTCGGCCAGGAGCTGCCCGACGGTCGACTTGCCCGATCCCGGAGGACCGATCAGCACTGCTCGGGGACTCATGTGATCTCCTTCGACGTCGGCCCGCTCAACGGGGAGGCGGGAGCGCCCTCGCCCGGACGCCCGCTCACTTGATCACCAGCGAGGAGAGGTAGCCGGACAGGTTGCGGGCGACCTCCTCGACGGAGTCGCCACCGAACTTCTCGATCGCCGCGTCGGCCAGGATCAGCGCGACCATCGCCTCGGCGACGATCGCGGCCGCCGGGACCGCGCACACGTCGGAGCGCTCGTGGTGGGCCTTGGCGGCCTCGCCGGTCAGCACGTCGATGGTGGCGAGCGCCCGGGGGACGGTGGAGATCGGCTTCATCGCCGCGCTGACGCGCAGCGGCTCGCCGTTGGTCATGCCGCCCTCGACGCCACCGGCCCGGTTGGTCATCCGGCGTACGCCGTCGGCGGTGTTCTCGATCTCGTCGTGGGCCAGGGAGCCGGGGCGGCGGGCCGTCTCGAACCCGTCGCCGACGCCGACGCCCTTGATCGCCTGGATGCCCATCAGGCCGGCCGCGAGGCGGGCGTCGAGGCGGCGGTCCCAGTGGGTGTAGCTGCCCAGGCCCGGCGGCAGGCCGTAGGCGACCACCTCGACGACGCCGCCCAGGGTGTCGCCGTCCTTGTGCGCCCTGTCGATCTCGGCGACCATGGCCGCGCTGCCCTCGGGATCGGCGCAGCGCACCGGGTCGGCGTCGATCGTCTCCAGGTCGCCGGGACCGGGGAGGACGCCCCGGGTGGCGGCGGCCCCGCCGATCGAGACGACGTGGCTGACGATGTCGACGCCGAGGGCCTGCTTGAGGAAGCTCCGCGCCACCTGGCCGAGCGCGACGCGGGCGGCGGTCTCGCGGGCGCTGGCCCGGTCGAGCACCGGGCGGGCGTCGTCGAAGCCGTACTTCTGCATCCCGGCGAGGTCGGCGTGGCCGGGGCGGGGGCGGGAGCGCGGCGCGTTGCGCGCCTGGCCCTCCAGCACGGCCGGGTCGACGGGGTCGGCGGCCATGACCGTCTCCCACTTGGGCCACTCGGTGTTGCCCACCCGGATGGCCACGGGGCTGCCGAGCGTCCGGCCGTGGCGGACGCCGCCCGCGATGGTCACGACGTCCTGCTCGAACTTCATCCGCGCCCCGCGCCCGTAGCCGAGGCGGCGACGGCGCAGCGCCTCGTCCAGCTGTGCCGTGGTCACCTCCACCCCGGCGGGCAGGCCTTCCAGGATCGCGACGAGCTCGGGGCCGTGGGACTCTCCGGCGGTCAACCAGCGCAACATGGTGACAAGTCTTCCACGTGTCGCCCACTGGAATGGCATTCGTTCACTGGATGAGACATCCGGCGGTGATCGTCACCGCGGGGGCGGCCCGGCCGGACGGTCAAGACCCCTGACCACCGGCGAGGGCACGGTCCGCTCCGCGGGGACGACTCGCGGGGCCCGATCCGGGCGCACCGTCCCGGCGATCACCCGTCACCGCATGTCCGTATGAGGACGTACGACCGGAGGATCACCCGGTCGATCGCCTCAGCCGCGAGGGCGCTCGGCCTGAAGGACCTCGAGAGCCTCGCGCAGGGCGGGGGTCGGCGCGATGTCGAAGGCGGCCCGGATCGCGCCCGCCAGGAAGGCGACGAAGACGTCGACCAGCGCCTCGATCTCGTAGGGACGGCCGCTTCTCAGCCAGACCATGGCCGTCTCGTCGCAGGCGGCGGTGAACCCGCGCATGGTCAGCCGGAGCGCCGGGGTGTCCGCGTCGAGGCCGAGCAGCCCGCAGACCGCGCGGTTCCCCTCCCGGCGCATCGCCTCGAAGGCCTCCCACACCGGGTCGGCGGCCTCCCCTCGCCGCAGGACGAGGTTCAGGGCGACGTCCTCGTTCTCGGCGAGAAACCTCAGGTAAGCGGCCAGGTGGCGGTGGAGTCGCTCGACGACGGGCCCGTCGGAGCCGATCTTCGCGGCCGCGCGGAGCCGGCGGTCGATCACGCTCACGACCTCCGCGTAGAGGTTCTCCTTGCCGTTGAAGTGGTGGGACAGCAGTCCGTGCGCGACCCCTGCCGAACGGGCGATGTCCGCGACGGTGACGTCGGCGTAGGGGCGCCTGGAGAAGTTCTCCAGCGCGGCGTCCAGCAGTTTCCGGCGCGTCTCCTGGGCGGCCAGTTGCCGCCGGGTGGGCGGCCTGCCCGCGACCGACTGGGGCACGTCCGCTCCCTCCCCATGACGCCGACCCGACTTTTCACCAGCGTATTCCACGATCACCCCCGCCCGGTCGCGAGGGGCGTTCGCGAGCTTTTGGTTGATTGGCATTCAATGAAGTATGTTCAACGAACGCACCACCCACGGCGGCCGGACGGCGAAGTGGGACAGCAGATCGCTGGAGGAAGAATGACGACCAAGGTCCTTGTAGTCGGGAGCACGGGCACCGTGGGCAGCCTGGTGCTCGAAGAGGTGCTCAGGCGCGGCGTCGACGCGCGGGTGCTGGTGCGCAGCGAGCAGCGTGCCGCGCACCTTCCCGCGAACGTCGAGCGCCACGTGGGCGACCTCGGCGACCCCGACGCGGTGCGCAGGGCCATGAAGGGTGTCCAGGCGGCGTTCTACGTCCCTCCGCACGAGCCGGACGAGGTGCGGCTGGGCACGTCGTTCGTACGGGCCGGCGAGGAGGCCGGCGCCCGGCTCGTCTTCGCCGGCACGCACGTCAGCGACCCCGAGGTGAGGGCCGCGTTCGCGGAGAACATGCCCGCCTACGGCGACAAGCTCGCGATCGGCACCGCCTTCGCGGCGTCGACGGCGAGCCCCGTGGTGATCTCCCTCGCCAACTTCAACCAGAACGACGAAGTGTTCAAGGAGGACATCCTGAACGGCGTCTACCCGACGCCGATCAAGAGGTCGAACCGCGTCGACCTGCGGGACATGGCGGAGCTGGCCACGACCGCGCTCGTCGATCCCGCTTTCCCGAGTGGCGAGTACGCCCTGTGCGGGCCCGAGTCGTTCACCGGGGCGGAGGCCGCCGAGATCTGGGCGGCCGAACTCGGGCGTCCGGTGACATACGTGGACGGCGACGGAGAGTGGCAGGCGATCTTCGGCAAGCGGCTTGACGGGACGAAGCTCGATGACTGGATCGCGAGCTTCGACCTGCTGAAGAACGCGGAGTTCCCGACCGATCCGGCGCAGGTCGAGGAGGTGACCCGGCTGCTGGGCCACCCGCCGCGCGACTACCGCGGCTACGTGCGCGAGACCGCGCGGCTGTGGAAGAGCCCGGCGCGCTCCTAGACCGGGCGCCCGTACGAAGTCCGGAGCCTCACCTCGGTCGTCCCGGAGAAGACCGGTCAGCGGGCCAGGAGGACGGCGGCCAGGGTGCCGACGGCCATGAAGGGGCCGAAGGGGATCTCGCTCTTGCGGCCCGCGCGGCGCAGCACCATCAGGGCGGCCCCGTAGAACCCCCCGGCCAGGAGGCCGAGGAAGGCCCCGGCGACCAGGGTGTCCCAGCCCAGCCAGCCGAGGGCGGTACCCAGGCTCGCCGCGAACTTGACGTCGCCCAGCCCCATGCCCGCCGGGTTGACCAGGAACAGCACCAGGTAGAAGCCCGCGAGGGCGAGGCCGCCCAGCCCGGCGCCGAGCAGGTCCCCGAGGCGGCCGTCGGCGAGGGCGGGCACGGCCAGCGGGGCGGCGGTTCCCAGGTAGGCGGCGAGGGTGAGCCGGTCGGGCAGCCGGTGGACGGCGGCGTCGACGAAGGACAGGGCGACGGCGACCACCGCCAGCCAGCCGAAGGCGAGCAGCTCCCCCGCCCTGCCGACCGGCGTGGGCTCCGTCCCCGGCACGTCCGGCCACACCTCTGCGTCCGGCCACACCTGTGCGTCCGGCCACAGCGCCCGCAGCGCGAGAGCGGCCAGCACCGCCGCGGTGACCCCCTCCACCGCCCCGGCCGGAGGCCGGCGGCCGTGCCGCTCCACCTCGACTCCCTCGCCCCCCTCGCCCCCTTCGGCCCTCGTATGACGGGCCACCACGCGCCGCGTCCAGAGCCCGATCACCAGACCCGCCAGGGCCGCCAGCGCGGGGAGGGCCAGAAGGGGCACCGGGGGGCTCATGGAGCCGACCATAATCCGCGAACCCCCGCCGCGCCGGGGATCCGGTCACTCCGGCTCGCGGACCGAAGTGACCCCGGAGGTCATTGACGGGGGCCGCGATGATCACGGAGGCTGGAGGCATTCCTACCCCCGGAGGGCCGGACCGCGTGGACACGGATCGCTTCAGCAAGCTGCCCGCTGTCATCGCGTCCCTCATCCTCCTGCCGGTGCTGCTCGAACTCCTCGCGTGGTACATCGAGGGCGAGGAGTACGACGTGGCCCGCGCGGTCACCGTGATCGCGGTGATCGTGACGCTCGCCCTCATCGCCACCGTGCTCGGCCGGATCAGGGCGCGGCTGCCGGTGCTGCTGGTGGTCGCGCTCACGGTCACCGCGGCGGGCGAGGCGGCGCTGGGGTTCGTGGCGGCGTTCGGCCCCGTGCTCTGGCGGGGCGGGGTGCCCGGCGAGCTGCACGGGCTGATCACCGCGGGGGTGAGCGCGTTCGCCGTCGCCACCGGCGTCTACCTGCTCGTCCAGTACCGCCGGGGCCTCTACCTCCCGTACCTGGAGGCCGGGATGGGCCCGCTGCCCACCGCCACCAAGCGCAGGGTGATCGGCGAGTCGGAGATCCTGATCCGCACCATGCCGAACATCGGCCCCTCGGTGGAGAAGGCGCTGGCCAGTTGCGTGGCCATGGTCGACCAGGACGACCTGCACTTCGTGGCCTACTTCGCCGACCAAAAGTGCTGCTTCTACACCGACGTGCTGGAGGACGCCGACCTGGCCCACTTCTTCCACGAGACCGACCAGGAGGAACGCAGGAAGATCTACCTCAAGGCCGGGAACCAGCTCAACTGGCTCACCCAGCGGCTCAACCGGCAGCTGCGCAGGCTGGAGGGCGGCGTCCTCATCCGCACGGTCCTCGACGTGGAGCGCGGGGCCATGTTCTTCTACTGGATCGACGAGACCCGCTACCTCATCGGGGTGACGCTGGACCAGCGCAAGGTCGACGTCTCCGACGACAAGATGGCCCGGCTCGTGGACACGATCCGCGGCCACTTCACCCTGCCCCCGATCAACCAGCGGGAACGCGCCCCGAAACCCCAGGGGCACCTGCGATCCGTCCCGAGGAGTGAGCGGTGGCCCGAATCGGGCTCTTGATCGTCGTCGTCGGCCTCGGCTGGCTCTCCGCCGACCTGGGCGGCCTGCGCGATCTGGAACATTCGAGCGCGTACGTGCTGTTCAGCAGCCTCCTGCTCGCGATCGGCCTGTACGGCAGCACCCACGGGATCGACCGCGCCGAGGCCAGGGAGCACTCCCGGCTGATCGTGCTCGCGGTCACCGTCGGGGTGCTGCTCAAGACCGCGTTCATCGCCGGGGTCGTCTACCTCGTCTCCGGCGACCCCCGAGCGCTGATCATGGCGGTGGTGGTCGCCCAGATCGACCCGCTGTCGGTCGCCGGGGTGATGCGGGACGGCCGCCTGTCGAACCGGGCGAAGACGATCCTCGGGGCGTGGTCGTCCTTCGACGACCCGGTGACGATCATCCTGGCCGTCTACGCGGCGGCGCTGGTGAGCGGGTCGGGGGGCGGCGGGCTGTCGGCCTCGTACTTCGCCGACCTGGGGTTGAACGTGCTGTTCGCGGGCGCGGTCTACCTGCTGTGGCGGCTGGTCAGGAACGCCCCTCCGGTGCTGACCTACGTGACGGCGGCCGGGGCGGTCGCGTCGGCCGCGTGGACCTCCCTCATGCTCGGCCTGGCGACCGCCGGGCTCTACCTGCGCCTGCCCGACGCGCGCTGGCTGGGCCGGGCGGTGAGCGTGGCGTTCGCGCTGTCGGCGTTCCTGATGGGCCTGCTGCTCGTCGGCGGGACGAACATGGGCATGGGCGTGCTGCTCGGGCTGGCCGCGTACGCCGCGCAGATGGTCGCCGCGCTGGTGCTCACCCACGGCCTGCCGATGATCGACCGGGTGCACCTGGGGCTGGCCCAGCAGAACGGGGTGACGGCGGTGATCCTCGCCCTGGTCTTCGAGCGCGACTTCGGCGGGTTCGTCGCCGTGATCGCCCCGGCGATCCTGACGGTCAACCTCGTCCACGCGGCGGCCAACCGAACCGCCGACGCCTGGGAGGCTCGGCGATCTCTTCCATCCTCGCCACGGTGACGTCGGGGGCCTCGGCCCCCAGCCGGTCGAGGGTGCCCGACTCGACTGCGGCGAGCGCCCGCAGGAGACCGCCCTCGATCACGAAGGGCACCGGGCCCGCGACGTCCACCACCACGGCCGAGGTGTCCTCGTGCACCGCCGCCTGGCAGACCTGGAGGATCGTGGCCTGGATGGGCCTGGCGTCGGGACGCCAGCGCCGCAGCGCCTCCACCCCGGTGAAGGCGAGCACCGCCTCGCGGCCGTCCGCGCCGACGAGCTTCGGGAGAGCCATCTCGCTCTCCTTCTCCTGCCGCAGCCCGTGCTCGCCTATCTCCGACTCCTTCAGCAGGGCGACCACCGGCACGAGCAGCCGGGCCCCGCTCAGCGCGGCGACGACCTCACCGGCCTGCGCCTTCCCCGCGGCGAAGGCCGCGAGCGCGGATGTCACGGCGACGTCGGCGCCACCGTCGTCGCCGGGGACCAGGGGCTGCGGAATGCTCGGCACGAACCGGGAGCCTACCCGCGGCGGGGCGGGGGGACGACCGCCCCACCCCGGTGACCGGGGCATGACGCGTACATCCGGAGCGCCACGTCCTGTACGTCACGTCCGGTACATCCTGTACGTCCCCCCGGCGGCGCGGCGTACCGGGTGAGGAGGAGGGCGAGGACCGCCTGTCAGCCGAGGTCGGCGATGGCGGCCACCGGGCCGCCGCCGCTCGGTCCCTGGTGGACCGCCGCGACCGAGACGAACACCGCCGGATCGCCGGTGACGCTGGCCGCGACACCGCCGACGGTGGCCTTGATCTGACGGTGCCAGTGCACGTCGGAGTCGTCGAGCATGATGTTGCGGCGGCCCCGCACGCTGCCCGACGGGTCGGCCTCGCACTTCATGAAGACGTTGACGAGCCGGTCGCCCAGGTCGGACGGGTGCGGGCGCTCGGGCAGCTCGATGCCGCTGGAGCGGATCGCCTCCCAGATGCCGTCGGCGTCCAGCGCGTCCTTCATGACCGAGTGGCCGATGCGGTACCGGCCGCCGATCCCCCGTACGTTGCCGACGACCACGATCTGGGCCCGGTCCAGCTCGACGCCCGAGGAGCACGACGCGACGGAGGAGTAGAGCGACAGGTCGCGGTGGATCTGCTCGGCGGTGGGCATCTCGATCTCGCCGAGGGCGACGGCGACGCCGAGCGCGGTGGTGGAGTTGGAGATGTCCATCGACGGGCCGGTGTCCTCGATGACCACGTCCTTGCCTCGCGACTTGGCGTCGTTGATCGTGGACAGGGTGAGCAACGGGGTCTTGGTCTGGACGTAGTGGACGTCGGCCGGGTCGTCGATCCCGGCGAGCTTCATGGCCTCGCGGACCCCGGCGGCGACCTTCTCCACCATCGCGGGGCGGCCGATGTCCTCGGGCAGGATCACCTCGCTCATCGCGATGCCGACGCTCACCCTGGGCTCGTCGCCCGGCTCGGCGTTCGCGGTGGTGGCGAAGATCGTGGCGTGCGGGCTGAGCACGCCGTCGGTCCCGCCCGACCACACCAGCGGCACGCTCTCGGGGGACGGATGTCCCTTGGCCGCGAGCACCCCGCGGAAGGCCGTGTCGGCCAGGATGCGGGTGTAGTCGTTCACCCCGCCGTTGCCCTCGGTCTTGCCGATCACCGCGAGCACCCGGTGCGCCTCGATCACCCCGTCGTCGATGAGCCGGGCCAGCCCGGAGGCGTCGGTCACGCTCTCGATGGGCACCTTGCGCACTTCAATGGGTTCGGGCATCCCTGCCACCTTTCGATCGCCTCATGTTCACTTTCGCACCACGGTGCCGGTCTCCCCGGTGAGCGCCGCTCCCATGTCCCCGAGAGAGGTGATCACCGACCGGTCTCCGCCCTGCTCGACGAAGCGCAGCGCGGCCTCGACCTTCGGCCCCATGCTGCCCCCGGCGAAGTGCCCGGCGGCGTGCAACACGCGCAGCTCCGACGTGGTGACGTGGCCCAGGGGCCGGGCGCGGGACGTGCCGAACCCGACGACGGCCCCGGGGACGTCGGTCGCGATGACCAGGACCGTGGCTCGTACGGCACGGGCGAGGACGGCGGCGGCGAGGTCCTTGTCGATCACGGCCTCGACCCCGGCCAGCCGTCCCTCGCCGTCGCGGGTCACGGGCACGCCGCCGCCGCCCGCGGCCACGACGGTGAATCCCGCGCCCACCAGCGCGGCCACCGCGGGCGCGTCGAGGATCTCCAGCGGCTCGGGGGAGGCCACCACGCGGCGCCAGCCGCGCTCGAAGCGGCGCCAGGTCTGGCCGAGGTCCTCGAAACGGCGCGCCTCCGCCTCGCCGAAGTAGCGGCCGATCGGCTTGACCGGGTCTCCGAAGGCCGGGTCTGCGAGGTCGACGAGCGTACGGGTGACCACGACCGCGGCACGGCCGCCGAGCGCGTTGAGGATGAGGGTGCCGACGGTGGCCTGGGTCTGCGCCCCGCACCAGTCGAGCGGCACCGGGGGGACGACGTGGGCGGCGAGCTGGTTCTTCAGGATCAGGTTGCCCACCTGGGGGCCGTTGCCGTGGGTGAGGGTGACCTGGTGGCCGTCCTCGATGAGCGCGACGACGTGGCGCATGGCCTGCTCGATCGCGCGGTGCTGGTCGCCCGGCGAGGCGCCGCCGTCGGGCCCGGTCATCGCGTTGCCGCCGAGCGCGATCAGTACTCGTTCACCCACCAGGCCGACGCTAACGGCCTGCCCGTCCCGGCTCATGGGCACTCATTGCCCAAGGAGCACCCGCCCTTCGACATATTCGGCCAACCGGCGGGCTTTCCGCGAGCCTCAGGAGACCGGTTCGGAGCGGACCGGTGGGCGGGCCGGTGGGTGGCTCGGTGGGTGGCTCGTCTAGCCGGCGAGTGTCCGGGTGATCTCCTTCACCACCCGTACGCGCTGCGGCTGCAGGTAGAAGTGGTCGCCGGGGAAAATCGTCAGGGAGAAGCCGGAGCTCGTGCGGGCCTCCCAGGACTTGGCCTGGGCCGGGGTGACCACCGGGTCGGCGTCGCTGACGAAGGCGGAGATCGGGGTGTGCAGTGGAGGCCCGGGGCGGTGGCGGTAGGCCTCGACCAGGCGGAAGTCCGCGCGGACGTAGGGCAGGATGATCTCGCGCATCGCCCGGTGGGACAGGATCTCCACCTCGGTGCCGCCGAGTTTCGCTATCTCGGCCACGAAGCGGTCGTCGTCGTACTCCGAGATCGGGGGCCTGTCGCGGGGGTCGTGCGGCGCCCTCGCGCCGGACGCGAACAGCCGCGCCGGGGCGATTCCCCTGGCCTCCAGGCGGCGCGTGACCTCGTAGGCGAGCGTCGCCCCCATGCTGTGCCCGAACAGCGCGAAACGCCTGTCCAGCAGCGGCAGCATCGAGCCGGTCACCTCGTCGGCCAGCGTGTCCATGTCCTCCGGCAGCGGCTCGTTGAACCGGTCGGCCCTGCCCGGCAGCTGCGTCGCGTGCAGCTCCACGGAGGCGGGCAGCGGCTCGGACCACGCGCGGTAGGCGGTGGCCGACCCTCCCGCGTGCGTGAAGCAGAACAGCCTCGTGGTCGCCCCCGGACGGGGAAAGGCGCAGCGCAGCCAGGTCATGCGACCATGTTCCCACGCTGCGGGCGACCGGGTGATCGCGGATGGCACCGGAGCCTCGCGAGGCAGGCGGGTCCCAAGCGCCGACGCGGACGGGCCTCGGGCGCCGAGACAGACGGGTCTCAGACATCGACGCAGACGGGCCTTAGCTCCGACGCAAGCGGACCTCGGACTCCGACGCGGACGGGCCTCAAGCTCCAGCGCAGACAGACCTCAGACGTCGACGCAGGCGGGCCTTGAGCTCCGACGCGGACGGCCCTCAGACACCGAGGCAGGCCTCGAAGACGGCGGTGAGCCGGGCGACCACGGCCTCGCGGCCGGGGCCGTCGGCGGCGTCGGGGCCGTAGAGCTGGCGCATCGTGCCGGTGCCGGTGACGAGCGCGGTGGCGACCGTCGCCCGGAAGGCCGCGTCGGGGCCGGAGAGCCGCGCCGACAGGGGTTCCAGGATCGCCGAGCTGACCCGGTCGCGGATGATCTCGTGGATCTCCGGGGAGCCGGACGACCGGATGAGCGCGGCCAGTATCACGCTCCCCTGGTCGGAGCGGAGCCGGTCGGCGACGTACTCGGCCAGGCGGCGGGGCAGCTCCTCCTCCGGCCCCTCCAGGACGCCGGGGAAGCGCCCCTGCATCGCGAGCACCTCGGCGAACAGCTCCCGCTTGCTCCCGAAGTAGCGGTTGATCAGCGCGATGTTGGCGTCCGCCTCCGCGGCGATCATCCGCATCGTCACCTGGTCGTACCCGAGGTCGGCGAACAGCAGGCGGGCGGCTTCGATGATGCGCCGCCTGGTGCCCTCCCTGTCACGCTGCCGTGTCTCATCCACCTACGGGATCCTTCCAGATTTGACGAGTAAACAAGCGTCTACTAATTTAATGTGTACTGTACATGCATTGGGGGACGGTTCATGCTGACCGAACAACAGGCCCAGGCCGAGGCCGCACCGAGTTTCACGCACAGGCAGGTGCTGGAGATCCTGGCCGGGCTGATGCTCGCCATGCTCACGTCGATGATCTCGACGTCCGTGGTGGGGACCGCGCTGCCGACGATCGTCGGCACGCTCGGCGGTCAGGACCAGCTCGCCTGGGTGGCCAGCGCGACCCTGCTCACCATGACCGCCTCCACCCCGATCTGGGGCAAGCTCTCCGACCTCTACGGCCGCAAGCTCATGTTCCAGGTCGCACTGGTCGTCTTCCTGCTCTCCTCCGTCGCCGCCGGGTTCTCCCAGGACATGGGCCAGCTCATCGCGGCCAGGGCGGTGCAGGGCATCGGCGCCGGCGGCCTCGCCGCGCTGCCGCAGATCATCCTCGGCGACGTGGTCGAGCCCCGCGAGCGCGGGCGCTACTCCGGCTACATCGGCGCCGTCTTCGGCGTCTCGACGGTGACCGGCCCGCTGCTCGGCGGGTTCATCGTGGACAACATGTCCTGGCGCTGGACCTTCTGGATCTGCGTGCCGCTGGCCGTGGTCGCGTTCGTCGTCATCCAGAAGGTGCTGAAGCTGCCGCTCGTCCGCCGCGACACGAAGATCGACTGGTGGGGCGCGACCTTCATCACCGGCGGCACCACCGCGCTGATGCTGCTGCTCTCCCTCGGCGGCAAGGAGTTCGACTGGAACTCCGCGTGGACCTACGGCCTGGGCGCGCTCAGCCTGGTGATGTTCGGGCTCGCCGTCGTCGCCGAGCGCAGGGCGGCCGACCCGATCCTGCCGCCGCACCTGTTCCGCAACCGCACCTTCGTGCTCACCTCCACCGCCTCCCTGCTGGTCGGCGCGGCGATGTTCGGCGCGCTGATGTTCCTGCCGCAGTATCTGCAGATCGTCAAGGGCATGAGCCCCACCGGCTCGGGCCTGATGACCCTGCCCCTGGTGCTCGGCCTGCTCACCTCCTCGATCCTGACCGGCCGGTTCGTCAGCCGTACGGGCCGCTGGAAGATCTTCCCCGTCGTGGGCATGCTGCTGGTCGCGGTCGGCCTGTTCCTGCTCTCCCGCCTGCACGTCGACAGCTCGCTGGTGGTCGTCGGCCTCGACAACGCGGTGCTCGGCATCGGGCTCGGCGCCTCCATGCAGATCCTGATCCTGGCCGCCCAGAACGCGGTGACCCGCGCGAACCTCGCCTCGGCGACCTCCGGGGTGTCGTTCTTCCGCTCCCTCGGCGGCGCGGTGGGCGTCGCGGCCTTCGGCGCGATCCTGTCCAACCGGCTCACCGCGGAGCTGGTCTCCCTGGCGAAGGCGGCGCACCTGCCGCTGAACGGTGGCGCGGTCCCCAGCCTCGGCTCCCCCAAGGCGATCCACAGCCTCCCCGCGCCGATCCTGGAGATCATCCTGGAGGCCTTCACCCGGGCGATGAGCGCGGTCTTCGTGGTCGGCGTCCCGATCGCCCTGCTGGCCTCGGTGGCCGCGCTGATGCTCAAGGAGATCCCCCTGCGCTCGGCACGGAGCGCCACCCCGGAGGCCCCCGCCGACCCGGCCACCCCCGCCGCGGTCGCCGCGACCGCCTCTGCCACCCCGCCGACCGTCACGACCGGCGCGACCTTCCCGGCCGCCCCGCCGACCGCCACGAACAACCCGGTCAGCCCGGTCAGCCCGGTCAGCCCCGTCAGCCCGGACAACCAGGTCAGCCCGGTCGGCCCGCCGTTCGCCACGACCGATCCGGCCACCCCGCCGGTCGGTGCGGGAAGGCCGTAACCCCCCGCGCCGCCCGGGGCCGGCCCGCTCTCCGGCCGGCCCCGGGCCCTCTCACAGCCGCCTCACGCGAGGCGTCCGCCCCGGACGGGACCCTCCCGGCCGCGCCGAGAGGGTCCCGTCCGTGGTCGGCCCCTGGCGCACGGCCGCTCGCGAGCGGCGGCCGTCAGAGGGTCCACTTCTGGTTGGCCCACCCGTTGCAGTTCCACAGCTGCACCTTGGTCCCGTTCGCGTTGATGGTCCCCAGGTCCGCGTCCAGGCAGCGCCCGTTGTACATGCTGTAGATCGTGCGGCTCGTCGCGTCGTAGATCCATTTCTGGTTGGCCCAGCCGTTGCAGTCCCAGAGCTGCACCTTGGTCCCGTTCGCGTTGATCGTCCCGAGATCGGCGTCCAGACAGCGGCCGTTCTCCCTGCTGTGGATCGTGTGGCTGGACACGTCGTAGCTCCACGACTGGTTGTCCCAGCCGTTGCAGCCCCACAGTTGCACCTTCGTCCCGTTCGGGCCGATGGTGCCGAGGTCGGCGTCCAGACAGCGCCAGTTCTGGTGGCTGCGAATGGGGCCCCAGGCCGCCGACTCCGAGCCCGTGGCGGTCGCCGCGCCCGGGACGAATCCCGCGCAACCGAGCGCGACCGCCGCCGCCGACGCCAGCACCCTGAATCTCCGTCGCATCGTCGATGCTCTCCTTCCCGCGAGAAACGGCAGTGGAGAGCGGCGCACGCCACCGGTCACCCCGTACCGCGCGTACCGCTCCCGCGAGCACGCCCGGCCATCACTCTCCGCAGCAGAAGGTACACGCAGCGAGATCGATCCCGGGTCGGCGACACGACGGGGCGTCGACACGACGAGACGGCGACCGGTGTTTCGCGGGGCGCGGGCGTCCTCCTACCGGAGCTTCTCCCCCGCCGCGGAACCGGCGGCGCCCGCGGAGTCCGCGGAGCCCACGGCGCGCTCGGCCGCCGTGATCGCGTTGCGGAACAGCATCGCGACCGTGGTGGGACCGACCCCGCCGACCCTGGGGGTGATGGCCCCGGCCACCCGGGCGCAGGACTCGTCGACGTCGGGCAGCAGGCGCCTGCCCTCGTACCGCACCCCGCCGCCGATGACGACGGCGCCGGGCTTGACGTGCTCGGGCTGGACGATCCCCGGCACGCCCGCCGCGGCCACGAGGACGTCGGCGCGGCGCGTGTAGCGGGGCCAGTCGCCCACCCCGGTGTGGACCACGGTGACGGCCGCGTTCGCCGTCGGGCGCTTCTGCGCGAGGAGGATCGACAGGGGACGGCCGAGGGTGGCCCCGCGCCCCAGGACGACCACCTCACGCCCGGCGACCGGGATCTCGTAGTGCGCGAGCAGCGCCTCGATCCCGGCGGGCGTGCACGGCAGCGGGCCGGGGAGCTCCAGCGCCAGCCGCCCGATGTTGAGCGGGTGCATGCCGTCGACGTCCTTGTCCGGGTCCATGACCTGCAGGGCCCGGTCGTAGTCGAGGTGCCTGGGGACGGGGTGCTGCACCAGCAGCCCGTGCACCGCCGGGTCGTCGTTGAAGGCGGTGATGACCGCGTGCAGGTCCGCCTGGGTGGCGCTCGCGGGCAGGTGCTCGTGCGGCGAGGCGAAGCCGAGCTCGGCGGCCTGCCGCTGCTTGATGCGGATGTATCCGGCGCTGGCGTCGTCGTCGCCGACCAGGACCGTCGCCAGGCTCGGGGTGACACCCTCGCGGGTCAGCGCGGCCACCCGCGTGGCCACGTCGGCGAGGATCCTCTCGGCCACCGGGCCGCCGGGGAGAAGCCGGGCGGACGGCGTGCTCTCGGGCTCCGGGCCGTTCGATGCGGGCTGGGACATGCGTGTCCTCTCGTCGGCGTGGGCGCCCAGGCGGTCGACTCCCACGGCGAGCTCCCCGATGGTTGATGCCATCCCCTAGCCGCCAGTCGCGTCACTCCCAGGATGCCCGATCGCCCCCTCCTGGTCGAACCGCCCACGCCGTCACACCCCTCGGCGCCCCTGTTCCGTAAGCCTTCTCGGGGACCTCTTCTCAGGTTCTCGGGGACGTACGGCTTCGCGGGCGTCCGGCTCGTCAGGCCGGGCCGGTGGTGCCCCCGGCCGCGCCGAGACCGGCCAGGCGGCTCACGGCCTCGTCGATGATCTCGTCCTTCTTGCAGAAGGCGAAGCGGACGAAGTGGCTCCCGCGCTCGGGGCGGGCGTAGAAGACCTGGGTCGGGATGGCGACCACGCCCGCCAGCGAGGGCAGCTCGCGGGTCAGGGCGAGGCCGTCGGTGAAGCCCAGGGGGCGGATGTCGGTCTGCACGAAGTAGGTGCCCGCGGGACGGTAGACCTCGAAGCCCGCCGCGGACAGCCCCGCCGTCAGGCGGTCGCGCTTGGACTCCAGGTCCGCCCGCAGGGAGGAGACCCAGCCGAGCTCGTGGCGCAGGCCGTGGGCGACGGCGAGCTGCCAGGGCGCGGCGGCGGTGAAGGTGAGGAACTGCTTGACCGTCTGCGCGGCCCTGACCAGCTCGGGCGGCGCGCAGATCCAGCCCGTCTTCCAGCCGGTGACCGAGAAGGTCTTGCCCGCGGAGGAGATCATCACGGTGCGCTCGCGCATGCCCGGCAGGGTGGCCATCGGCACGTGCTCGACGCCGTCGAAGGTGAGGTGCTCGTAGACCTCGTCGGTGACGGCCACCAGGTCGCGCTCCAGGCACAGACGGGCGATCTCCTCCAGCTCGGCGCGGTTGAGGACCGTACCGGTGGGATTGTGCGGGGAGTTGACCAGCACGGCCCGGGTGCGCGGTCCGGCGGCGGCGCGCAGCTCGGCGGGGTCGAAGGTGAAGCGGCCCTCGACCGGGCGCAGGGTGACCGGGCGGAGCACGGCCCCGGCCAGGGCGACGGCGGCGGCGTAGGAGTCGTAGTACGGCTCGAAGGCGATCACCTCGTCGCCGGGCTCGCACAGCGCGAGGATCGTCGCGGCGACGGCCTCGGTGGCGCCGACGGTGACGAGGACCTCACCGTCGGGGTCGTAGTCGAGCCCGTAGTGGTCCTTGCGGTGCTCGGAGACGGCCTGGCGCAGCTCGGGCACGCCCGGCCCCGGCGGGTACTGGTTGGAGCCCTCGCGGATCGCCGACACCGCGCGCTCCAGCATCGCGGCGGGCCCGTCGGTGTCGGGGAAGCCCTGCCCGAGGTTGATCGAGCCGGTCCGCAGGGCAAGCGCCGACATCTCGGCGAAGATGGTCGTGCCGAACTCGCGCATCCGCGCCACCAGAGGATCGCTCACGCGCTCCAGCGTAGTCCGCTCCCCCGCGGCGCCCACGGGAACGTCCTTCCCGGGTACGTCACGGACGCGGCGGCGGGGCGGTCCATGACCGTGAGAAGGCGCGATCCGCCGCCGTTCACCTGAGACGATCGGGAAACCCACGGGACCGCTACCGGGAAATCGGTAAGGGCGCGACCGGAATTCGCGGAACCCGGGCGGGGAAGGCGTACGGAAAACGGCCGAGAACGCGTTCCGTGAACCGTGAACCGGGGACCGGCGAGAAACCGCCGATTGCGGAACCGCCCAGCGGTCGGCGCGGCATTCTCCGACAGCCGGACTCCCATTTCGCGGAGTCCGCGACGCGGACGTGACACGACACCCCGAATGCCCTGGTCACCACGGCCCCGTGAATGCGGCCGGCCGTAAACACTTCGGCGACACGTCCCCGTCCCGTAGATCACAGAAAGCCTCTCTCGGTGGTGAGGGTCGGACGTAGGGTGAACGCGAAGTCTCGGGAGACCACCGGCGGAGACGACTGGCAGATGGTGAACAGCGAGAAGACCACGGAGAGCTCAGGGAGAACAGAGACCGCGAAGACCTCGGCGGACGCCACCGGCTCGGCGGAACGCGCGTGGCAGATGGTGACCGCTTTCTCCAACGCCCTCGTCCAGACGCTGCTGGTGCTTCTCGCCCTCTCCATTTCCACGGTCTCGAAAGTGGCCCTGGTCCTCGGGATTCTCGCCCTGACGGCACTCACCATCTTCCCCGGCCACCTGCTGAGAAGCACCGCCTGGCTGCGCCGCGTGATTCCGGAACGGCTGTACGGCGCTCTCGGGGTGTTCTCCCAGTGGGTGCGCCAGGACGTCTGGTGGCTGCTCTCGGCCGGTGTCCTGGTCACCGTCGTCGTCACCCTGGCCGTCGTTCCCAAGGAGGAGCCATGGGTCACCTGCCGGATCCCCGACGAGATCACGTTCCTGGCGTCCGACGAGACCTCCCCCGCCATCCAGCGGGCGGCCGGGGAGTTCACGGCCGGGAAGGTCGACTGGTTGGGCTGCCGGCAGGTGAACATCAACGTCAGCGGGCTGCGCGCCGACGAGGTGCGGGACCGGCTGGGTGACTGGACGTTCCCCGTCCAGCCGGCGACCGGGCGAACCGCCGGGCTGACGGCACGCAAGCCCCCGGGCGCCCGGCCCGACGGGTGGGTCGCCGACTCCCTCCAGGAGATCGACTACCTCGACAGGGGCACCGACGGCATGCCGGCGTTCGGCGAGCGGACGGTCGTCGCGACCTCGCCGCTCGTCATCGCCGCGCGGGAGGAGCTCGCCGAGGAGCTCACCGAGGCCAACAGGAACCCCGGGGACCGCGACTGGGCCGACCTGCTGCGAGAGCGGCCGGGCGCCCGGCAGCGGGTCGTGCGCACCCATCCGCTCGCCTCCAACGTCGGCCTGATGGCCACGGCCGCCGCCCCCGGCCACGTGGAGGGGCTGTCCACGAGGGTGCGGCCGGGCGACAACGTCCGCGACGTGATGTGCCGGTACGCGGGCTCCCTCGACACGTCCCCGATGGTCCTGACCGAGCAGCAGTTCCACGAGCTCAACGTCTCCCTGTCGGGCGCCGACCCCGCGCTCCCGGCGTCGGGCGGCTGCGCCGTCCCCGGCGCGGGCGGCGGGTGGCCGTCGCCCGCGCCGGGAAGCGCCGGGGAGAGGCCGCCGCGGCTGACCGCCGTCTACCCGAAGGGCGGCCACGCCATGCGGTACGCCTGCGTCTCCAAGCGGTGGCCCGACCTCAGGCGGCCCCCCGCCGTCGAGCGTACGGTCAGGGAGTTCTGCGACTTCCTGCGGGAGGCCCTGCCCCGGTACGGGTTCCGCGACGCCGACGGCCGCCTGAACGCCGGGAGGCTGCCGGCGAAGGCGCCCTGGCTGCGGGCCGCCGCGCCGGTGGCGGCGAGCTGGAAGCCGGACATCCCCAAGCTGCTCTACAAGCTGGCGACCCCGCTCGCCGACCACGTCCTCGTCGTGGTCGACGTCTCGGGCTCGATGGCGCGCAACAGGGTGAACGACGGCAGGTCACGGCTGGAGGCGGCGATCCAGGTGGCCCAGCTCGCCGTCACGTCCAAGCGCGGTGAGCGGACCACGGGCATCATGACGTTCTTCCCCGACGACGATCGCGGTGCCGCCCTCGCGCCCGTCGGCGACGAGGGGAAGGCCCTCGCCGACAGGCTCACCGCCATCCGGAACGCCTACCGGACCGGCTCGCGCCCCGATCCCCCGATGCGCCCCGTCATCCGGAGGGCGCTCGACCAGGTGAGGGGGATCGGTGCCCCGGAGGAGCGGAAGGCCGTGCTCGTGCTCACCGACGGAGGCGATCCTCGCGGGCTGACCGGCGAGGACATCGGGGAACACGAGGGAGTCCGCCTGCTGATGCTCTCCTTCGACCTGCACGGCTGCGGCACGTCCCCGCTGCCGGAGCTCCGGGACAGGGGCCTGATGTCCTGCTACGACGCGAGCACCGACCCCGACCAGAAGCTGGACGACGCGTTCACCGAGCTCCGGGCGGTCACCGATTGACGCCCTCCCCGGGGCCGAAGCCCGGGGTCCCCACGCTGGAGGTATCCGATGAGCCGCCCCTCCCCGCCCTCGGTGGTCTTACCGTCCACGCCGGGCGGGACCGGCGGGCCGGGTGCGCCCTCCGGGGCGGAGCCGGTCGGCCGCGGGGTGATCCTTCTCCTCCTGCTGCTGGTCTGCCTCCCCTCCCTCGCGGCGAGCGCCGCGCCCACCCCGCCCCCCGGACCGCCGAGGGACGACTGCGTCCTGCGCATCGCCAGCGGCGCCGACGTCTCGGGAGGGGCACGTGAGCGGGCGCTCGAAGCCGTCTGGAACGGGATCGAGGGCAGGCCCCGGGCGTGCTTCGTGGCGATCTCCTCGGTCGCGGACGAGCAGCGCAGCGCGATGATCTCGGCCGCCCAGTCGAAGGCCGGGCACTACGACGTGTACAACCTCGACATCCAGTGGATCCCCGAGTTCGCCGAGGGCGGCTACCTGCGTCCGGTCGACACCGCCGCGCACGGCGGGACCAACGACTTCCTCTCCCAGATCTGGTCCGCAGGCGCCTGGAACGGCGTCCAGTACGCGGTGCCGTTCAACACCGACGTGGGCCTCCTCTACCACCGCGGTGACCTGCGGACGCCGGAGGACTGGCAGGACATGACCGGCATCGCGAAGGCGCGCCGGGCCGGGCCCGACCCCACCGCCCTCGGGCTCGCCGGGCAGTTCGCCTCCTACGAGGGGCTCACGGTCAACGCGCTGGAGGCGATCTGGGCCAACGGCGGGGACGTGGTCGACGCGAACGGCGAGGTGGTGATCACCCAGAGGCGCGCGGTGGAGGCCGTCGGGCGGCTCATCGAGACGGTGAAGGCCGGCGTGATCTCCGGGGAGACCCTCGGCAGCACGGAGGCGGAGTCGCTGACCGCCTTCCGCGAGAGGCACGCCCTTTTCCTGCGGCACTGGCCCTCCGCCCACGAGGTGCTCTCCGGGGAACGGAAGTCGGGCGGGGTCGCCTTCCGCGCGGTGGCGCTGCCCTGGCAGGGGGTCCTCGGCGGCCAGTATCTCGCCGTCTCCCGGCACACCGTCCGGCGCGACGTCGCGCAGCGGCTGGTGGCCGCGCTGACCGGCGGGGAGGCGGCCAGGCTGCTCTACCGGTGCGGCGGGTTCGCCCCGGCCAGGGTCTCCGCCCTCTACGCGGAGGCGGAGCCCGACTGTGGCGGCCCCTCGCCCGCGGCCACCCCGTCCACACCCGCCTCCGAGCCCGGGTCCGCCTCCGAGCCCGGGGCGGCCGAGCCCGAGTCCGAGGCCGTGCGGCCCGACACGCTGCTGCGCGCGCTGACGCAGGCCAGGGCCCGCCCGTCCTCCCCGTACTACAGCAAGTTCAGCCGGGTCTTCCGCACGGAGGTCCACGAGCTGCTCGGCTGCTGGTCGCTCGGGCGGAAGGGGTGCGAGGACGCGAGGACGTTCACGGCAGGTCTCGCCCCCAAGCTGAGGAAGGCGCTGGCCGGCGGCTGACCCCCGTCACCTTTCTCGTCTCCCCACCGTGAGGTGGGGAGCCAGGTCACCCGCCCCGGCTCCGGCATTTGCCCCCGACGTAAGGTCATGGTTTCCACTGGGGACATGAAGCCCGTTCCCCTGATCTATCTGACCTCGTACGCCCTGTCGCTGCTGGGAAACTCGATTGCCGCGGTGGCTCTCCCCCTGATCGTGTTACAGACGACGGGAAGCGTCCTCTCCGCGGGGATCCTCTCCGCCGCGACCGCGGTGCCGGCATTCGTCTCGGGTCTGGTCATGGGTGTCGTGATCGACCGGATCAACAGGCGCACGTCGTCGGTGATCACCGATCTGATCTCCGCCGCGTCGCTGGCCGCCCTGCCCGTCGTCGATCTCGTGACCGGGTTGAACCTGGGGTGGTTCATCCTCTTCGGCATCGTCGGCGCGGTCGGTGACGTGCCGGGGATGACGGCCCGCGAGGCGATCCTGCCCGCGATCGTGCGGACCGGCGGCCTCCCCGCGCACCGGCTCATGGGCATCAGGGAGGGCCTCGGCGCGTTGACCATGGTGATCGGGCCGGCCGCGGCCGGGAGCCTGCTGGTCCTGTTCGACGGGTCCATGGTGCTGTGGATCACAGCCGGTACCTCGTCCGCCGCGGCGATGCTCACACTCCTGATCCCGAGGGACGTCGGCGTGATCCCCGCCGGGACCGGTCCCGTGTCTCCGCCCGCTTCGGGATGGGGGCTGCTGAAGGAGGGCTGGCGGGTGCTGTTCCGGCGCGACCGGTTCCTGCTCGCGGTCACGATGCTCAACCTGGTACTGGTCACCGTGATCGTCTCCCTGCAGGGAATCGTGCTGCCCGCGCACTTCACGCTGATCGGCCGCCCGGAGACGCTCGGTTTCGTGCTCACCGCGATCGCCGCGGGAACCCTCGTGGGCGGCGGCCTCTACGCCGCTCTGGGGACACGCGGGTCGCGCCGGGTCTGGTTCGTGACCGGGCTGCTGGGCAGCGCCGTGGGCATCGGTGTCATCTCGGCCCTTCCTCCGATGTGGGCCGTCTTCGCCGGCGCGTTCGTGCTGGGGCTCTCCTCGGGACTGCTCGGCAGCCTGCTCGGGGTGCTCATGATCGAACGAATCCCCGAGGATCTGCGCGGGCGCGTCATGGGCACGCAGAACTCCCTCATGATGATCGCCGGCCCGGCGGGGATCCTCGCCGCCGCGCTCATCGGCCATCTCGGCGGCCTGGCCGCCGCGGGAATCACCATGGGCGTCGTCTGGGTCGTCGCCGTGCTGGCGGCGCTCCGCGCGCCCGCGCTGCGTAGCCTTGAGGCGGAGGGGGAGGTGACCGCGCGTGCGGAGTAGCGAGCTGGCGTCACTCGCGGACGTGACGGTCCGCACGCTGCGCCACTACCACCGGATCGGCATCCTGCCCGAGCCCGTGCGCGACCCGAGCGGATACCGGCGCTACACGATCCGGGACCTGGTCAGGTTGCTGCGCATCAAACGACTCGCCGCGCTCGGGATCCCCCTCGACAAGGTGGCGGGCCTCCTCGACTCGGAGGAGGAGGACCACCACGATCTGCTGAGCGACCTCGAACACGAGCTCGACGCCCAGATCGTCCGCCTCACCCGGCAGAAGACGATGCTGGGACTCATCCGCCGGCACCGCACCCTCCCCGACGTACCCCCGGAACTCGCGCGGTTCTTCGAGGCCTTCGCCCTGTCGGGCGTCTCACCGGCGATGAACAGGATCGACCGGGAGCAGTCCGTCCTTCTCGCGCATCTCGTCGGCGAAACCGGCATCGAACACCTTGCCGGGTTCTACGAGCACATCGCCGCGCCCGGCACCGTCGAGGTGGTGGCGGAACTCGCCCGGCGCTTCGACCGGCTGGACGCGGACGCGGATCCGGCGGTCGCCGACCGCCTCGTCGAGGACTTCACCGAGCGGCTGGGGACGATCGTCGTCGAGTTCACCGGGCGGAACGGGGACACCGAACTCATCGACAAGGAGCTGTACGGCCTCTTCGAACAGTACCTGCGCGACGCCCTGAACCCCGCGCAGAGGATGGTGGCCGCCCGGATCACGGAAAGGCTGGAAGCACTCACCGGCCCGTCGGCATGAGAGCCGGTCACCACCGAACGCCGTGCCCGCCCCCCGGACCGGACCTCTCTCTCGGTGGCCGGTCGCGCCGTCGGACCGGCCGCGCGATCCGGTCCGGGCGCCCGCGACCGGGTGGGTCGTCTATGCGTAGGTTGTTATGGGGTGGTACGTCTATTCGCTGTGACCCGACCGACCCAGCCGACCGACCCGACCGACCCGACCGATCCAACCGATCCGGCAGATCCGACCGATCCAGCAGATCCGACCGATCCGGCAGATCCGGCAGATCCGGCTGAAGCAGCCCGACCGGCCGGACCGGCGGGAGCGACCGGAGCGGCCCGGCTTCACGCGCTCGACGCGCTCCGCGGCTTCGCGGTGTGCGGGATCATGCTGGTCAACACCTGGCAGCACACGCGCGACCACCTGAAGCCGTCCGATCGCAACGCGGTGGACTGGGCGATCGACAACCTGCTGCAGAGCAGGTTCTATCCGATCTTCTCGTTCCTGTTCGGGCTGAGCTTCGTCCTCTTCCTGAGGTCGGCGGCCGGGCGGACCGATCGCCCCTGGGCCGTGCTGCTGCGCAGGCTGGCGGTGCTCGCGGCCCTCGGCGCGGTCCACCAGATCTTCAACTCGGGCGAGGTGCTCCTGCCGTACGCGATCTTCGGGGTGCTGGTCCTGCTGCCCGCCTCGTTCCTCCCCCGGCCCGCGGTGCTGGTGCTGGGCCTCGCCTTCACCGGGTGGGCGGTGTACCAGGGCGGCGGGATCATCCTCGTCCCCGGGCTGTTCCTGCTGGGCATGGTGCTGATGGAGCGCCCGCCGCCCGGATGGCTGCTGGCGCCGGCGTTCGTGGCGAGCGCGGTGCTGGGCGTGACGCTCACCTGGCTCTGGCTCCGCATCGCCAAGGACCCCCTCCTCTTCCACGCGTCCGTCCACGCGTCCGCCGGGCTCGCCGTCGCCACGGCCTACGGCACCGGGCTGCTGCTCCTGTTGCGGACCCGGCTGCGCGACCCGCTGCTGGCGGTGCTGGCTCCGCTCGGCCGGATGGCGCTGACGAACTACCTGGTGAGCACCCCGGTCATCCTGCTCTTCGTGCCGCTGCTCGTCGCGGACACGACCCGGCTCGCCGGGATCGCGCTCTCCGTCGCCGTCCTGGTGCTTCAGGTGCTGTTCAGCCGCGCGTGGCTGGCCAGGTTCAGGTACGGGCCGCTGGAATGGGCGTGGCGGAGCCTCACGTGGATGGAACGAGTGCCGAACAGACGGATAGGGTCACACCCGTGACTCGCATAGCCCTCTGCCAGATACCGGTGGCCGAAGACCCGTCCGCCAACCTGAGCCGTGCCCTCGACGCCCTCGCCGAGGCCGCCGCGGGCGGCGCCGAGCTGGCGATCTTCCCCGAGGCCGCCCTCACCCGGTACGGCAGACGCGTCACCGACCTCGCCCAGCCGCTCGACGGGCCGTTCGTCACCGGGCTGGCCGCCGCGGCGCGGGAGCACGGCCTGTCGGTGATCGCGGGAGTGTTCGAGCCCGGCGAGGGCCGGGTCCACAACACCGCGGTCGCCATCGGCCCCTCGGGCTCGATCGAGGCGGCCTACCGGAAGATCCACCTGTTCGACTCCTTCGGCGCCCGCGAGTCCGAGCTGGTCGCGCCGGGCGACACCCCGGTCGTGGTGGAGCTGGCCGGGATCCGGGTGGGCCTGGTCACCTGCTACGACATCCGCTTCCCCGAGCTGACCCGGACCCTGGTCGACCTGGGGGCCGAGGTGTTCGCGGTGATCGCCGCGTGGGGGTCGGGGCCGATGAAGGAGGAGCACTGGACCACGCTCGTCAGGGCCCGCGCGATCGAGAACACCACCTGGGTCGCGGCCGTGGGCCAGGCCCCCAACCCGGAGGCCCGCGACGGCTTCGGGATCGGGCGGAGCATGCTGGTCGATCCGATGGGGGTGGTACGCACCGACCTGGGACCGGCAGCCGCCGTACATATATGCGAAATCGACTCTCAGATCACGATTGCCACCCGGAATGCCTTACCGTGCCTGGAACACCGGCGGCTCCAGGTCGGCAGATCGTAAAATGCCGACCGTGAGTGAGCCACCTGGGCGTAGAACGCAGATGCAGAAGGTCATACCTCCTCGGCTGCTCGTGCCCTATCTGGCCGGCAGACGCACCGTGATCTCCGGATACGTGTACCGGGTTCAGGACTGCGCGCGGCTGACCACCCCCGCGCAGCTGTTCGCCGGTCTCGACCTGGGGTTCGAGGGTTCGGAGCTGGCCGCGACGGTCCCGGAGATCTACCTGATGCGCTGGTTCGCCCGCGACATGGACGCCTACGTCGTGCCGTACGGCCCGCACATGGGCGGTGACTGGAACGATTCACCACCCTTCACCGGAAACGGCTTCACCACCTCGCGGGAGCACGTCGTGCCGCAGTTCCACACCACGCCCATGCCGATCCCCGCGGGGGCCGAGATCATCCACGTCGTCCCCGGCGAGGAGCGCCTCTTCGGCCTCTACGACGGCCTGAGCTGGCGGCCCGCCTCATGAGCGCCGAGATCGAGCCGGTCGCCTCGGGGTTCGCCGCCCGCTACCTGGGCCGTACGTACGCCGCGGCCCTCGGCCCCGGCGGCTCGGAGGTGGTGCTGTTCAACGAGGAGGCCCAGAAGGGCTTCGAGGCGGCCTCCGGCTACTGGCGGCTGGTCGTCGCCCGCGAGGACCTCGAATGGCTGGTGCTGGTCCGCACGGTCGGCGCGTTCGGCGGGGAGCCGTGCCTGGTCCTCGACGTCTCCGAGGAGAACGGCGAGGAGAGCCTGCACATCGCCTACACCGGGCACAGCGGGATGAAGGCCGAGGCGCTGGGCTACTGGATGGTCGACCACGGGGCCTACGAGGTCGTCGTCCCCCGCGACGAGGTCTTCTCCATCAGGATCGAGCGCCTGCCCGTCCCGCTCGTCCCGGAGGGCGCGGAGCCGTAGCACTCCCGGCACCCGCGGGGCGGGCTCACCGGTCAACCGATCGGCCGATCCGTCGAACGGTCGATCGGCCGGCCCGCTGCCGGTCAGTCCGCCGATCGGCCGGCCGCCGGTCGGCCGGGAGCGTCTCGCCGCCCGGCGTCCCCCGGAGCAGGACCACCACCAGCAGGGCGACACCCGCCATCAGGACGGCACTGATCGCCGCGGTCACGTGGAAGCCCTGGACGAACGCGGTGCGTGCCGTGTCGAGGAGTCCGGACGCGAGCCGTCCGGGGAGGCCTCCCGCGACCGCCACCGCGGCGTTGAGGTCGCCGCGGGCGGCCTCGGGGATGTCCGCCGGCGAGGTCCGGCTCCGGTAGACCACGGTGATGACGCTGCCGAGGACCGCGATGCCGAGCGCGCCGCCGAACTGGGGCGCCACCGAGGCGATCGCCGCCGCGGCACCGGCGCGGTGGGGCGGCGCGGAGCCGACGACCAGGTCGGTCGCGAGCGCCATCATCGGCCCCAGCCCCGCGGAGACGACGACGGCCCCGGAGACGAGAACGGCGAGCCCGCCCGTACCCTGCGTCTGGGTGAGCACGAGATAGCCGATCGCGGACACGGCCAGCCCCGTGGCGATCACGACGGAGGGCGGGATCCTGCGCGCGACCCGGGGAGCCAGGAGGGAGCCCGCGATGACGCCCGCCGCCGAGGGAGCCGTCCACAGCCCCGCCTCCAGGGGCGACAGGCCGTGCACCAGTTGCAGATACTGCGCGACGGCGTAGTTGGACCCCCACAGCACGAAGATGCCGAGTGCCAGCGTGGCGGCCGCGGCACTGAACGTCCGTCCGGCGAACAGCCGCAGGTCGACGAGGGGGTCGGCCGACGTACGCTGTCTGCGGACGAACGCCGCCGCCAGCGCGAGCCCGGTCGCGACCGCGACCGCGGACGTCACCTCCGGGCCGTCGGCCGCGATCCGCTTGAGCCCGTAGACCACCGGCAGCACCGCGCCCAGTGACAGCAGGGCGCCGACGACGTCCAGCCGCCCCGCGGCGGCGTCCCTGCGCTCCGGCAGCAGTAGCGGCCCCGCCACCAGCAACACCGCCATGAAGGGTACGGCCAGCAGGAACGCCGACCCCCACCAGAAGCGCTCAAGCAGCCATCCCCCCACCAGCGGGCCGATCGCCGTACCTCCCGAGACGCTGGCGACGATGACCCCGATGGCCGTCGCCCGCTGCCGCGGATCGGCGAACATGGACGTGGCCAGGGAGAGCGTGGAGGGCATCAGCGTCGATCCCGCGACCCCCATCAGCCCTCGGGCGACGATGAGGCTCCCGGCGTCGGGCGCGTAGGCGGCCAGGACCGAGGCCAGGCCGTACGCCACCGCCCCGATCAGCAGCAACCGGCGGCGGCCGATCCGGTCGCCCAGCGCGCCCATGGTGATGAGCGACCCGGCCAGCAGGAAGGCGTAGACGTCCACGATCCACAGCGACTGGGTGCCGCTCGCCGCCAGATCCCTGACGATGGCGGGCAACGCGAGGTTCGTGACGGTCAGTTCGAGGGAGGCGAGGAGGGCGGGCAGCGCCAGCACGGCGAGTCCGGCCCACTCCCGCCGCCCGGCCGTGACCGGTGCGGCCGGTGCGGGCGGCGTGGACGGCGTGGATGGCGGGGGCGGTGTGGTCATGGCCATCAGGATGAGACCTCAACCAAAGTTCAGGTCAACCCCCGACGGCCACGCCGGGACGTCCGGCGTCCGTGCGCCTGTGACGTCCGGCGTCCGGCGTCCGGCGTCCGGCGTCCGGCGTCCGGCGTCCGGCGTCCGGCGTCCGGCGTCCGGCGTCCGGGCGAGTGTGACGTCCGGCGTCAGTACGAGTGACGCCGGCGTCCACCGGCGGGCCGTGGAGGCCCGCACCCCCTCAGCTCACGCCGAGCCGCCGGTAACGGGCCAGCCTGGCGGCGAGGCGGTCGGCGGGGGCCCGGCCCAGCAGTCCCGCGATCTCGTGCTCCAGGGTGCGCGCGACCCGGGCGCAGAACGCCTCCGGCTCGTAGGCGGCGTCGGGGAACTCCGGGATGATCCGGTCGACGAGGCCGTCCCTGCGCAGGTCGGTGGATCTCACCCCCTGCGCGGCGGCGATCTCCGGGGCGAAGTCGACGCTCCGGTACAGCAGCGCCGAGGCCCCCTCGGGAGACAGCGGCGACAGCCAGCCGTGCTGGGCGCACAGCACCCGGTCGGCGGGGAGCAGCGCGAGCGCGGCGCCGCCCGCGCCCTCCCCCAGCAGCAGGCACACGGTCGGGGCGTCGAGCATCACCAGGTCGGCCACCGAACGGGCGATCTCCGCGGCCAGGCCGCCCTCCTCGGCCGCCTTGGACAGCGCGGCCCCGGCGGTGTCGATCACGGTGACCAGCGGCAGTCCCAGCTCGGAGGCGAGACGCATGCCGCGCCTGGCGACCCTGAGCCCGGCCGGGCCGAGCGGGGCGTCGATCCGCTGGTGCCGCCGGTCCTGGCCGAGCACGACCGCGGGGGCCTCGCCGAACCTGGCCAGGGCGAGGATCAGCCCGGGGTCGTTCTCGCCCACACCGGTGCCGTTGAGCGGGGTGACGTCGGAGGCGCCGAGCTTGAGCAGCGCCCGCACCCCGGGACGGTCGTCGCGCCGGGAGCGGCTGATCGCGTCCCACGCCTGGACCGTCGGGACCCGCTCGTCCGGCTCGGGCCCCGGGTCCAGGCCCCGGCGGGGAGCGCACAGCACGGCGAGCGCCCGTACGGCGATCCGCCGGGCGTCCTCCGCCGACACGACGGCGTCGACCAGGCCGTGGGCGAAGAGGTTCTCCGAGACCTGGACGCCCTCGGGGAACGGGTAGCCGTGCAGCGACTCGAACACCCTCGGCCCCAGGAACCCGATCAGCGCGCCCGGCTCGGCGGCGGTGACGTGCCCGAGCGACCCCCAGGAGGCGAAGACGCCGCCGGTGGTGGGGTGGCGCAGGTAGACGACGTACGGCAGTCCCGCGGCGCGGTGCGCGGCGACGGCGGCGGTGATCTTCACCATCTGGACGAAGGCCACCGCGCCCTCCTGCATCCGGGTCCCGCCCGAGGCGGGGGCGGCCAGCAGCGGGAGCCCCTCGGCGGTGGCCCGCTCGACCGCGGCGGTGAGCCGCTCGGCGGCGGCCACCCCGATCGAACCGGCCAGGAAGGAGAACTCGCACACGACGATCGCCACCCGGCGCCCGTCGAGCAGGCCCTCCCCGGTGATCACCGACTCGTCGTATCCCGTCTTGGCCCGGACCGCGGCCAGCTCCTCGGCGTACCCCGAGCCGGGCGCGGCGGGGTCGGCGGGCGGCTCGTCCCACGACCGCCACGTCCCCGGGTCGAGGAAGGTGTCGATCAGCGTGCGCGCGTCGGGCCGTGCCGGGGTCATACCCGCGCTCCGTGGGACGGTACCCGGGCGTGGAGGGGGGGTGTGCCTGTCATCGCTCGCGTGCCTCCAGCCAGGCGAGGATCTCCTCGCCGTGCTCGCCGAGCGCGGGCGGGGCGGCGTGGCGCACGGGAGGGTCGCCGTCGAAGCGGAGCGGCGGTCCCGGCAGCTCGATGGCGCCGAGCACGGGGTGGTCCACCTCGACGACCAGGCCCTGGGAACGGGTCTGCTCCCAGGCGTAGACCTCGTCGAGGGACCTGATGGCCCCGGCGGGCACCCCGGCCTCGCCGAGGGCGGCCAGCCAGTGCGCCCTCTCGCGCTTGGTGAGCGTCCGCTCCATGTCGGCGATCAGCTCGTCCCGGTGCTCGAACCTCTCCCTGTTGGTCGCATATTTCGCAATATAAGGTTCGGTGTCCAGTTCCAGCAGGACGGCGACCCTGCGCCACTGCGCGTCGTTCGCCGCCGCGATCTGGATCATGCCGTCGGCACAGCGGAAGGCGCCGTACGGGGCGATGGAGGCGTGGTGGTTGCCGCCCGCCCGGGACACCTGGCCGCCGACCGTCCAGGCCGTGCCGTGGTAGGAGTGCACCCCGGTCACCGCGGCCAGCAACGAGGTCCGCACGACCTTGCCCCGCCCGGTCCGCTCCCGCTCGTACAGCGCGGCGACCACGCCGTACGCGCCGTGGATGCCGCCGAGCAGGTCCGCCACCGAGGCGCCCACCCGGTACGGCTCCTCGGGCGACGGGCCGGTCAGGCTCATCAGCCCCGCCTCGCCCTGCGCGATCTGGTCGTAACCGGGCCTGCCGCCCTCCGGGCCGTCGTGGCCGAAACCGGTGATCGACAGGATGACCAGGCGGGGGTTGATCTCGTGCAGCCGCTCGACGGAGAAGCCCAGCCGGTCCATCACCCCGGTACGGAAGTTCTCCACCAGCACGTCGCTCTGCCGCACCAGGCGCTCGACGAGCGACCTGCCCTCGGCGGACTTGAGGTCGACGGCGATCGACTGCTTGTTGCGGTTCGCCGCCAGGAAGTACGTGGATATGTCGTTGTCCGGGCCCACGAACGGCGGCCCCCAGCCCCGCGAGTCGTCACCCCCCGCGGGATGCTCCACCTTGATCACCCGGGCACCCAGATCACCGAGCATCTGCGCGGCGTGCGGGCCCGCGAGCGCGCGAGAGAGATCGAGGACGACGATGTCGCCGAGTGCTCCCTGCAAGATCAACCTCCGGTGCGTGGCGGCCGTCCCGGCCGGCAAGGGCTCCCCCGTTTCCTGCCCGTTTTGTCAGGAGACCACGTGGCACCATACCCGGACGGAGGAACCCCCATGATCTCCCATACCATCACCGGACGGGACGGGAGGGGGCGAGATCAAGAGGACGTGTTCGTCACGATCCCCCACACGCCTCCGGCCAGGAGGAACCCGGGGTCACTCATGCAACGGCTCTCCCAGAGGTAACCCCCGGACACTTCCGCAATCCACATGATTGACCACCTCGGACCACCGGCCATAGATCCAGGCCACGCTTTTGAAAAGTGATGTTCCCTGGCTTTCGTGGAGTCGCTTTGATCGACTTACATGCTTCCACCCCCTTCAGAGGAGGCGGCGTAGCAAGGAGATATCCCCCGAGTTCCGGCGGAAAGTCCTGGCCCTCTCACAGGCCGGTCGGACCGTACGACAGGTGACCTAGACGCTCTCCCCGAACGCCCTGCCGGCGTGAGGGTCAACCAAGCCGACCACACCGAACTCGGGACACACCAAAAGAAACAACAGGACGAAATTGCAAAGCATCTGCTGGACGACATCGCTCAGGAGGGGTGCCGCGGATTCACCGAACCAGCCGGCAGTTGTCGTGACCAAAGCGGAAAAAACACGACAAGGGTTGAGAAAGACCCTGCGAAAAAGAGCGGACAGCAGGCCCGACACGAAGGAAAAACGGTGCGGCGTGGACAAAAATAAAAAGCATTCTCTCCTTGTCAAGTCTTTAGCACTTGTCGTTTCAATAATGCTCACGTCGACGGGGTGCTCGTACACGTGTGAATCTGAAGTGAAGAAGCTCCTCGCCATGGCGAAAGTAGCTGCCAAAAATTCGTTCACGGGATGGACCTTCTCGCACGACACATCCGCGTGCGACTCCGGGGACCACCCTTCGGTCACCTTCTGGCTCGGCGACGTACGGTCATCGACTGAAGTGTCCGAGAAAATGAAGGCGGACGGCTGGACACCTGTTTCCAAAAAGGAAGCGAGACCTTACAATGCCGATGTCGTGCTCAAGAAATATGTCGACAAACAACCTCTGGCCGCCGCAATAAGAGATGCTTTACAGACAAACACAAAAATGGTTGAGATTTTTTTCGGAGATTGAAGCCCGCCCGAAAAAGAGTCGTCATACACGTGCGGCGACATGCGCCCGATTCGCGGCCAACCGGAGCGACAGGCGCCGATTTCCCACACATCTCATTTCTCGTCCGGACTCTTCTACCTCCTCCCCTGCTCTACCTGCTCCCCTGCGGTCTGCCTGGCCGGCGCGCGGCCGACCGTCCGGTCCGGAGCGGACGAGCGCAGCCGAGAGGCGCCGGACTTGAACGGCGACAGCGTCGGCCACACTTCAGCCCAGCTGAACGGCGCCTTGTTTCAGCAGGCCACAGCGCCACGGAAACAGATGGGTAAGCATCAGACAAGCCGTGGCCGGTTCAGCTTGTACCGGGGCCGCCGAAGACGATGCAGAACGGGTGACCGACGGGATCGGTGAAGACGCGAAAGCCTGTCTCACGTTCTCCTGGGACACGGGTGGCACCCAGAGCAAGGAGTTCCCGCTCGGCCTGGTCGGGATCGCTCACACGAATATCGAGGTGCATCTGCTGGGGATACACCGGGTCAGGCCAGCGCGGCGGAACCCATGGGGCCGCCCTCTGAAAGGCCAGCTGCCGAAGACCAGGTTCCAGGCCGATGACCACCCAGCCGTCGATGTCCTCGTTGACCCTCATACCGAGCACCCGGCAGTAGAACTCCGCCAGAGTGCGTGGGTCCGGGCAGTCGATCACTGTCTTTTCGAGACGTCCGATCATGTGTAGAGAATGCCAGCATGCCGGTGACCGCGCCTTCACCCCTGCCTGACCAGGCGCGACGGGGCTTGGCGCACGATCTCGCCGAGATGTTCCAAGTCCCGGAACGGGAGCGGAAAACCGGGAGCTGTGGTCGGGCGGGGGTCGGGAGTCGGCGTCACCGACGCGCCCGGCCGCTGCGTCGTCCTGCTCCTGCGCCTACGCGGGCTTACGGCTGACCGACACTCGCGCGGTCACCGGTCCCGCCCGGCGTCTGGCTGTGCCCGCCGGAAGGTGACTCCTGGCGCCGACCTCGGTGCCACGACCCCCTCACCTCTTCACGCGATGCCAGAACGGTTTTCGGCACGGAGAAGCGAAACGAGCCGGGGCCCGCACCCTTGAGAGGTGCGGGCCCCGGCCCGTGATGTGCCGGTGCTACTAGGCGGGAACGATGTTCTCCGCCTGCGGGCCCTTCTGGCCCTGCGTGACGTCGAAGGAGACCTTCTGGCCCTCCTGCAGCTCACGGTAGCCCTGGGCGGCGATGTTGGAGTAGTGGGCGAAGACGTCGGCGCCGCCGCCGTCCTGCTCGATGAAGCCGAAGCCCTTTTCCGCGTTGAACCACTTCACGGTGCCAGTCGCCATGATCATTCTCCTTCGATAGGGGGCAGAGCCGGGATCCACACCGCGTGGATCCCGCGTCGCCGCGATGAGCCCATCCGGAGATGACCGGGAAAACAAAATGCACCTGAAGGGTTATCCGTCAGGTGCACACAAAGTTTCATGGGTACCACAACCGCAACTACGTTCAGGCTAGCACCTGCGCGGACCAACTCACGAGCCCACCCGCCCCGAACGTGGAACCGGTGACGATCACCCGCCGCCCGGCCGCTCCTTGCCGGCCGGCGCCCGCTTGTGCGCGGCGTCCAGGAGCGCGATCACGCCGAGGGCCGCGACCGTCGCGCCCGTGGCCGCGAGGTAGCACCAGGGGGCGGGCAGGTAGTTGGCCGCGGTCAGCGCGCTGGGCGCCTTGTCGGTGAAAACACGGAAAACGATCGCCAGCGGCCCCTCCCAGACACCCGCGGCGAGCACCAGGAGCATTGCGAGCCGGTACCAGGCCTCGTTCATCGTCGACCTCCTTGCGTCATGACCTGAGAACGTTACGAACGTATCAAAGGGTCGCCTAGCAAAAAGCCTCCTATCTGGACTATTCGCGACTTACATCACAGATTATTGGGAATATACTGTGAGGGTGCGTGATGAAAAGAAGGCGGCCTGCCAGGTCTGCCGTGCCCCGCTGCCGACGGTGACGCGGGGGCGGCCCCCGGCCTACTGCTCGCGCGGTTGCCAGGCCAGGGCGTACCGGCGGCGGAAGAACCCCCCTCCCGCGCCCGTGGCTCCCGAGCCGGGCGCGCGGTCGTCCAGGCGCCGCGAGATCAGCGAGGCGCTCTGGCGCGTCGCCGCCGGGCGTGGGCTGGACGCGGCGAGCATGCGGGAGGTCGCGGCCGAGGCCGGGGTGTCGCTGCGCGTGGTCCAGTACCACTTCGACAGCAAGCACCGGCTCCTCGTCTCCGCGCTCCGGTTGCTGAACGAGGACAACGAGCGGCACGCCCGGGCGCGGATGGCCTCGGTCGACCCCTCCGACTCCCGTGCCCTGCTGGGAGCGATCCTGGGCGAGTTCCTGCCGCTGGACGACCAGCGCCGGGCGGCCCTGCGGGTGCTCGCCGCCTACTACGCCCGCAGCCTCACCGATCCCGCGCTGGCCTCGGTCTTCCTGCACGACGCCCAGCCGATCGAGCAACTGGTCGCCGGTGTCATCGAGCGGGCGCAGCGCGAGGGGACGGCCGCGCCGGGGCTCGACCCGCGCCACGAGGCCGACCTCCTGGTGGCCGGTATCACCGGGCTGGGCATGGACGTCCTCCACGGGCGGCGCACCGTGGCCGAGGTCCGGCGCGCCGTCGACTACCACCTCGACCGCGTCTTCCCCGGCGGCCCGGGAGGGGCTTGACATTCCCCCGCCTTGACTCCACCCTTTCACTACTTAATTAGTGAAAGGGTGTGGACGTTGATCGAATTCCGCCTCGACCGGGGGTCGGGGGTGGCGACGTACCTCCAGCTGGTGCATCAGGTCCGGCACGCGCTGCGGCTCGGCGTGCTGCGGCCGGGGGACCGGCTGCCGACGGCCAAGGAGGTCGTGACCCAGCTGGCGATCAACCCGAACACCGTGCTGAAGGCGTACCGGGAGCTGGAGCGTGAGGGCCTGGTCAGCGGGCGGCCGGGGCAGGGCACCTTCGTGGAGCGGTCGCTGGGCCAGACCTCCATGGGCGACCGCGCGCGGTTGCGCGCCGACCTGGTGCGCTGGGTGCGCGACGGGCGCCAGGCGGGTCTGGACCTGGAGGACCTGGAGGCGCTGGTCGCCTCCGTCCTGACCGACCTGTCCCACGAGGCCCCCGGGACCCCCGGGGGCCGTGGAAGCCGTGAATCCCGCGAGGAGATCGCGTGAACGCGCTGGAGACCGAGGCCCTGGGCAGGCGTTACCGGCGGACCTGGGCGCTGCGCGACTGCTCGGTGGCGGTGCCGTCCGGGCGGGTGGTCGCGCTGGTGGGTCCCAACGGCGCGGGCAAGTCGACCCTGCTCCACCTGGCCGTCGGCCTGCTCGCCCCGACCACGGGTACCGTGCGGGTGTTCGGCGGGCCGGTGCACGAGAGCCGGCGGCGGATCGCGTTCATGGCACAGGGCAAGCCGCTGTACGCGGGCTTCAGCGTGGCCGAGATGCTCACGTTCGGACGCGGGCTCAATCCCCGGTGGGACAACGCGGCGGCCAGGGCACGGCTGGCGGAGCTGGACATCCCGCTCGACCGCAGGGTCGGCAGGCTCTCGGGCGGGCAGCGGACGCAGGTGGCGCTCACCGTCGCGCTGGCCAAGCGCCCGGACCTGCTGGTGCTGGACGAGCCGCTGGCCGACCTCGACCCGCTGGCCCGTCAGGACGTGATGCGCGCCCTGATGGCGGCGGTCGCCGAGACAGGGCTGACCGTGTTGCTCTCCTCACACGTGGTGTCGGAGCTGGAGGGGACCTGCGACTGGCTGATGGTGGTCAACGGGGGCCGGGTCCAGGTCAGCGGCGACATCGACGAGCTGGTGGCCGGGCACCGGCTGCTGACCGGTCCCGCCGAGGGCGCCGACGCGCTCGCCGCCCGGCTGCCGGTGATCTCGCGGGGCGGGACCGGGCGGCAGGCCACCCTGCTCGTCCGGGACGACACCCCGCCGCCCGACCCTCGCTGGACCGCCCGCCCGGTGAACCTGGAGGAGACGGTGCTGGCCTACCTGCGCGCCCCGGACCTCGCGGCCCTCCCCCGCCCCGCGCTGACCTCCGCCCGCTGATCCTCTGCCCCACCATGACTTCCGCCCTTTGATCCTCCGCCTCGCTCTGCCCTCTGCCCGTTGATCCTCTGTCCTCGCCCTGGCCTCCGCCCGCCGATCCCCGCCCCTGTCGCGGGGAACCGGTACGGAACCGGCGATGTTCGCATGATCTTCCGTACGGAACCGCCACGGAACCACCCGGGTGGACCGGGCGTACCACCTGAAGGGATTTCTCCTTGCTCTGGCTGACCTGGCGACAGCATCGCGCGCAGATCCTGGTGACCTGCGGTCTGCTGCTCGCCCTGGGAGTGCTGCTGCTGGTCTCCGGCCTGCGGGCGAGCGCCTACATCACCGGCCAGGCCCCGCCCGGCTGCCCCGGGCCCGCCGCCGCGTGCTCCGGCGTGAACTCGGCGATCTACCACGACTACTACTACCCGGTCTTCATGGTCTTCGGCCTGCTCCCCATCGCCGGGTCCGCGCTGGTCGGGGCCTTCTGGGGCGCGCCGCTGCTGGCGGCCGAGTTCGAGCGCGGGACCAGCGCGCTGGCCTGGACCCAGTCGGTCTCCCCCCGGCGGTGGCTCGCGGTCAAGCTCTGCCTGCTCGGCGGCATGGTCGTGGCCGCCGCCCTCCTCCTGTCGGCGATGATCAGCGCGTGGCTGCCGGTGTTCCGCGACGTGATCGGCGACAAGTCCCTGGAGGCCGGGACGTTCACCGTCATCGGTGTCGTCCCGGCCGCGTGGTGGCTGTTCGCGTTCGTCCTGGGCGCCGCCGCCGGGACGTTCTTCCGGCGCACCCTGGCCGCGATGGCGGTGACCGTGGCGCTGGTCGCGCTGGCCGTTCCGGCCGTCTTCTTCTCCCGCGACTCGTACGCCGAGCCCGTGCGTACCGTCACCACCGGCTGGACGGCGCTCTACGAGGGCGGCGGCACCCTGGTCGGCGAGGCCTGGGTCGCCCCCTCCGGCCGGGAGATCCCGGAGCCTCCGGCCGGTGCCTGCCCCCCGCCCTCCGGGGTGGACTCCCGTTCTGAACGGGCCCAGCTGCTGAGGGAGGAGTGCCTGATCGACGAGGGCTATCGCAAGGCGGTCTACCACCATCCGGCCGACCGGTTCTGGCGCTTCCAGTGGACCGAGACCGCCATCCTGCTGACCGGCACCCTCGCCCTCGGCGGGCTCACCGCCACCCGCACCCTCCGCCGCCGGAGGTGACCCCCTCGGGCATCACATGAGATCCACCTCCGCGTACGGCAAGCCGCCCGACAGGGTGGGGAAGCCCGGCCCCCGGTCGAAGAAGGGCCTTTCGGCCGGACCGGCCGGGTCTGCCGGGTCTGCCAGAAGGAGGGCGCGGAGATCGGCGCGGCGGGCCTCGGTGGCCTCGGCGTCCACCCGGGGATCGTCGGGGTCGCCGTACAGGACGACCCCGTAGTCGTCGCGGGCGCCCTCGGCGGAGACCTTGCCGTCGCGGACGTCGGCGGCCACCAGGGCGGGGTCGCGGTCCAGCGGGGAGCCCCAGCCGCCCCCGCCCGTGGTCCGCACCCGGATGATCTCCCCGGCTCGGACCGGGGAGTCGTCCACCAGGCCCTCCATCTCCCTGCCCTCGATCTCCACGACGAAGGGCCGTCCGGCCCGGCCGCCGTTCACGCCCCAGCACGACAGGATCGAACGGTCGGCGATGGACATGAACGAGGCGTCGCGGAGCATCCGCAGGTGCTTGTCGTAGCCGAGGCCGCCCCGGTAGAGGCCGGGGCCGCCGGAGTCGCGGGCCAGGCCGAGCCGCTCGACCCGGAACGGCCAGCGGGACTCGGCGAACTCGACCGGGATGTTGCGCGAGTCGGGCACCACGTGGATGGTGTCCTCGCCGTCGGCGTACCACCGGCCGCCGGAGCCGCCGCCGAGGACCTCCCTCATCAGGTACGGGGTGCCGTCGGCGCCGTCGCCGTAGACGCCGGTGTAGCGGATGGTCTCCTGGTCGGCGGGCATCCGGCCGCCGGTCGCCTTGGCCAGCACCCCGGCCAGCACGCCCAGCAGGCGCAGGATCACGAACGTACGGGCGTTGGTGGGGGCCGGGAAGATCGGGGTGAGCAGGGTGCCCTTCTCAGGGAAGCGCATCTCGATGAGGGGGACGACACCCTCGTTGACGTCGAGCTCGGCCATCCGCTCGGGGGTGTCGGCCAGGTTGCGCAGGATCGGCGCGAGCCACTTCTTCAGGAACACCCCGTCGGCGTAGTCGCCCGCGTGGTTGATCGGGCCCTTCGCCTGCGGGGAGGTACCGGTGAAGTCGATGACCAGGGGAGCGGCGGCGGAGTGGTCGACGGTGAGGGTCATCCGCTGCGTGTGCAGGCGGGGCTCGTCGACGCCGTCGTGCTCGGCGTAGTCCTCCCACACGTGCGTGCCCTCGGGGATCTTGGCCAGCAGCTCCCTGCGGAACGTCTCGGTGGTGCTGGAGATGATCGCGTCGAAGCACGCCTCGACCGCCTCGCGCCCGTAGCGGTCGAACAGCTCCCCCAGCCGCCGCGCGCCCATCAGGCAGGCCGAGCACTCGGCGTCCAGGTCCCCGGCGAGGGAGTCGGGCATCCGGGAGTTGCGCGTCATGATCGTGAGCGCCGCCCGGTTGGGCACGCCCTCGTCCCACAGCCTGATCGGCGGGACCATCAGCCCCTCCTCGAACACGCTGCGCGCGTTGCTCGGCATGGAGCCCGGTACGGCCCCGCCGATGTCGTCGTGGTGGCCGAACGCCTGCACGAAGGCGACGACCTGCCCGTCGTGGAAGACCGGGACCGTCACGCACAGGTCTGGCAGGTGCCCGATGCCGCCCTCGGACAGGTAGACGTCGTTGTGGAAGAACACGTCACCGGGCCTCATCCCGTCGATCGGGAAATCCCTGACGATCGGCTGGACCAGCGCCGAGTAGGACCTGCCGGTCAGTTTGCGCAGCCGTACGTCGTGGATGCCCGCGCGGAAGTCGTGAGCGTCGCGGATCATGGGCGAGCGGGCGGTACGGGCGATGGCCGTCTCCACCTCCATCTCCACCGACGCGAGCGTCCCCTCGACGATCTCCACCAGCACCGGGTCCGCCCCGCTCACCGGCCGCCCGCCCATGGTCACCGGCCGCTCCGCGCTCATCGGTCGCTCCGCGCTCAACGGTCGCTTCGCGTCATGCACGGCGTACCTCCAGGTTTCCGAACTCGTCCATGGTCGCGGTGAAGCCGGGGTGGAGCGGGAGCGTGGAGCCGTACTCCTCGATGACCGCCGGGCCGGTGATCTCCGCTCCGGCGGTGAGGTCGGGGCGACGATGGATGGGGACGGCGCCCCACTCGTCGTAGAAGACCTCGCGGGAGGCGACCGGCTCGGGCCTCGGGTCGCCGTGGGGCCTGCGCGCGATGGCGGGGCGGGTGATGGGGCCGATGCCGGAGACGCGGAGGTTGACCCACTCGACGCCGTGCCTGGGGTCGTCGCGGTAACCGTACCCGTAGAGCTTGCGGTGCTCGGTGTGGAAGCGGTCGAGCACCTCGGCCCGCCAGGCCTCGTCCAGCGGGCCGGAGGGCGCAGGCACCCTGACCTCGTAGGCCTGGCCGTAGTAGCGCAGGTCGGCGCTGCGCGCGTAGACGTGCGCGCCGGCGGCGAAGCCCTCGCGGTCCAGGGCCGAGGCGGCCTGTCCCTCCAGGTCGCCGAAGATCTCCCCGGCCGTCTCCAGGGAGAGGTCGCGGGTGACGAAGGTGCGCACGTAGTCGTTCTTGACGTCCACGGTGAGCAGCCCGAAGGCCGAGACGTTGCCCGGATCGGGCGGGACGATCACCGACGGCAGGCCGAGGATGTCGATCAACCGGCAGACCAGCAGCGGCCCCGAGCCCCCGAAGGCGACCATCGGGAAGTCGCGCACGTCCAGGCCGCGTTTGACGGTGATCTGGCGGATGGCGTTCGACTGGTTGAACGCGCTGATCTCCAGGATGCCCGCCGCGGTCCGTTCCGGGGACAGCCCGATCTTGCCCGCGAGGGCCTCGATCCCCTCGCGGGCGGCGTCGGCGTCGAGCGGGATCTCGCCGCCGAGCAGGTGCGGGGGGACCCGGCCGAGGAAGACGTGCGCGTCGGTGACGGTGACCTCGGTGCCGCCCCGGCCGTAGCAGAGCGGGCCCGGGTCGGCCCCGGCCGATCTGGGCCCGACCTTGGGCGTGCCCTCGGGTGAGATCCACGCGACGGAGCCGCCGCCCGCGCCGACGGTCACGATGTCGATCATCGGGATCTTGCAGGGGTAGCGGCCGATGCTGCCCTCGGTGGTCAGGGACGGCTCCCCGTCGACGACCACCGCGACGTCCGTCGAGGTGCCTCCGCCGTCCAGGGTGATCACCGAGGGGTGCCCGGCGGTGGCGGCGATCAGCGCGGCGCCGAGCGCGCCCGCGGCCGGTCCCGAGAGCACGGTGGTGATCGGCTGGTGCACGACCTCGGCCGCGGACAGCACGCCGCCGTTGCTCTTCATCACGGAGAACGGCATGCCGCTCCCCTGCCCCGCTCGCCCTGACGGCTCAGCGTCCTGTACGCGGCTCGCCGCCTCCAGGCGTTCGGCCAGGTTGGCGATGTAGCGGCGCATGGTCGGTTTGACCGCGGCGTCGACCAGGGTGGTGACCGACCGCTCGTACTCGCGGTACTCGCGCAGCACGTCGCACGAGATCGAGACGACGGCGTCCGGGTGCTCCCGTTCGAGGACCTCCCGCATGCGCAGTTCGTGGGAGGGGTTGGCGTAGGAGTGCAGGAAGCACACGCCGATCGCGGTGACGCCGCGGTCGCGGAACCACCGGGCCGTCGCGACGGCCTGCTCCTCGTCGAACGGCCGCACCTCGGCGCCGGTGTGGTCCAGGCGCCCGCCGACGGTCCTGACCCGGTGCACCGGGACGATACGGGGTGGCTTCACCCAGAAGTAGGAGTTGCCGTAGCCGTCCGGCACGCTCTGGCGGGCGATCTCCAGGATGAACTCGAAGCCCTCGGTGGTGACGAAGCCGAGGTCGGCGATGCGGTCCTCGAGGAGCTGGTTCGTGGCGACCGTGGTGCCGTGCACGACGGCCGACACGGCCTCCAGGCCCACGTCGCCCGTGTCGCTCGCCTCGGTCACGTCCTCGGCCCCGGCCGCCTTCCGCAGGACTTTCCGCACCCCCTCCATGAACCCGTCCGCCGGGTTGGCGGGGGTGGAGGGAGTCTTGGTCGTGGTGATCTCACCGGTCTGCTCGTCCACCGCGACCACGTCGGTGAACGTGCCTCCGGTGTCGACCCCGATACGGACGCTGCGCATGCCCCCGTGTCTACCCAGTCCCGGCGAGTACGCAAATCGGCGGACCCTGCCGAAGCTGTGCCCGGCCCTTGGGCAGTCTTGGCGGGAAACGACCGGGAAACGACCGGGAAACGACCGGGAGACACCTCGGAAGCGATCTTCCCGGAAACGACCCCGCTGGAACGACCTCGGCGGGACGGCCTCAGTGGAACGACCTCGGCGGGACGGCATCCCTGGAAACGACCCCGCTCGAACGGCCGCACCAGGACGGCCGCACCGGAACGGCCTCGCCGAGGGCGGTCCCGCCGCCACGGTCACGGACCGGCCGGCGGCGGGAGCGGACCCTAGCGGCGGCGGGGACCCATGGTGGTGTTGATCACCGCGTCGGCGTCGTGCGCGTGGATCTTGGCGGCGAGGCGGATGGCCATCTCGTTCGTACGGCGCAGCTCGGCCTCGACCCGGTCCTTGCCGGACTGGCCGACCTGCACCCCGAAGTAGGCGCCGATGACCGCGCCCGAGACCCCGACGAGCCCGGCGAACGGCGCGGCCGTGTCGCCCTCGCGCAGCGCGATCACCACGAAGCCGATCAGGATGACGATGAGCCCCATGATGACGACGTAGAACCCGTACCGCCAGCGAGCCGCCTCCGCCTGGGCGGCGACGGCCTCGTCCTCGGTCATCATCGCCGCGAGCGCCGTGGGCATCTCCGTGCTCTCCGTGCCGGAGGGGCCGGGGGTCACGACGGCCGGTGTCTTGCCGAGGGGTGGAGCGGAGTTGTTGGTGGTCGTCACAGATTCTCCCACTTTTCGATGGACCAAAAGGAATCTCCCACGGTTCTCGCCATCAAGCCAAGTCAGGCCAAGTCAGATCAAGCCAGGTCACGTCGCGACTTGTCATGGCCTGTTGCGGCTTGTTGTGGCTCGTCAACCGGGGGTCCGCCCCCTTCTACCAGTGCGTCTTCGCGCCAAACGTCCCCGCGTGCCCCGCGGTTCGCCACCGGCCGTGGATCGTCACCTTTCCGGCGGGCGTACGGGAGTGAGCCGCCCGTGAAACATGGAGATCACGATCCGCGATCAACGCGGTAAAACGGGACTCGGATGAGATAGAAGACATTCACTACTCTCATTCGGTTTTCAGAGGTATCTGTGACAAAGCTCCTCCGTCTCCTCGTGGCCCCGCTGTCAGCCGCGGCCCTCCTCCTCACCATGTTCTCGACCCCCGCCCGGGCCGACACCGACCCCGTGCTCGCCGCCCAGTGGCAGGTGGCGTGGGACACCTACCGGTTCTACGAGTGCCTGACCGCTCCCCTCCCGATAACGGGACGGAGCCAGGCCAAGCGCGACATCTCCATCGAGATCGACGCGCCGGTTGAGCACGTGTTCGACGCCTACTCGAACATCAACAACCACCTCGGCATGCACTCGTTCCTGAAGCGGGTCGTCACCCACGCGGACTGGACGGACGCGGGGACGCGCTACGTCAACTTCACCGCCGTGGAGGACATCCCGGTCGCCGGGCTGCCCGTCACCTCCAACACGCACGCGCAGCAGCGCATCCACCGCGACGACCTCTACTACGAGACCGACACCTGGACGCTGCCGAACGTCGTCACGCACCAGAAGATCGTCTTCGAGGACCTGGGCGACGGGCGGACGCGCGTCACCGAGCACCTCACCTTCGAGGCGAGCGTCCTGCTCATCGACTTCACCGTGACGAACGGCGTCTCCTCCCACCAGGCGACGCAGGCGGGTCTCAAGGCGGCGATCGAGAGCGGCGAGCTCTGAGCCGACTCACCCGCGAAAGGGGGCCATGGGACCCGCCCGCCGGAACCGGGCGGGCCCCATGGTCCTTGTCGGTCCTTGTCGGTCCTTGTCGGTTCTCGTCAGCGGGCCGGAAGCGGTCCCGTACGACCGGAGCGGTCCCGTACGACCGGCCGCCGGATGCCGTCGGACGCCGCCGGGTGCCGCCGGGTGGAGGTGACGAACCGATGACCAGGGCTGGAGATCGCGGAACGTGGCCGGAGTACTAGGCTGGCCCCCCGTGACCGAACTGTCTGCCCTCTCCGCCGTTCCCGCCGGTTCCCGGGACGGGGTGCTGCGCTTCTACTTCGGCCCGATGGACTGCGGCAAGTCCACGCTGGCCCTGCAGATGAACTACAACCACGGCCGCCAGGGCAGGCGCGGCCTGGTGCTCACCAAGCACGACCGCTCGGGCACCCCGCAGGTCACCAGCCGGATCGGCCTGGGCAGCGAGGCCGTCGAGGTCGTCGACGACCTCGACCTGGTGGCCCTGGTCCGCGCGCACGAGCCCATCGACTACGTCATATGCGACGAGGCGTGCTTCTACACGGTCGCCCAGATCGAGCAGCTCGCCGATCTCACCGACGACTTCGGCATCGACGTCTACGCCTTCGGCCTGGCCTCGGACTTCCGCTCGCAGATGTTCCCCGCCGCCCAGCGGCTGTTCGAGCTGGCCGACGAGATCAGCCGCCTGCAGGTCGAGGTCCTGTGCTGGTGCGGGCGTCCCGGACGCCTGAACGCCCGGGTGGTCGGCGGCAGGATGGTCCGTACCGGCGAGCAGGTCGTCATAGGCGACACGGGCGCCGACCCGATCCGCTATCAGGTGCTGTGCCGCCGCCACTACCGCTCCGGCGAGCTCGGCCTGACCGGCTGACCTCACCGCGAGACCTCCTTCACCAAAAAACCTCACCGCGAGACCTCACCGCGAGGCGGGGGCGTCCCCCCGCCCGGCGGTGTCAGACGGCGCAGTAACCCTCGTCGTCGCAGGCGTCGCCGCCGGTCGCGGCGGCCTTGACGGCCCTGGCGGCCGGAGACTGGCCGGTGCGCTCGGCGACCTCCTCGAGGGCGGCGAGCAGGGTGTCCTCGGGCTGGGCGCCGGAGACGGCGAACTGGCCCTCGAAGAGGAACAGCGGCACCGAGCTGACGCCGATGGCGCGGGCCTGGGCCAGCTCCTCCCGTACCGCCGCCGCGCCGTCCTGCCCGTCCAGGTCGGCCTGCACGCCGAGCTCGCGGGCCAGTCCGGCGAGGACCTCCCGGGAGCCGACGTCGAGGCCGTCGGTGAAGTGGGCGCGGAAGAGGGCGTAGAGCGCCTCCTCCCCCTTGCCCTGCTCCCCGGCGAGCCGGATGAGACGGTGCGCGTCGAAGGTGTTGGCCTGGATCGAGTGGTCGAAGTCCAGCGCCAGCCCGTCCTCGGCGGCGACCTCGGTCACCCTGTCGAACATCCGGGCGGCCTGCTCGGCCCCGCCGAACTTCGCCGCAGCCCACTTGAGCGTGAGCTCGCCGTTGGACTTCGCGTCCGGCGCGAGCTGGAACGGCCTGAACTCGACCTCCACCTCCCCGCCCTTGGCCCGGTAGCGCTCCACGGCGCGGGCGAAGCGGGTGTGGCCGATGTAGCACCACGGGCATACGACGTCTGAGTAGATTTCAACCTTCACACCACGCTGCAACCGGTACGGCAACTCACTGATTCCTTCCGCCGGCCGTGAACGTGAACGCATGGAATTCCGGTCACGACCGGATGTGCTCGTCGCCCGGCCTCCGAGGTCAGTACGGCAGCAGCCTTCCCGACGGGCTCCGCAGGTCCAGCACGACCTGGGCGGAACGCCGCGAGCGCTTGCGGATTCGTATCTGGCGCTTCGCCCGGAACTCCTGCCGGGTGCGCGTACGGGCATGGCCCGCCGATCCCTGTGATGTGCCGTCGTACGGGCGGCGCGGATGGTCCATGGCGTCTACGTCCCCCATGTTCCTCTCTGTCCTCCCTGAGGAGAGGCTTTACTGTCGTGGGCTGTGAAGCCGGCCCCTCTCAGGCCGCGGTGCCGTCCGGGCGGGTGGCGACGGACAGCTCGAACCAGCTGACCTTCCCGGTGGGCGTGCGTTCGCTGCCCCACCGGTCGGAGAGCAGGTCGAGCAGTTGCAGCCCGCGCCCTCTCTCGTCGTCCCCGAGAGGATCGCGCGCGCTGGGCAGGGCGGGATTGGCGTCGTTCACCTCGCAACGCAGCGTTCCGTCCCGATAGGAGACGGCGAGCCAGACCGGCCCCCAGGCGTGGCACAGCGCGTTGGTGACGAGCTCGCTGACGAGCAACCGGGCGACCTCGTCCTGCTCGCCGATCCCCCACTCGGCCAGCTGGTCGCCGACCAGCAGCCGGGCCCTGGGCACCGAGGCCGGGATGGGGAAGATCCGCCAGGACGCCTCCCTGGCGTCGGGGCGAGGGATCGGGACGGTGGCCACGCAGAGGGAGAGAGCGGTGAACAGTCTCATGCCGTCCTCCCTCGAGGATCGCGACGAGCGGGAGCACCACGTCCACCGGGCGCGAGCGTCCCGGCGTCCTGGAGGACCACCACGCCGTCGCGGAGCAGCCCCCATCCCCGTTCGGGGTGAGAGATCACGAGACGGGCCGCCTCACGATCCGGGGCGTCCACGAACGGACGGGCGGGCGGGTGCTGACACACGGTCCTACTCCGATCTTGATCCGATCCTGATTGGCTACTGAGGGGAACCTCCCGGAACCCCTGGCGGGCGATCGTCTTCTCCGGCTCGCCTCCGGCCCGTCGACGACGGGACCGGCTCCCTTTTCGGAAACGCGCTTTCCGAATGCGAACTCTTCGAGCACGAACTCCTCGAATGCGAGCTTTCGAACGCGAGCTTTCCGGATGCGAGCTTTCCGGACGCGAGGGACCTGTCCCTCTTCCGCTGTCGGCGACGACCCTTCGCGCGCCTGCGCCCACGTCTACCTCGGTGCGGCCGGTTCCGGTAGTGACCGGGAACCCTGTCGACGATCGCACTCACCCGTTCGATGACCTGCACGTGACACAAAATCGCTGTCACACTTCCCCGAACGGGCTGCGGTGTTGATTTATAACCGCTTATATGTTGATTTCTCTTTGTTTACACCCGTATGTGTTGAAGGTCGATAGAGCTAAGTCCTTGTCCTGGTAAAGCATTCTTTGCGGTATGGATTCGCCCCGCGCCAGGTAAAAACGAGCGACGACGAGGAGCCTCAGGCAATCCGAGAGGCCGGCCGGGGTCGGCGATCCTCTTCCGGGCCTCGCCGGGGAGCGGCCCGGGAGAAACGCGGAGTGTGACCGGCACCCCGAGGGCGGCTACGGACTGTAGACGACGGACCAGGGGCGGGGTGTGGGCGACGGGGGCGTCCCGGGTGCCGCCTGCGGCGTACCGGCGGTGGCGTCCTGGGCGAGGATCTCCGCCGCCAGGGCGGCGAACCCGGCCGCCGCCGGGTGGGCCGCCCCCTCCGGCCAGGCGACACAGATCCCTCGCCGCAGCGGGGCACCGGCCAGGGGGCGCCAGGCCAGCCGGGGCTCCCTGCGGGCCATCGTCTCCTGCTCGAACGCCACCCCGTGCCCGGCCAGCACGAGCCCGAGCAGGAACTCCGGGTTGCGGGCGTGCTGGAGGCGTACGGGAGAGAAGCCCCCCGCGCGGCAAACGTCGAGCATGCGGTCGTACCACGCCGGAGAGGTCTCGCGCGGGAAGACGACCAGGTCGTGCCCGGCGAGGTCGGCCAGCGTGATCTCCCACGCCCCTTGGGGGCGTGCCGCCAGCAGGCGGGAGGAACGGGGCAGCACCACGCCCAGCGGGATCTCCACGACGGGCCCGGACCGCAGGCCGGGGACGTCGGCGGGGTGGTGCACGAGGCCCGCGTCGAGCTGGGCGGAGGTGAGGCGGCGCAGCTGTTCCGGGATGGTCAGCTCGTGGAGCTCCAGCCGTAGTCCCGGCGTCTCCTCGGTGACACGCCGCAGCAGGGCGTGCAGCGTCACGGCCGGGATCTCCGGGGGCACCCCGACCCGGAGAATGCCCAGCTCACCGTCACCGGCCCGGCGCATCGTCGCCCGCAGGCGCTCCTCACCGGCGAGGAAGCGACCGGCCTCCCCGACGAGGAGCCGGCCCGCCATCGTGAGCTCGATCTGCCGGCGCGAGCGGTCGAACAGCTGGGCACCGAGCTCGCGCTCCAGCCTCTGGATCGACTGGCTGAGCGGCGGCTGCGCGATGCCCAGCACCTCGGCGGCGCGGCCGAAGTGCAGTTCTTCCGCGACGACGAGGAAATGTCGCAGATGCCGGGAGAGGTCCACGGCGTCACGATAAGCGATGAGCGATCGCCAACGGGGGCGCGGGTGTATGGGGGCGCGGGGTCGCGGGGACATGGGGTTATCGCAGATCCGCATACCCGCGGATCCGCATACCCGCGGATCCGCCACGCGTCACGGTCCGGTGGCGGGGCTGGATAGCGTTGCGGGCATGTCGGCAGAGGAACGGACAGCGGAGATCTTCGCGGCGGCCGGGGTGGAGGGGTACCTGCACGCGCTGGACGTCACCGGGGGCGGCGAGATCGCCGTGCGTGCCGACGAGCAGGTCGTGATCGCCTCGATCTTCAAGGTGCTGCTGGTCCTGGAGTTCGCCCGCCAGGCGGCGGCCGGCCAGCTCGACCCGGCCGAGCGCGTCCTGGTGACGGCGCGGGACAGGCTCGGCGGGTGGGGGACCGCCGGGTGCGCGGACGACCTGGAGATGTCGCTGCGCGATCTCGCCCACTTCGCCATGCAGGTCAGCGACAACACCGCCGCCGACCTGCTGATGCGGAGGATCGGCCTGGACACCGTACGGATGCTGGCGGCGGAGCTGGGGCTGGCGCGCACGCGCGTGGTCGGCGGGCCCAGGCAGGTGCTGGAGTCGATGCTCGCGGACGTGGGGGCGCGGGACGACGCCGAGTTCGCGCGGATCTTCCCGACGCTGCCCCCCGAGCGGGTACGGGCGCTGCGGGTCCTCGACCCCGACCACACCACCTCCAGCACCGCGCGCGACGTGACCCGGCTGCTCGGGCTGATCTGGCGGGACGAGGCCGGGCCACCGGAGGCGTGCGCGGCCGTCCGCGACTACATGGCACGGCAGATCTTCTGGACCCGGATCGCCTCGGGCTTCCCGCCGGGGACGCGGGTGGCCGCCAAGACGGGGACGCTGCCCGGCCTGCACATGGAGGCCGGGGTCGTCGAGTATCCCTCCGGCGAAAGCTACGCGGTGGCGGTGTTCACCCGGACCAGGCAGTTGCCCACCCGGCGCATCGACGTCGACCTGGCGATCGGCCGGGCCGCGCGAACCGCCGTCGACGCGCTCCGGGCCGGGTAGGCCCCCGCGCATCGAGCGGGTTCCGCCTCCCCGCGTGCCATGTGAACCCCCTTCCAGCTGCTCCGATACGCGTTCGCCTATGGGAGACGACGGTCGTGGATCTTGGACGCGGGCGGTCCGGTGATGGTTGGGTCCTCAGCGGGCCGTACGCGGCCGGCGGCCGTCACCCGCGTGACCGGTGACGACCGCGTGTTCATCCGTACCAAGGGGGAGACATGTCCCGATTCGATCGAAGAGGTTTCCTGCGCACCGCGACGGCGGGGGCGGCGGGGGCGGCGCTGGCGGGGGCCGCGCCGACCCCGGCGTCCCCCGCCAGGGCCGCGACGGCGCGTCCGGGCGGGGCGAGGACCGCCGCGACGTTCCGCTGGCTCGGCACGTCGGGCTGGCGCGTGGACGCGGGGTCGTCGACGCTGCTCGTCGACCCGTACGTGACGCGGTTCGACACCGGCCTGGCGGCGGGCGCGTTCAGGCCCACGACGGCGCTCACGGTCGACGCCGAGGCGGTCGGCAGGCACGCGGGCACGCCGAAGGTGGTGCTGGTGACGCACGCGCACTGGGACCACTTCAACGACGTCCCGCACATCGCGACGTCGACCGGGGCGCGGGTGGTCGGCACCGCCACCACGTGCAACCTGGCGCTGGCGTTCGACGTGGAGAAGAACCTGCTCAGCCCGGTGAAGGGCGGGGAGGTCCTGGACTTCGGCGACTACGTCGTCGAGGTGGTGGCGTCGCTGCACAGCCGCAACGCCGACTACTCCATGGTCTTCCCCGGCGTCCGGCTGACCAGGCCGGAGCGCAAGCCGGAGAACATCTCCGAGCTGCCCGAGGGAGACACCCTGGCGTTCCAGGTGACGGTCAGGGGCGGCCCGTCGGTCTTCTTCATGGGCGGCAGCGACTTCGTCGAGCGCAACCTCACCGGTCTCGCCCCGGACGTCGCGATGATCCCCACCACCTCGTCGTCGTCCACGTACGACTACGTGCCGCGCCTGCTTCGGGCCCTGGACATGCCGCGCGTGGTCGTACCGGTGCACTGGGACAACTTCGAGGTGGAACTGCGGAACCCCCCGCAGGCCGACGAGAAGTCGAGGAAGAGCCTCGCCGAGTTCGTCGCGGCGGTGCGCAGGGTGAGCCCCGGGACGAAGGTCGTGATCCCGGACTATCTGACACCGCACACCTTCGGCTGACCCTCACGTTCAGTCCGGATCAGGGGGCGGAGGCGATCTCCCCGAGGCGGGCGGCCAGGTGGTCGGGCTCGCCGTCGACCAGGGCGGACACCCCGCGCCACCAGGCGAACCACTCGCCGCTGCGCCACATCCAGTCGATGCGCTCGATGGAGGCGACGACGTCGCCCTTGACACGCCACACCTCACCGGCCTGCTCGGCGGAGGCGCCGTGGCGCAACGCCCAGGAGTGCAGGATCGCGGCGGCCTCGGCGTCGACCGGCTGCTCGTACGGGTCGGGGTGCTCGTCCAGCCGGTGGGGGCCGAGCCCGGCGGCGACGCCCCAGCTCCACTGGGCCTCGGCGGGACGTGAGTAGCGGAGGGAGTCGAAGTCGAGGTTGGAGCCGAGCCCGTCGGCCCCGTCGTCGGCGCGGCGCAGGACCACCGCGTCAAGGCGGCCCCCCGCGTCGAAGGAGACCACGATCCGCTGGCCGGGGCGCGCGTCCCTGGGCAGCTCGACCCGGTCCTCGGCCTGCCAGGAGTTGAGGTCGGTGACCGCGGCCGGACGGCCCCAGGTCTCGTCGGCCGCGTCGTCGGCGATCCAGGCGGCGAGCATCTCCAGGACGGTCAGGTCGGTCCACGGTTCGATCGCCGTGGCGGTCCGGAGCACCTCCTCGGGCGCGGGCAGCTTGTCCCCGCGCTCCTGCCGCCACCACTCCTGCCCGAGCTCGCGGGTGCCGACCAGCAGCGCGGCCAGCGCGGCGAGTTCGGTGGATCTGCGGGTGAGGGGGGCGCCGCGCACGAGCTCGACGGAACGCGCGACGCGGTCGGCACCCAGCGCCGCCTTCGCCTCGCCCAGCAGCAGGGCGGCGTCCGGCCGCTCCTCTCCCAGCAGCTCGCGGATCAGTCGTCTGGCCTCGGTCCTGGCATCCTCCGCACGTGCATCACGCATACCGACACGGTACGCCGGGAGATCCTTAGGCGCGAGCGTCACCGGGCGGCACGGCGGTGCCGTCGTCCCGCGGCGAGTCGGCGAGGTGTGCCGCCCTTCCCACCAGGTAGGCGGCCACCGCCGCCGTCACCACCTGGTAGACGGCGACGAGCAGCAGGGTTCCGGCGATCGTCCAGCGGGGGTGGCGCAGCCACATGGCGAGCAGGACGAGGTGGAGTCCGAGCACCTGGGGCTTGGTCGCCGCGTGCATGCGCGACAGGGTGCCGGGAAACCTGACCAGCCCCACCCCGGCCGCGAACGCCAGCCCCGCCCCCAGCAGCAGGCACACCCCGGCGGCGACGTCCAGCGCGGTCATCGGGCACGTCCCGCGAAGAACCTCACCAGCGAGACCGAGCCGACGAACCCCAGCAGGGACAGCACCAGCAGCACGGGCAGTGCCGAGTACTCCCGGTACGTCGCCGCCTCCGCCCCGATCGCGCACATGACGACGGCGGTGAGCACGTCCAGCGCGACGGCCCGGTCCAGCATCGTGGGGCCGCGGACCAGGCGGTAGAGCGTCATCACCGCGGCGGCGACGAGCAGCACCAGAACGGCCAGGTGTGTCACCGTCACCGCGACTCCCCCTCGTGTGTTCCCTTCATCACGGTTCCCCCCGATACGTCATGGCCACCACGCCTCTCCGCGTGCGCCGGGGCTGCCCGGCCACCACACCCGCCGCACGTCCCCCGGCACGTCACCCGACACGTCATTCGGTACGTCATTCGGTACGTCACCGTCATCGCAGCTCCTCCCGGTCGGCGCGGGTGCCGAAGGCGGTCACGATGCGGCTCTCCAGCCGTGTCACGTCCTCCCGGGTGACCCGGGTGACGGCCGGCTCGTCCCCCGGGATGCCGAGCACGTGGAGCACCAGCAGCCTCCGCCGGACGTTCGCCTCCAGCACCAGGCTGCCCGGCAGCGCCGACAACGCCACCGTCATCAGCACGGCCATCGTCTCCGACGAGGAGCGCAGCCCGACCTCGACGATCTGGACCGGGGGCGGCGGTCCCGGGCGCAGCGCCCAGAAGGCGACCCGGAGGCTGGAGACCGCCAGGTCCCACGCGAAGCGGACGACGAACAGGAGGATCCCGACGGGGTGGAGCCGGATGCCGGAGTCCTGGACCGGCAGCGGCAGCAGCCACACGACGACCAGCCCGGCCAGCAGGCCGCCGAGCACGTTGCCCACGCTGAGATCCCCCCAGAGCAGCAGCCAGACCACCGTCAGCCAGGCCACCAGCGGCAGCGGTACGGGCCTGCCCAGCACCCGGGGCACCGGGAGCGTCGGGCCCGGCCCCCTCACCGCTCACCGCCGAGCACCGCGGAGACATACGACCTCACCGCTCACCGCCGAGCACCATGGAAACGTACGACCTCACCGCTCACCGCCGAGCACCGCGGACAGGTACGGCTCGCGGGCCAGCAGCTCGCCCGCGGCCCGCTCGGCCAGGGCGGACAGCGGCCCGGCCAGCACGGTGTACGACAGGGCCAGCACCACCAGCGCCGCCGTGGCGGCGAGCATCGGCACCGGCATGGCGGCACCGGTGACGACGGCCTCTCCGGTGATCCCCCCGGTGCCCCCCGCCTCTCCCGTACCGGCCTCGCCGGGCTCCTCCGCGGACGCTCCCGCGGGCGGCGTCCCCCAGAAGGCCCTGCTCCAGGTCGTGGCCACCGCGTACAGGGTGAGCAGGCTGGTCAGCAGCCCTCCCGCGACCAGGACCAGGGCCGGCGGACGGCCGTCCGCCACCCCCGCCTGGATCAGCCCGAGCTTGCCCAGGAAGCCGGACATCGGCGGTATCCCCGCCAGGTTCATCGCGGGCACGAAGAACAGCACCGCGATCGCGGGGGCCGGCCCGGCCAGGCCGCCGAGCCGGTTCAGGGAGGTGGTTCCGGTACGACGCTCGATCATGCCGGTCACCAGGAACAGGCTCGTCTGCACGGTGATGTGGTGGGCGACGTAGAAGACGGCGCCCGCCATGCCCGCGACGGAGAAGAGGGCGACCCCGAACACCATGTAGCCGATGTGGCTGACCAGGGTGAAGGAGAGCATGCGCTTGATGTCGGTCTGGGCCACCGCCCCGAACACCCCGACCAGCATGGTCAGCAGCGCCGCCCACATCAGCAGGCCGCTCACCGGGCCGCCGGGGAACAGCAGCGCCTCCAGCCGGATGATCGAGTAGATGCCGACCTTGGTGAGCAGCCCCGCGAAGAGCGCCGTCGCGGGGGCGGGCGCGGTCGGGTAGGAGTCGGGCAGCCAGGCCGACATCGGGAAGATCGCGGCCTTGACCACGAAGACCAGCAGCAGCGTCAGCTCGACCAGCAGCCTGATGTGCTGCGGCAGCACCGAGAACCGCTCGGCCAGCTGCGCCATCGACACGGTGCCGGTCGCCGCGTAGGCGACCGCGATCGCGACGAGGAAGAGCAGCGACGACGCCAGCCCCACCACCACGTAGGTGGCGCCCGCCCGGATGCGGGCCTCGGTCCCGCCGAAGGTGAGCAGCACGTACGAGCCGCTGAGCAGCATCTCGAACGCGACGAAGAGGTTGAACAGGTCACCGGAGAGGAAGGCGTCCGACACCCCGGCGACCATGATCAGATAAGCCGGGTGGAAGATCGACAGCGGGGCCAGGTGCTCCTGGTCGGCGCGCGACTGGGCCAGCGAGTAGACCATCACGCAGAGCGTCACCGCGGAGGAGACCGCCAGCATCAGCGTGGAGAGCCTGTCGGCGACGAGCGCGATGCCGATCGGCGCGCCCCAGCCTCCGGCGTGGGCCACCAGGGGTCCCTCCCGGTCGGCGGCCGCCAGCAGGAGCAGCGACACGAGGAGTACCACCGCGAGCGTGCCCACGCTGATGAGCGCCTGGAGCCGTATCAGCTTGCGGCCGATGGCGAGCTTGAGCCCGGCGGCCAGCAGCGGCAGCACCACGGGCACCGGGATCAGCGCCTCCACCGGCACCCCCTCCCCCCGCCCCCCGTGACCCGTCCGCCGTCCGAGATTCCCCCGTCCCTCACAGGCCCTCCTCCCGCACCGCGCGGGACGCGATCCCGCATCAGTCCTCCCCTTCCAGGTCGGTGTCGTCCTGCGCCCTGGCCTGCCGTGCCCGGTCGGCGCGGATCACGGCGCGCATCTGCCTTCGGGCGTCGCTCACGCGGGCGCGGAGCCGCCTGCGGATCTCGTGCTCCCGCGCGACCTGCTCCCGCTCCCTGCGGGCGAACTCGGCGCGCATCTCCCGTACGCGTTCCCTCCGCTCCTCCTTGGAGAGGTCCTCCGCGCGCTGCGCCTCGGCGAAACGCTCGGCGAGCTGTTCGGCGGACAGGCCCTCGTTCTTGTGCTCCTGCAACCAGCGGCCCAGGTCGACGTTGACGTCGAGGATCCGCTGCTCCAGTTCGGCGGCCTCCCTGCGTTCCCGCTCGTGGCGGGCCTCCCGCAGCCGGGCGAGCTCGGCGCGCTGCTCCCTGACCATCCGCCGGTACGCCTCCAGGCGGTCGAGCACGTCCTGGCCCAGCTCGCCGCGCCTGGCCCGCAGCCGCACCCGGCGGTCCTCGGTGTCGTCCTGCACCTCGTCGGCACCGGTGAGCTGCCAGGAACGGTGGACCATGGCGAGCAGGAAGGCGGTGACGCCCAGCGTGATGACGATGGCGGTGAGCACCATGGCCTGCGGCAGCGGGTCGGCCATCCGCTCCGGGGCGGCCGTGCCCAGGATCGGCGGCCTTCCCGGCGGCCCGCTCGCGGTGAGGATGAGCAGGTTCACCCCGTTGCCGAGCAGGATGACCCCGGCCAGCAGCCGGACCAGGCTCCGCTCCAGCAGCAGCGTGACCCCGGTGGCCACGAGCGTGCCGGCCACCAGGAGGGGCAGCAGCGGGGCGGTCACCGGTCCTCCCCCTCGTCGATCCGCCGGTCCAGCTCGGCGCCCAGGCTGCGCAGGGCGTCCTGCACCATGCCGACCACCGTGACGTAGACCCCGACGTCGAACAGCAGCACGGTCGACAGGTGGAGGTCGCCGACGAGCGGGACGCGCAGGCCGGCGGGGAGCATGTCCAGCGGCCCGGCGCCGGCCAGCAGCCCCCAGAACGCGGTGACCGTGCACAGCAGCAGCCCCAGGCCGATCAGCACCCCGGCGGTGACCCGCGCGGCGGCGGCCAGCTCGTACCTGCCCCCGGCGAGGTAGCGCATGACCAGCGCGAGACCGGCCACCATGCCCCCGGCGAACCCCCCGCCCACCGCGCCGTGCCCGGTGAACAGCAGGAAGACCGAGACCACCATCACCGTGTGGAAGGTGAGCCGGGCCACCAGCTCGAAGATGACCGCCCGCTGCCCGGGGGGCAGGGTGGCCGCCAGCCAGTACGTCCGGGAGTCGTCGCCGTTCCCCTCATGCGGGACCCGCAGCGCGTACGAGCGGCTGCGCAGGAAGACCAGGCCCGTCATGCCGAGGGTGAGGACGACGAGCACGGAGGTCTCCCCCATGGTGTCCCAGGCCCTGATGTCGACCAGGATCGCGTTGACGACGTTGGCGGCCCCGGCCTCCCTCGCGGCCGGGGCCATCATCGTGCCGACCGGCGTCGCCAGCCGCGCGTTCATCGCGAGCACCCCCGCCCCGGCCACCACCGCGCCGCTCACGCAGCCGAGGGCGAGCCGCGCCCCGAACGGCACCCGGGGCCGGTCCTCCCGGGGGCCGAGGGGAAGCCTGCGCAGCACCAGCACGAACACGACCAGGCTCAGCGTCTCGACGAGGAACTGGGTCAGGGCCAGGTCGGGAGAGCCGTGCACGAGGAACAGCAGCGCCGTGCCGTACCCGGTCAGGCCCGCCACCAGCACCAGTACGACGTGCGAGCGCACCCTGAGCGCGACGGCGGCCGTGGCCATGAGGAGCACGCCGACGACGGGCTGCTCGAAACGCTCCCAGAGCACGACGTCCGGGCGGAGGCCGGGCGAGGGCCCGTACAGGAGTGAGAAGGCCGCGACCCCCGCCAGGGACACGAACGCGATCATGAGGTAGTCGGGCAGCGAGCCGCGCTGGACGACTCCGGTCAGCTGCAGGGAGAAGCGGACCAGCCCGCGGACCAGGGCCCAGTAGGCCCGGCCGGAGTCCGTCACGTGCAGCGCCATCCCGACCCGCACCAGCGGTTCCCTGACCAGGAAGAGGAGCGCGCCGCCCGCCAGCGCGGTGGCCGACAGCAGCAGCGGCACCGGGGCGCCGCTCCACAGCGCGAGGTGGGTGCCGTGGCCGGGCCCGGGGAAGGTTCCGGTGTAGCCCTCCATCGCCTCGCCGTACCGCCCGGCGAGCGGGGCGGCGGCGAGCCCGAGCGCCGACAGCAGCGCGGGCGGCAGGAACGTCGCGGCGGCGCTACGGCGCACCTGCACCGGTTCCCGGCCGGGCCTGTCGCCGAAGGCGCCCCACAGGAGACGCGCGCTGTACCCGGCGGTGAGCGCGGAGCCGAGGACGACCCCCGCGAGGACCACCGTGTCGGCGGTCCGGCCGGTCAGCAGCGACTCGAAGGCGGCCTCCTTGCCGACGAACCCCAGGAAGAACGGGATGCCCGCCATCGAGGCGGCGGCCCCGGCCGCGGTCGCGAACAGCCACGGCGCCGAGCGCCGCAGGCCGCTCAGCTCGCGCAGGTCACGGGTGCCGGTGGAGCGGTCGACGACACCGACGACCAGGAAGAGGGACGCCTTGAACAGCGCGTGCGCGAGCAGCATCCCCACCCCGGCGATCGCGGTGTCGCGGGTGGCCGCGCCGAACAGCACGGTCAGGAACCCCAGCTGGCTCACCGTGCCGTAGGCGAGCAGCTTCTTGAGGTCGTACTCGCGCAGTGCCCGCCAGGCGCCGAGCAGCATGGTGAGCAGGCCCAGGGGTACGGCCGTCCAGCGCCACGCGGCGAGGTCCCCGAAGGCCGGGCCCAGGCGGGCGAGCAGGTAGACGCCCGCCTTCACCATGGCGGCGGCGTGCAGGTAGGCCGAGACCGGCGTCGGCGCGGCCATCGCGGCGGGCAGCCACACGCTGAACGGGAAGATCGCCGACTTCGACAGCGCGCCGGCCAGGACCAGCACCACCGCCACCGGGACGAGCCCCCCGGACGGCGGGTCCGCGACGATCCGCGAGACACGGTACGTCCCCGCGGCCTCGCCGAGCACGACCATGCCGCCCAGCATCGCCAGCCCGCCGAACGTGGTGACGGTCAGCGCCTGCATGGCGGCCCTGCGGCCGGTCCTGCTCGCGGGGTCGTGGCCGATCAGCAGGTAGGAGAAGACCGTGGTCAGTTCCCAGAACACGTACAGCAGCAGGAGGTCGTCGGCGACCACCAGGCCGAGCATCGCCCCGGCGAAGGCCACGAGCACCCCGGCGAACCGGCCGAGCCCCTCGGCGGTGGCGGCGAAGTAGCGCGAGCAGTACAGCACGACCAGCGCGCCCACGCCGGTGACCAGCGCCATCATGAGCATGGCCGGCGCGTCGGCGCGGAAGGACAGCCCCAGGCCGAGAACGGGCGCCCAGTCGTGGTGCGACTCGACCGGCACACCGGCCAGGGCGATCCAGGACGTGTAGACGAACCCGCAGGCGGGCGGTACGGCGAGCAGGAGGAACGCGTCCCGGCCGAAGCGGCGCACCAGCGCCGGGGCGAGTACCGCCGCCACGGCGTGCAGGATCAGCAGCGGCTCCATGTCCCCCCGGGCACCCGTCGTGGTCGACGTATCCCAAAATGCCGGGAGGCACACGTTTCACCGGTCAAGCACGCGGGCCGCTTGACCCGAACACCGCCGGTTCTTCATCGGGGCATGATCAGCCCTTCGCCGATCGGCCCCTCGACCCGGCGGGCCCGGTCACCGCTTCCCACGGCGGACCGCCGTCACCGCTTCCTGTCGCGGAACGCCGTCATTCCCCGAGACATCGTCACCGCTTCCTGCCGGTCCGGCCGAGCAGCCAGCCGATCACCGCGCTGCCGAGCGCGACGCCCGCGCCCATCCCGAACGCGGCGAGAAGCGACCAGGCGGGGACCCCGGGCCTGGGCCGCCCGGCCGGGCGCTCGAAGACGTGCGCGGATCCGGCCTGGCCGGCCGCGGCCGACGATCCCGGGGCGGCGACCCCGGTGACCTCGGCGAGTGCGGCGAGCGACGGGTTACCACCCGCCGCGATCCGGGTGAGCACGCCGTCGGCGGAAGCGGGAACGGGGGCGGGGGCGGGGGCGGGGGCGGGGGCGGGGGCGGGAACCGGAATCTCCCCGGAGGTGAGGTGACTCTCCACGGCGGAGAAGAACTCCCCCGCGGTCTTCCTCGCGACCGAACCCAGCATGCGCTGGCCGACCCCGCCGATCATGCCGCCGATCACGGCCTCGGCGTCGTAGTCGACGCGGGTGCCGCCCTCGACCTCGCTGAGGCGGATCTCCACGGTGGCGTCCACGGTGCCGGGGGCGCCCTGGCCCCGGGCCCTGAGCACGAACCGTTCCGGCGCCTCGGGCTCGGAAAGGGCGACCTCGCCCTGGTAGACGCCCTTGATGGAGGCCACCCCCGCGGTGACGGTCATCCGGTAGGTGTCCGGCCCCGTCTCCTCCAGGCGCTCGCACCCGGGGATCGTGCGTACGAGCACGGCCGGGTTCTGGAGCGCTGACCACACACGATCTCTGTCGATGCCGAGCACGGCACTGCCTGCGAGCTTCACACCCAGCACCCTAGGCAATCGCCGGGCGGGCGGATAACAGCAACATCTGCCCGCCGCCCGGACCCGCCCTTGTCAGTGCTGTCCCAGTGCTGTCCCGGTGCCTCGAAACGGGCGGGACAGCGCGGATCGACTCAACCGGTCGCGGGACTTCCGGACCGCAGGGGAACCCCCACGTCGTGCAGGTGACGCAACGCCTGCGCGTACGAGCTGACGATCCCGGACTCCAGGTAGTCGACCCCCAGCTCCTCGCAGTACGCCCGGACGATCGGCTGGGCCCGGCGCAGGTTGGGCATCGGCATGCTCGGGAAGAGGTGGTGCTCGATCTGGTAGTTGAGCCCGCCGAGCACGACGTCCAGGACCACGCCGCCGCGCACGTTGCGCGAGGTCAGCACCTGGCGCCGGAGGAAGTCGAGCTTGTCCTCGCCCCTGAGCATCGGCATGCCCTTGTGGTTGGGGGCGAAGGTGCAGCCCAGGTAGACGCCGAAGACCGCCTGGTGCAGGAGGAGGAAGAGCACGGCCTTGACGGGCGACAGCACCGCGAACAGCGCGCCCAGGTACAGCACGGCGTGCACGGCCAGCAGCGACGCCTCCACGGCCCGGTTCTTCATCGCCGGTCGCCTCAGCGCCCGGACGCTGGACACGTGCAGGTTGAACCCCTCGAACGTGAGCAGCGGGAAGAACAGGAACGCCTGCCAGCGGCCCACGAACCTGGGCAGCCCCTTGCTCGCCGCGGCCTGCTCGCGCGACCAGAGCAGGAAGTCGGGGTTGACGTCGGGGTCGTGGTCCTCGTGGTTGGGATTGGCGTGATGGCGGGTGTGCTTGTCCATCCACCAGCCGTAGCTCATGCCGATGGCGAGGTTCCCGGCCACCAGCCCGGCGAGCTCGCTGGAGCGGCGGGAGCGGAACACCTGGCGGTGGGCCAGGTCGTGGGCGACCAGTCCGATCTGGGCGAACACCACCGCGAGGAAGACCGCCACCAGCAGCTGGTACCACGAGTCACCGAGGGCGAAGAAGGCCGCCCAGCCGCCGACGAAGGACGCCGCGACCAGGCCGAGCCTCGCGGCGTAGTAACCGGGACGCCGGTCGAGCAGCCCCGCCTGGGCGATCCGGCGAGACAGGCGGGCGAAGTCACTGCCCCGCTCCCCGTCTCCCGGAGCGGCGGTCTCGGGGGCGTCGTTTCCGGAGGTGACGTTCGCAGGAGCGGGGGGAAGATCCGCATCATCGATCGCGGTTGAGTTGGTCACGGTTCTCCTCAGATGGGCCGGATCACTCGACATGATCACGTCAGCCTGTCACGCCACGGATCAGCGTCGACCAAGAAGGACGACCGTCCCAGGATCCCGTGGCCGCCGCGATCCCAACCCCCCGCTCACACCCCAGCTTGTGGTAGTGCTGACCCTACCCCGGCAGATGTCACTATTTACGAATAATCGCAAGACAGCTGCTATATCACCCTCCTATCCGTTTCAGCCCGCTAGGTCGGACTCACGGCTGCTGGCAGGATGGTCGCCCATGGCATCGGGGACATATTGGACGATCAGAACGGCGGCGGCGACGGCTCTGGCGGTGAGCGCCGGGTGCGCCACGGGCCTCGACGGCGGAACGGGCCGGGCCGGTGACGGCACCACCCCCGCGCCGGGCGCCTCCAGCGCGTCGAAGGCCCCCTCCGGCGCGGGCGACCGCGCGGCGAGGCCGGCCGGACCTCCCGGGGTGACACCCCGGCCGGGCGAGGTGGGCGAGTTCCCCCGCCCCGGCGACGGCCTGCCCCCGGTGATCAGCTCCATCCCCACCAGGCGGAAGGTCGTCTTCCTCACCATCGACGACGGCTGGGAGCAGGACCCCGGCTTCGTGGCGCAGGTACGCGACCAGCGGATCCCGGTGGCGGCCTTCGTCACCCGCGACGCCGTGGAGGCCAGGGGCGCGGCCGATCCGACCGCCCAGGGCGGCAGGTTCCTGGGCGCGGGCAAGTGGAGGTACGTGCGCGACCTGCGCGACGCGGGGGCGACGATCGAGAACCACACGCTGACCCACCCGAACCTCCCCACGCTCGGCTACGAGGGCCAGAAGGCCGAGATCTGCGGCGTCTCCAAGCTGATCCGCAGGCACACCGGCACCGCGCCCACCCTGTTCCGCCCGCCGTTCGGCAACCACAACACCCTGACCCGCAGGGCCGCCAAGGCCTGCGGCATCGACGCGCTCCTGCTCTGGACCGCGACCGTGCAGCCGGGCGGGAAGATCGCCTACCAGGTGCCCGACAAGAAGCTCCGCCCCGGCGACATCCTGCTGCTGCACTTCCGCCCCAACCTCGCGCGCGACTTCAGGATCCTCGTCGCGAAGATCAAGCGCCGGGGTTTCGAGATCGGCAACCTCGACGCGTATCTCAAGGCCGCGGCCCGCTGACCAGGCCGCGGCGGCCGAACGGCGGACGGCCCGCTCCCTGCGCGGGGAGCGGGCCGTCCGGGGATATATGTGATCACTCACTCTCGGCGGTGTAGAGGTACTCCCAGTCGCCGCACCGGGTGGGGTAGGAGCTGTGCCGGCCGATCTGGCAGACCTTGACGCGGACGCTGTCGACCTTGTGCTTGCTGAAGGCGAAGTGCTTGGCACCCCCGGCGCCGCAGTAGGTGTAGGACTTGCCGTCGTACCACTGGTTGCCACCGTCGCCGAAGTGGTGGACCGCGAACTTCACGTAGGCGCACTTGCCGCCCTGCTTGTACGTGCGGTGGTCGAGGTCGTACAGCTTGCCCTTGACGTCGACCCGGTTCCACTTCTGCTGGTGGTCCCACTCGACGCCGATCCAGCCGCGGCTCTTGGCCCGGTGGTTGGCCGAGAAGTAGGAGCCCCAGTTCTCGCTGTAGTCGTAGTCGTAGCCGGTCGCGGCGGTGGCCGCCGCCGGGGCCGCCGTGGTCGCGGCGTGCGCGGTGGCGGGCGCGGCGAGCGCGATCGCGCCGAGGGCGGCCGCGGCGAGCAGGCCGGTGGCGATTCGCTTGATCATGGTTTCTCCCCTTGTCTCCCCGAACCGGCCCTTGCCGATTTCCCCCTGGAGTGACTCATTTGTAGGGGGAGCGGCTTGCAGACCCCCGTATCGCTCCTTACGGAGCGCTTGCGAGACGTTTGCAGCGACTCGCCCTAGCCAGACGGGATTCGTGTGGGAAAGGGGTGACAAGGGGTCCGCCGCCCGGCGTACCCGGAAATCACCCCGGAGGCGGACGCCCCGGAGGGGGCGCCCGGACCACCATGGAGTCACGCCCCGGGGGAAGGCGGGCGCGGGGGGCGCCCGGTGCGGGGGACGGATGCCCCTTCGGGAGGGACGTCCGGGGAGGGATCCTCGGACACCCCTTCGGGAGGGGGCGTCCGGGAGGAAATCCCCGGTGGCGCGGGAGAACCGGCGCCGCGGGCCACCGAAGACGATCTCGGTCCGGCGGAGAAGTGCGGTCTCCCACCGGGCCATGTGACAAAGATCGCAGTAGCTCGCGGCGCCCCTCCCTCCCATTGCTCTACAAGTCGTAGTACTACTAGAAGTAGAACTACAGGCTGTAGAGCACAAGGCCCGTGAAGGGAACGCGAGGGGACGATGGACGCGCTAGACCTGGCCCGGTGGCAGTTCGGGGTGACCACCGTGTACCACTTCCTGTTCGTGCCGCTCACGATCGGCCTCGGCGTCTTCGTGGCCGGGTTGCAGACCGCGTGGCACCGCACCGGCAAGGAGCACTACCTGCGGCTCACGAAGTTCTTCGGGAAGCTCTTCCTGATCAACTTCGCGATGGGCGTGGTCACCGGCATCGTGCAGGAGTTCCAGTTCGGCATGAACTGGAGCGAGTACTCGATCTTCGTGGGCGACGTCTTCGGCGCCCCGCTCGCACTGGAGGCGCTGCTCGCGTTCTTCCTGGAGTCGACCTTCATCGGCCTGTGGATCTTCGGCTGGGACCGGCTGCCCAAGCGCGTCCACCTGGCCACCATCTGGGTCGCGGTCATCGGCTCCAACCTCTCGGCGTACTTCATCCTCGCCGCCAACGCCTGGATGAAGCACCCGGTCGGGTACGAGGTGGTCGACGGCAAGGCCAGGATGACGGACCTGTGGGCGGTGCTCACCAACTCCACCGCGCTCGCCCAGGTGCCGCACGTGATCGCGGGGGCCTTCGTCGTGGCGGGCGGCTTCGTGCTCGCGGTCTGCGGCTACCACCTCCTGCGCGAACACCGCGCCGGCGGGAGCGGCGGGAGCGGCGGCGCGAGCATCTGGCGGACCCCGATGCGGGCCGCGCTGCTGATGACGGCGATCGCCGGGATCGTGGTCGCGGGCAGCGGCGACACCTCGGCCAGGCTGCTGCATGAGCAGCAGCCCATGAAGCTCGCCGCGGCCGAGGGGCTCAGGCACGACACCGCCGGAGCGGCGTTCTCCCCCGTTCCCGGCCTGGAGGTGCCCAAGCTACTCAGCCTCCTGTCCGCCCACGACCCGAACGCCGTCGTCCAGGGCACCGAGGACCTTCAGGCGCGCTACGAGGAGCGGTTCGGCCCCGGCGACTACCGGCCCAACCTGCCGGTGGTCTTCTGGTCCTTCCGCGTGATGATCGTCTTCGGCCTGTCCACCGTGGGCCTGTCGGTGCTGGGCCTCTGGCTGACCCGCCGCGGGCGCCGCGGCGCCCCTGCGGCCACCCGCGTCCCGCGCGAGTTCCCCGCCTGGTTCGCCAGGGCCTGCGTGCTCGCGCTGCCGCTGCCGAGCATCGCGATCATCGCCGGCTGGCTGCTCAGCGAGATCGGCCGCCAGCCGTGGACCGTCCAGGGCGAGCTGCTCACGGCCGCGAGCGTCTCGCCCGGCGTCAGCCTGGCCGAGGTGGCCGTCTCGCTCGCGGTCTTCACCGCGCTGTACGGCGTGCTCGCGCTGGCCGAGGCGGTACTGCTCACGCGCCACGTCAAGGCGGGCCCCGAGCCCGTCGCCCCCGCCGCTCCCCGCACGCCGCCCTCCCGCGACGGCGACGGCCACGAGAGCGCGGATCCCCGGCTCCAGCCGACCCTCATGTACTGAAGGCGACGACGATGGAACTCACCACCTTCTGGTTCGCGGTCATCGCGTTCCTGTGGACCGGCTACTTCGTGCTGGAGGGCTTCGACTTCGGCGTGGGGATGCTGGCACCGGCACTGGCCAGGAACGAGGCCGAACGCAAGCAGGTCCTGGGCACGATCGGCCCGGTCTGGGACGGCAACGAGGTCTGGCTGATCACCGCGGTCGGCGCCATGTTCGCCGCCTTCCCCGCCTGGTACGCCGGGATGCTCAGCGAGTTCTACCTGCCGATCGTGCTGGTCCTCGTCGGGCTGATCGTGCGCGGCGTCGGCCTGGAGTGGCGCGGCAAGGTCCGGCACGCCTCCGACCGAGCCTGGTGCGACCTGGGCGTGCTGGTCGGCAGCGCGCTGCCCGCCTTCCTGTGGGGCGCCGTCTTCGCCGACCTGCTGCGGGGCAGCGCGACGGCCGCCCTGGTCGGAGGGGTGTTCTCGCTCTCGGTGTGCGTGCTGCACGGGGCGGTGTTCGTCGCGCTCAAGACCACCGGCCCGGTGCGCGCCCGCGCCAGGCGCGCCGCGATGATCGCCTCCGTGCCGGCGCTGCCCGCCGCCGTGGCGGCCCTGTCACACATCCCCGTCGCGGGTACGGCGGCCGTCGCCTGGTCGGCGTCCCCATGGCTGTGGGCGGGCGCGCTCGCCTCGATGGCCGCCCTGGCCGCGGGGGTCGCGCTGACCTGGCGAGGCCGGGAGGGCTGGGCGTTCGCCGCCACGGCCTCGTCCATCGCGCTGGGCTCCGCCGCCCTGTTCGGCGGCCTGTGGCCCGCCCCGTTCCCCGGCCTCACCGTCGCCGAGGCCGCCTCCGGCCCGTACACGCTGGGGGTGCTGACCTGGATCGGCCTGATCGCGCTGCCGTTCGTGCTCGGCTACCAGGCCTGGTCGTACTGGGTGTTCCGCAGGCGCCTGGTCGCCGAGGTCTCCTGAGGGCGCCTGCCGTCTCTCAGTGGGCGCCCAGCCGGGCGAGCGGCTCGACGAGCTCCCGCTCCTCGTAGGACAGGTGCGACAGGAGCGAGTCGGTGAGCAGATCCATCGCGGCCCGCAGGGCCTTGTGACCTTCAGGCTCGGAGACGAAGGCGACCAGCGCCCGGTCGACGCCTTCCAGGACCTCGTGGATGACGTGGTGCTCCTGCTCCAGGCGGTCGACGACGGGCTTCAGCCTGGGGTCCGCGCGGCGCAGGTGGGGGAAGAGGCTCTGGTCCTCGATGGTGTGGTGGGTCGTGACGATCCGGCAGTAGGACTCGCAGTAGACGCCGATCGTCCAGTTGTTCTGGCGCATCGTCATCGTGTTGATGTGCGAGCGGGCGACGCCGGGATCCATCGCCCCGGCGGTGACCTCCTCGATGAGCCGCCGGATCTCGGCCAGCTCCTGGCGGAGCTGGTCGTGGACGTCGATGAGATGGCGTCCGGTCGCCTGTTCCCCGGGGGTGTAGGTGCGGTCCGGGTCGGGGGCCGGGCCGGTGGGACGGGCGGTCTCGTCCCACACCCGCACGTCGGAGAGCCGGACCCCGTCGTCCGGGGTCGGCGTGACCCCCAGCGCGGGGTTCCCTCCCCTGATGCGGGCGGGCGCGACGGCGGCCGTCGAGGTGGCCGTCCCGGTGGCCGGTGAAGCGCTCCGGACGTCGTCCCGCGTACTCACCTCGGCCGCCCGGGGCAGGTCCACGGCGGCGCGCTCGGCCTCCACCAGCTCGCGTACGCCGGGGACGACCTCGGCGGCGAAACGCCGGATGTCGTCGGGGTCGTCGCTCGCGAGGATGTAGGCGCTCATCCCCTGCTCCAGGGTGAGCTCGGCGAGCTGCTCGACCCAGACACCCGCCGGTCCCCGCAGGAAGGAGCCGCCGGAACCGGTGAAGGTCCCGGCGATGTTGTACAGGCGCCGGACGTCGGCGGGCGAGCGTCCCGCGCCGAGGGCGGCCTCGTCGATGATCGCGTTCATGGCCGGGAGCTCGTCCAGGGCGGCGTAGGCGTTGCTGGGCAGCCAGCCGTCCGCGAGCCGCCCGGTCATGTCGAGCATGCGCTTCTTGTAGGCCCCCAGCCAGATGCCGACGTCGTGGGCGGGCGCCGGGCCCGCGTGCGCCCCCCAGACGCGGTGGTGGCGGCCGTCCACCCGCACGGTTCCGCCCTCTTCCGCCCACATGGCCCGGATGACCTGGATGCCCTCCTCCAGCGCGTCGACCCCCTGGGCGGCGGTCAGCCTGGGACCGCCGAGGGCGGCGATGCCGTCCCGGAAGGCGCCCGCTCCGAGCCCGAGCTCGACGCGGCCCCCGCTGAGGAGGTCCAGGGTCGCGACGCTGCGGGCGAGCACCGCGGGCGGGCGCAGGGGCAGGTTCGTCACGTTCGGCGACACCCGCACCGTCGAGGTGACGGCCGCGACGACCGACAGCAGCGTCCAGGTGTCCAGGAACCGCGCCTGGTACGGATGGTCCTGCACGGTCACCAGGTCCAGACCGGCCTGGTCGGTGAGCCGGGCGAGCTCGACGACCCTGTCGGCCCGGTCGGCGACCGGGGTTAGGAAGGTCCCGAACAGCAGCTCGTGCCCGTAGTCGGCCATGTCTCTCCTCGGTGCGTCATCTCGGATACCCGGATGCCAGGACGTGCGAACGCGCGGCGCCGCGACAGTGCGGCAGGACAGATCGTATGCAAAGCAGATGAATTGTCAAACAGAAGGTCTTTCAGGCGGCCGATCCTGGTAATCTCGGGACATGCCCGCCACCCCACGTTCCGGCGCCGAGATCCCGGACGCCCTGGACACCGACCTGGGCTGGACGCTCGGAGTGGTCTTCCGCTCCTACGTCAGGACCGCGAACGCGCTGGTCAGCCACCTGCCCGGCGGTCCGCGCGGCTACCAGGTGCTCGTCGCCGCGGTCCAAGGGCTCCCCGGCGGCCAGGGCGCGCTGGCACAGCGCCTCGGCGTCGACAAGACGGTCATGACCTACCTGCTCGACGACCTGGAGAAGGCCGGCCTGGTCGAGCGCCGCCCCGACCCCGCCGACCGGCGCAACAAGCGCGTCGTCGCCACCGAGCTGGGCAGGCGGACCTGGACCGACACCCAGTCGCGGCTCGAACACGCCGAGGAGCACGTGCTGGCCCCGCTGGACCCGGCCGACCGCTCGGTGTTCCGGGAGCTGCTGCGGAAGCTCGCCGTCCGCGCCGACAGCCTGGACCCGGAGCACAACACCTGCCGGCTCGTCGAGGAGCTCGACCCCGACGGCGTCCCCGACGACCTCCCCGTCAAGCCGAGGCGCTCCGCCCGAGGCTGACCACCGGCCGTCACGAGAACGCGAGCGCCCCGGCCCGGAAACCCGTCCCGGACCGGGGCGAACCCATCCCAGGCCGGGGCGAACCCATCCCAGGCCGGGGCGAACCCATCCCAGGCCGGGGCGAACCCATCCCGGACCGGGGCGAACCCGTTCCGGACCGGAACGCATGGACGCCGGGGCCGTCAGGGGCCCCGGACGTCCCTCAATGGCCCGGGGACGCGGCTCACCCCCGGAGGCCGGACGCGGATCACGTCCCTTGGCGGCCCGGGGACGCGGCTCGCCCCCGGAGGCCGGACGCGGATCAGCCCGCGGACAGGATCAGCGTGGAGCTGTAGGCGGAGGAAGCCCCCGTACCGAATCGCTGGTTGTCGACCACGGATCCGTAACCGGCGCCGCTGGCCCAGTGGAACGTCATCACCGGCCGGTTCCCGCTGAAGTCGATGTTGCCTATCACCTCGGTGAAGCCACTGCCGCCGCCGTTCCGCGACGAGGCGTTCGCCGCGAAGACCCAGCTGTTCCCCTGCCGCTGGAACCGGCCGCGCAGGGGATAGAGGTCCGAGCGCACGTTGGTGGTGTTGAAGACGAAGGTGCCGTTCCCCGAGAAGACCCACACCGCGTTCTGGACGCGCGAGAACGCGCTGCCCCTCCAGGCGGCCCGCCCCTTCAGCTGCTGGAAGTGGGTGACCCTCGCCGTACGGAACCGGTAGGGGAAGGCGGCGCTCGCCACCTGCCCGGACGCGGTGGGCGCGCTCGCCCCGGCCTGCCCCCTCTCGGCCGCCTGCGCCGGAGGGGCCGACACCGCGACCCCGGCGAGCAGCGCCGCCACGGCGAGAGCCCTCGCCGCCTTCCCTCTCCCCCCGGAGCGCGCTCCGTCCCCGCCCGCCCCCGAACGGAACCGACTCCTCGACCCCATGGAACCCATACCGATCTCCCTCCCGGCGCCTTCCCCGCCTTCGTGTCCCACCCGACGGAAAATGTGCATTGCTGACTATGGTGAAAGAGTAAAGCTCTCACTGGTATTCGCGAAAGAGAAATCCAATGCGATCACAAGAAATAAGGGAAATGAAGGCATGAAGTTCGTGGTACACCTGAGAAAATGCTCGCAAAATGCACTATTTGTCGGAATCGCCATTACTTTACCTGACTATATTTAAGTCGCCGTAATCTGGCTTGCCGCCCGCAAGCACAGCCTCGAAAGAAAACGAAGTTGACCTCAAGAGGACTTGAGGTTGAAGGATGACCTTCATGGAGATCGGAGTGATCCTGCCTTCCGTGGCCGTGCGGCGGCGGCAACGGCTCGACCTGGGCACCGCCGCGCGGCACGCGGAGGAGGCGGGGCTGGACGGCGTCTGGCACGGCGACCACTTGGCGACCGGGGCCGCCTCGCTGGACTGCGCCGTGGCGCTGGCCGTCGCGGCGGGGGCGACGACGCGGATCCGGATCGGGGCGAGCGTGTTCGTCCCGGCGATCCGTCCCCTGGCCTGGTCCGCCAAGCAGATCGCGAGCCTCCAGCACGTCTCGGACGGACGGCTGGTGCTGGGCGTCGGGTCCGGCGGCGGCGCCGGGCAGTGGGCGGCGGCCGGGGTGCCGTACGGCGAGCGCGGCAGGCGGACCGACACCGCGCTGGAGCTGCTCCCGCGCCTGCTGGCCGGGGAGAGCGTCACGCTGGTGGACGAGCGGGCGGAGGTACGGTTCGAACCGGCCGTGACGCCCCCGCCGGTCTGGGTCGGCAACGCGTCGGCGGTGGCCCTGCGGCGGGCGGCCCGGCACGGGGACGGCTGGTTCCCCTCGATGGTCCCCCCGGCGGCGGTGGCCTCGGGAAGGACCGTGCTGGCCGAGCTCGCCGCCGCCCACGGACGCCCGGAGCCGATCGTCGCCATCGGCGCCACCGGCGTCCTCGGCTCGGCCCCCGGCCTGCCCACCCGCTCCTCCATCGCCACGAACATCACCGGGTACGGCATCCCGCCGGAGGAGGCGATGGAACTGCCCGTCACCGGGGAGCCCGCGCGGGCGGCCGAGCGGCTGGCCGCCTACCGCGAGGCCGGGGCACGTCACGTGGTCCTGGGATTCGCCGGGGGCGACTGGCGCGAGCAGTGCGACCTGCTCGCCGAGACCCGCGCCCTCCTGAACTGACCCCCGGGGCCGAAACAGGCTCTCGTCCCGAGAATGCACGCGCCGCCCGCGGGAGGTGTCCCGCCGTCAGGATAGATTCGGGGTCAGGCATCACCGGGGCCGACCCGGGCATCGGCCCGGCCGCCTCCCTCGCCATGGACGGACGGCTGCGATGAGCGCGCGTTTCGAGGAGCTTGACTGGCGTCCGACGCCGATCGGCGCCATCAGCCTGCGACGCCGCCGGGAGCCCTCGCTCGGCGTCGACGTCTACGAGATCAAACTCGACGACGACTTCCTCATGTCGAGCCTGTTCACGGTGGCCGAGATCGAGCTCGCCCGGCTCGGGCTGGCGGCGCTGCCGGGTACGGACCTCGACGTCGCCGTGGGCGGGCTCGGGCTCGGGTACACCGCCCAGGCCGTGCTCGAAGACTCCCGCGTACGCTCGCTCGTCGTGATCGACACGCTCGGCGAGGTGATCGAGTGGCACCGGCGGGAGGTGCTGCCGGTCGGGGCCCGGCTGATGTCGGATCCCCGCTGCCGCCTGGTGCACGGTGACTTCTTCGCGATGGTCGCCGCCGGTCCGGGCCTCGACCCCGAGATCCCGGACCGGCGCTTCCACGCCGTCCTGGTGGACATCGACCACACGCCGCGCCACGTGCTGCACCCGAGCCACGCCGCCCTCTACACCCCCGAGGGCCTGCGCGGGCTCGCCGGGCGCCTCCATCCGGGCGGCGTGTTCGCCCTGTGGTCGGACGACCCGCCGGACCCGGACTTCGGCGCCGTGCTCGCGGAGGTCTTCGCGACCTCGCGGGCGCACGTCGTCACCTTCCCCAACCCCCTGCGGGGCGGGGAATCGGCCAATACCGTCTACGTCGCGACGAACAACCCCTGACCCACCGCCCGCGCCCGCTCCCCCGGCGTCCGGCCACGTCAGGTCCGGGGGCGCCCCACCCGGCCAGGCGGTCGGCCGGCCAATCGGCCGGCCGGTCGGGAACCGATCTCGCCCGGCCAGGCGGTCGGCCGATCGGTCGGTCGGTCGGTCGGGAACCGATCTCGCCCGGCGGGCCGGTGACGCCCCGCCCGGCCGTACGGGCGGGAGCGTCAGCCGGGCTGGTTGCTGTCCTTGTGCGCGCCCCAGCCGTGCCAGCACTCGACCTCGATCCAGGCGCTGACCCGGGCGCGGTTCCGTTCCGGATACTCCTTCCCGAGATACTGGCGGGCCAGCCGGTCGATGTCGGTCAGATCCCCGTCCTCGCGCATCTCGGCGACGCGCCCGACGATGCTGACGTGGGTGTACCAGTCCTTCTCGTCGAGCACGGTGAGGGAGACCCGGGGATCGTCGCGAAGGTGCTCCAGGCGCTTGCGGCCCTCGTCCATGTTGACCAGGATCCGGCCGTCGTCCCAGAGATACCAGGTGGCCGTGGACACCGGCTGGCCGTCGGGCCGGAGCGTGGTGATGACGGCGTGGTTCGGCTTCTTGAGCATGGCGACTGCTTCCTCCGGAAGCGGCGGCTTCGACATGATCGCTCCTCTTCGCCCCGGCGTCCCCTGTGGTGAAGGCGGCGCGTGCGGTTCACGAGATACACATCCACGGTGCCATATCCCGCTAAGTGACGATCCGGCGACCCTCCGCGAACGGCCGATACGCCGTACGGCGGCCGGATGAGGCCGGGCCGATCACACTTCACGCGAACGCGTCCCGCCGCCCGCCGCCCGCCGCCGTACGAACCCGGCGCCCCGGACCGACGAGCCTTCTCATGATCAGGGTGATCCGCGTCATATCGTCGTCGGGAGGTTTGACTTGAAGCGCTTCAAGTGTTGGAGGCTCCCTTCATGGCAACGGCGTCCGGAGAGCGGGCAGCGGGTCTGACCATCCAGGAGATGGCGCGACGATCGGGCTTCAGCGAGCCCACGCTGCGTTACTACGAGAAGATCGGCCTGCTGGGAACGGTCGCCAGGGACGAGTCCAGCGGTCACCGCCGGTACGAGGCGGCGACCGCGGAACGCGTCGAGGCGCTGTCGTGCCTGCGTTCGTCGGGGATGACGGTCAGCGGGATGCGCCGCTACCTGGACCTGCTCGCCCGGGGGAACTCCGCGGCGGCCGAGCAGCGAGACCTGTTCGCCGGGCAGGCGGAGAAGCTCGCCGCCGACATCGAGCAGCTGCGGCTGCGCCTGACGTATCTGCGCCACAAGGCGGATATGTGGGACGCCCGCGCCCGTGGGGACGCCGTCGCCGAGAGCCACGCGATCGACAGGATCGTTCGCGTGCTGGAGCAGTTCACCCACTGAAGGAGCGATCACGATGAGCGCGGAAGATCTCACCACCTCCACCCCCGCGAGCGAAACGGTGCTGGTCACCGGCGGCACCGGCTATCTCGGCGGCCACATGGTCGCCCGCCTGCTGCGGGAGGGGTACCGGACCCGTGTGACGGTCCGGGAGCCAGGACAGCGGGCCGGGGTGCTGCAACAGCTCCGCCGGGCCGGGGTCGACCCGGCCGGCCGCCTGGAGTTCGCCGTGGCGCGCCTCTCCGGCGACGAGGGCTGGGCCGACGCCGTGGACGGGGCCGCCCACGTGCTGCACCTGGCGTCGCCCTTCCCGTTCACCCCTCCGGAGACGGAGGCCGAACTCATCCTCCCGGCGCGCGACGGCGCGCTGCGGGTCATCGCCGCGGCCCGTGCCGCGGGCGTGCCGCGCGTGGTGATGACCTCCTCCTACGCGGCGGTCGGTTACACGGTGAAGCCCGGCGGCCACTACTCGGAGGAGGACTGGACCGACCCGGACACCGAGGGCCTGCCCGCCTACCACAGGTCGAAGGTCCTCGCCGAGCGCGCGGCCTGGGACTTCGTCCGCGCCCACGGCGGCGTCGAGCTGTCGGTCGTCAATCCCACGGGGATCTTCGGCCCGGTGCTGAGCGACCGCCCGTCCGCGTCGGCCGACCTGGTCAAGGCCATGCTGACCGGGCGGATGCCCGTGGTGCCGATCATGTACTTTGGCGTCGTCGACGTGCGTGACGTCGCGGACCTGCACCTGCGGGCCATGCTGCACCCGAAGGCGGCGGGCGAGCGCTTCATCGGGGTCGGCGGGGCGTCGATCAGCTTCTTCGACATCGCCCGGATCCTGCGCGAGCACTTCCCCGCCGCCGCGGACCTGCTGCCGTCCGCCGAGCTCACGATCGAGCAGGTACGCGAGGCCGCGAAGACCGATCCGTCCCTCCGGGACGCCGCCGGCCTGGGGGGACAGATCCCCGTCATCAGCAACGAAAAAGCCCGTTCGACGCTGGGCTGGGAGCCGCGCGACGTCACCGAGACGATCGTGGAGACCGCGGAAAGCCACCTCCGGCTGGGACTGACCCTGCCCGAGGGCCACAGCCTCGACGCGTGACCTCCGGGACGCGTACCGGGTCAGGAAAGAGACGAGGGCCCGCGCCCGAAGGCGTTGAGCGCGGTGGCGGCGAGGGCGAGGGCGAGGCCGACGACGGGGGCGGCGGGGACGCCGAGGAGGGCCAGGGCGGTGGCCGTGACCCCGGCCGGGACCCACGTCCAGGCGGGGATCACGCGGGGCGTGCCGCCCCGGCGGCGGCGCCAGGCCTCGGCGGCCATCGGGACGACGAGCGGGGGCAGGGCGGCGGCGAGCGCCGAGAGCCAGGGCAGGAGATAGAGGTCGAACCGCAGGACGGCCAGCAGCGTGCCGGGGACGGCGACGGCGAGGACGGCCGCGGTCCTGGAGAGCCCCGGCACGACCGACCTGACGGCGAGGGCGCCGGAGTAGGTGGTGGTCAGGCTGGGGGCGAAGACAGCCGCGGTGACGAAGAGGTTGCCGAAGGCCGCGACGTCGCCGGTGCCCGCCAGCGTCGCGACCACGTCGGGCGAGCCGGTGCGCAGCCACACCCCGGCACCGGCCAGGGTCGCCAGCGACGCGGGGACGACCAGCAGGGCCACGCACACCAGCAGGTCCCGCCGCCCGGCGAGGCCGTGGCTGAAGTCGGGTGCCCGCAGCGCGAAGACGGCGACGTACCCGACCAGGACCGCCACGTCCGGCAGGATGCCGCGGACGTCGGCGGTGACCGGCAGCACGGGTGGGCTCAGCCTGACCACGCACACGGCGACCAGCGCGAGCGCCGCCAGCGTGGTGACGACCGCGATCCGGTTGCCCATCCGGCCGGAGGCGTGGGAGGCGGCCAGCACGGCGGCGGCGAGCAGTACCGCGCCCACCGGTCCGGGCAGGGAGGTGACGGTGCCGAGCGAGGCGCCGCCCAGCCCCACGTTGAAGCCGTTCCAGCCGATCATGGCCAGGGTGAGCAGGACGCCCACCGCGGTGCGGGCGGCCGGGGAGAGGTAGGTGGGCGCGACGTCCGTCAGCGTGCCGCCCTCGGTGCGGGAGGAGCCCAGGCCCAGCATGCCCTGGCCGTACAGGAGAGCGGCCATGAGCGCGGCGCCGAGCAGGACGGCGACGATCGGCACCGCCCCGCCGTGACGGTCGGCCATCGCCGCCCCCATGGTGAGGGTCGCCGGCGCGGCGCCCAGCCCGAGCCAGGCCCCGGCCGCCCCGGTCCAGCGGCGGCCGGCCCGGCCCGGGGAGGACGCGGCCGGCGGGGAGGACGACGTCATGCTGGGGTGGTGTCGGCCTTGACCGGCGTCCCTCCCGCCGGGCCCCCGGGCGTTCCCGGCGGACCCTCCGTACTCCCCGGCGTCCCGGTCGGGCCCTTTGACGTCCCTTCCCCGTCCCCCAGGGTTCCGGACGGGCCGGTGGCCGGTTTCCTGGCGGCGCTGCCGCCGAGGTAGAGGGCTCCCAGGCGGGGGTCCTCGACCAGTTCCCCGGCCGGTCCGGAGATGTGCACCCGCCCCAGGTCCAGCACGCAGCCGATGTCGGCCATCTCCAGGGCGCGGCGGGCGTTCTGCTCGACCAGCAGGACGGCGACCCCGGTCCGGCGCATCAGGTCGATCTGCTCGAAGACGGTCGAGGTCGTCTTGGGGTCCAGGCCCATCGACGGCTCGTCCAGCAGGATCACCTTGGGCTCCAGCATGAGCGCGCGGGCGAACTCCACCTGCTTCTGCTGGCCGCCGGAGAGCAGGCCCGCGATGCTCGTCCAGCGCTCGCCGACCACCGGGAAGATCTCCTTGACCTCCTCGACACGCCGTTTGAGCCGGTCCTTGTCCCGGACGGTGTAGCCGCCCAGGCGTACGTTCTCCTCGACCGTCATCTCGCGGAACACGCTGTGCCCCTGGAGCACGTGGGCCATCCCCAGGCCCAGGAGGTCCTGCGGCGAGGCGCCGGTGACGTCCCGGCCGCCGAGCAGCACCGAGCCCGAGCGCGGGGCGAGCAGCCCGCTCGCCACCTTGAGCACCGTCGACTTGCCCGCGCCGTTCGGCCCGACCAGGCAGACCACCTCGCCCGTGCGGACCGTGACCGACAGCCCGCGCAGCACCAGCGCCGCCCTGCCGTACCCGGCCTCGACGTCGCGCAGTTCGAGGACGGTCTCCTTCGGAGCGGGAGTTTCAGACACGTCAGACACGTCAGACACCGAGGTATGCCTCCAGCACTCGGGGGTCGTTCTGCACGACCGCCGGGGGGCCCGCGGCGATGGGGGCGCCGCGGTCGAAGACGATCACGTGGTCGCACATCCCCATGACCATGTCCATGTTGTGCTCGACGACGAGGAACGTCCGTCCCTCCTGGTTGAGCTCGCGGACGAGGGTGACGATCCGCTCGATCAGCGCCGGGTTCACCCCTCCGGCGGGCTCGTCGAGCAGCACCAGCTCGGGGTCGCCCATGAAGACGGCCGCGAGCTCCAGCAGCTTCTGCTGCCCGTACGAGAGGTTGCGCGCCTCGGCGTGCTCCAGGTGGTCGATGCCGACCCGGCGCAGCCAGTGGCGGGCCCGCTCGACCTCCCCCCTGTCGTGGCTGCCGGCCAGCAGCTCGCGCAGGCGGGTACGGCGCACCGCGACCAGCATGTTCTCCAGCACGGTCATCCGGGGGAAGACCCGGCAGAGCTGGAAGGTGCGTCCCAGCCCGGCGTGCGCGATGCGGTGCGGCGAGTAGCGGGTGATCTCCCTGTCCCCGTAGAGGGTCCGCCCGGAGTCGGGCCGGATCATCCCGGTGACCAGGTTGAAGAAGGTCGTCTTGCCGGAGCCGTTCGGCCCGATCAACCCGTTGATCTTCCCGTGCAGCAGCTCGACCGTCGCCCCGTTCACCGCGGTCACGCCGCCGAACGCCTTGGTCAGGCCCTCGGTACGCAGCGAGGTGCTCGGCGAGGTGCCCGGTGACGTGCCCGGTGACGTGCTGGGTGACGTGCTCATCGAACCGCCTCCTGCATCTCCGCCCGCTGCGCGGCGGTCTCCTCGCGGATCGACGCCTCCGGTGGCTTTCTCAGCCGCAGCAGTTTCGCGACGGCCGGGATGATCCCCTCGGGCATGAACAGGACCACGAGTACCAGCAGCAGGCCGGTCGCGGTCAGGTGGATCTGCGACTCGCCGAGCGCGACCAGGAAGTACTCCCCGGCCGGGGCCACGATGAGCGCGCCGAGCAGCGGGCCGAACAGGTAGCGGACCCCGCCGAGCAGGCTCATCAGCACCATGTAGGAGCCGATCAGGATCGAGAAGACGAAGATCGGGTCGAGGCTGCGGAACCAGACGGCGTACAGGCCGCCGGCAAGCGCCACGAACAGCGCCGACAGCGCGTAGGCGGCGACCTTGAACGCGACCGTCGGCACGCCGAGCGACTCGGCCTTGTCCTCGTCCTCGCGGATGGCCCGCAGGCCGCTGCCGAACCGGGAACGGCCGACGAACCACCAGGTCAGCAGGACCACGACGAGCAGGAGCAGGAAGAGGTAGAAGAACACCAGGTGCGTCTCGCCCCGGTTGAGCTCGCGGAACTGCGAGGGCACCCGCAGGCCGGTGGAGCCGCCGGTCAGCGACCGCCAGCCCTGGACCAGCAGGTTCATCATGGAGACCAGGGCGATGGAGACGATCACGAAGGAGGCCCCGCGCACCCGGACCGCCGCGATGCCGACCAGCACGGAGAACAGCGCGACCACGACGGCCGAGACCAGCAGCGCGAGGACCCAGTTCCACCCGGCCCGGGTGATCAGCAGGCCGGTGCCGTACGCGCCGAGCCCGAAGAACGCCGAGTGGCCGAGGGAGACGTACCCGGTGAACCCGCCGAGCAGGTTCCACGAGGTGGCCATCACCGCGTACATCACGGTGAGCACGCCGGCGTAGAGGAGGTAGGTGTTGGGCGCCAGCCACGGGTAAGCGAGGACCAGGAGCGCCCCGAGCGCGAGCAGCCCGGTCCTCGTCCGGGAGCCCGCCCTAGAACCGTTGCGCAAGGCGACCTCCGAAGAACCCCTGGGGACGCACGACGAGGGTGAGGAAGAGGAAGACGTAGAACATCATCGTGGCCCAGGTGGCGTCGACGGTGACCAGCACGAGGCTCTCGATGACGCCGAGCATGAGCGCGGCGGCCGCGGCCCCCTGCACGCTGCCCAGGCCGCCGACGACGATGATCGCCATCAGCTTGCCGATCCAGGCCCAGTGCGCGGCCGGGAAGAACGGCGTGATCAGGGCGAGCACCGCGCCGCCGACCGCCGCGGTGGCCAGGCCCAGCCCGAAGCCGTACCCGGTGACCCGGTCGGTCCTGATGCCCACCAGCCGGGCGGCCTGCGGGTGCTGGATGGTCGCGCGCAGGGACTGCCCGAAGCGGGTCATCCGCAGCACCACGAAGAGCAGGCCGAGCGTGAGCGCGGCGACGCCGAAGGCGATGATGCGGTCGTAGGGCAGGCGGACCGCGCCGAGCGAGAGCGACTGGGTGGCGTACTCCATGCTGATCGACCGGTAGGAACCGGTGTAGATCGTGCCGAGCACGCCCTCGATGATCAGGGCCATCCCGAAGGTGAGCAGCACCGACATCATCGCCATCGTGTCGGAGGCGAGCCTGGAGATGAGCAGCCGCTGGATCGCCACGCCCGCCGCGAAGAACAGCGGGACGGTGATCGGGATGGTGAGCAGCGGGTCGAGCCCGAGGCGGACGTTGAGCGTGTAGGTGAGGTAGGCGGCGACGATGAGGAACGCCGGGTGGGCGACCATCACCACGCGCATGACCCCGAAGTACAGCGACAGACCGGAGGAGAGCAGGGCGTACAGGCCGCCGGTCAGCACGCCCAGGGCGAGTCCCTGCAGCAGGAGGGAGCCCGAGGGCATCAGGTCACCAGTCCTTCTTGGGGAAGACCAGCTTGGTGTTCTGCGCCTTGGAGCCTTCTGGCAGCACGATCTGGACCTTGCCGTCCACGTACTGCTGGATCATGTGCGCGGCCTCGGGACGGCCCTTGTCGTCGAAGGAGAGCGGGCCGACGATGGTGTCGAACGTGCCCGCGCGGATGTGGTCCGCGAGCTTCGTCTGGCACTCCGCGGTCGGGTCGACGCAGCCGACCGCCTTCACGGCGGCCTGCACGATCTGGCCCACGGTGTAGCCGTTGGCCGCGTCCTCGTTCGCCTCGCCCTTGAACATCTCCTTGTAGCGCTTGACGAAGGCGTCGTTGCCGGGGAAGCCGGAGGTGAGCGACCAGCCCACGGGCGACAGGATGCCCTCGACCGCGCCGCCGACCGCCTCGGGGAACTCCTGCAGGGTGGGGCCGGTGGAGAAGGCCGCGAGCTTGGGCTGGGCGCCGAGTTCCTGCAGGGCGCGGACCAGACCGACGGAGTCCTCGAACTGGGTGCCGCCGACCACGATGTCCGGCTTGGCGTTCGCGATCCGGGCGGCGATGGGGGCGAAGTCGGTGGTCTCCGGCGGGTAGACCTCGTCGGCCACGGTCTTGATGCCGCCCGCGGCGAGCTTGTCGCGCAGGCCGTAGGCGGTGCCCTGGGCGAACGGGTCGTCCAGGGAGGCGTACGCCGCGGTCTTGGGCCGCTTGTCCGCCGGGAGCGCCAGGATGTACTCGGCCAGGTAGTTGTAGTGGTCGCTCGCGATGGCCGGGGCGGCGTAGAACAGGTTCTTGAACCCCTGCTCGAAGACCTCCTTGGCGGCGCCCGCGGGCTCGACGAACAGCATGTCGTACGACTCGGCGACCTCGGCGGCGGGGATCACCAGGCGGGTCGAGAACGGGCCGAACACCAGGTTGACCTTGTCCTGGGTGATGAGCGACTCGTAGTCGGAGACGACACGGTTGGGGTCGGAGGCGTCGTCCCGGAAGATCAGCTCGACCTTCCGGCCGAGGAGGCCGCCGGCCGCGTTGACCTGGTCGGCCCAGACCTCGTACCCCTCCCGCACGCCCTTGCCGGGTTCGGAGAAATCGCCGGTCAGCGGCAGGGAGATGCCGACCTTGACCGGACCGGTGCCACCGCTCTCGGCGGCCGGCTCGTCACCGATGCCACCGCAGGCGGAAAGGCCTAGACTGCACATCGCCACCAAGGCAAGGCTTCTGAGGGCGAGGGGAGCCCTTACCATGTCGAACCCTCCAGAGCGTGGATCGGTTTCACCTTCGAAAGCGCTTTCGTAAGCGCTTTCGGTTACCATGGCACGCATTACAGCGACGTGACAAGGGGTAACTTCGCCCATGGAAGAACGCCCGGTGGAAGAGCGTCCGGCCATCCCGCGTCTGGTTGACGTCGCGCGGGCCGCGGGGGTCTCGCTGGCGACCGCCTCCCGCGCGATGACCGGGAGCAGCGGGGTCAGCTCCACGCTCGCGGCGCACGTCCAGGCGGTCGCCGCCCAGGTCGGCTACGTCCCCAACAGCCACGCCCGCGCCCTCGCCGGCGGGCAGGCGTCCATGATCGGGCTGATCGTCCACGACGTCGGCGACCCCTACTTCGCCGAGATCGCCCGGGGCGTGCTGCGCGAGACCGAGAGCCGCGGTTACATGGCCATGATCAGCCAGACCGAGCGCGACCCGCGCTCGGAGCTGGCGCGCATCCGCGCGCTGCGGGCCCACCGGGTCACCTCGATCGTCCTGGCCGGCTCGGGGTACGTCGAGGCCGACACCGAGGTCGACACCGCCGCCGAGCTCGCCTCCTTCAGCTCGGCGGGAGGCCGCGTGGCGGTGATAGGCCGCCACCACCTGCCGGTCGACGCGGTGCTGCCGGACAACCGCGACGGCGCCGAGACGATCATGCGCCACCTGCTGGACCTCGGCCACCGCGACATCGGCGTGGTCGGCGGCCCGGCCAACCTCACCACCGTGGAGGACCGGCTCACCGGCCTGCGGAGCGCCGCCGAGGCGCACGGGCTGAACTGGGGGGCGATCCCCGTCGTGCACGGCGACTTCACCCGCGAGGGCGGCGCGTCCTCGGCCGCGCGGCTGATGCGCGGGCACCCGGAGCTGACCGCGGTCATCGCGCTCAACGACCCGATGGCCGTCGGCGCGCTGTCCTGGCTGCTGCACGACGGCCGCCTGGTCCCCGGCGAGGTCTCGGTCGCGGGCTTCGACGACATCCCGGTGGCCGCCGACGTCTACCCGGGCCTCACCACGATCCGCCTGCCGATGATCGGCATGGGCCGGCAGGCGCTCGAACTCGTCCTCAAGCCCCCCGCCGCCCGCCCCCGGCGCCGGCGCACCGGCCACGAGCTGGTCGTCCGCGCCTCCACCGGCCCGGTCCCCGCCAGATCCGGAGCGGCCCGCCTCACCCGCTGACCCCTCCGGCCCGCCCGAGCCTTCCCTCCGAGTCGCCGAGTCCCCGAGTCGCCCGAGCCTCTCCGAGCCACCAGGCCCCCGGAACTCCCGAACTTTCCCGCCCGCCCGAGCCTCTCCGAGCCCGTCGAGCCCGCGTCGAACCCGTCCCGCGCGGCCCTTCCGCACAGCCCTTCCACCGCACAGTCCGGCGATCGCGACTGTTGACATCCCGATCTTCAGGGTTAACATCTGCGCAGGCCCGAACGTAAGCGCTTTCGCAAGCGCTTACGGATCGCTCACCCCCCGAGAGGATCCGGATGCCCGCTCCGCCCACCCCCCTCCGCCGGCTGCTGTCACCGGTGCTCGCCCTGGTCACCGGCCTGGGGTTCGCGCTGGTCACCACGGCCCCGGCCACCGCGGCCCCGGCCGCCGCCGTGGCGGCACCCCCCTGTCCCGCCCTCTGCGCCCTGGCCACCTTCGACGACTACGACAACGGCAGCCTGCGCTCGCAGGGAACCTGGCACGTCAACACCCCCGGCGCCGCCGACGGCGCCCTCGCGGGCGACGCGGTGCCGGCGGGTTTCTCCGGCAAGACCCTGATCAACAAGCTCGACGCCGGCTCCCAGCCGGTCCGCTACCGCGGCAACGCCTACGCCACCCTGGGCGACCTCGCCATCGCCGAGGGCGCCACCGGCACCCTCTTCCTGGAGTTCGCCGCCGACGACCTGGCCAGGACCGACGTCAGCCTGGGCCTGAGCGCCGACGAGTCCCCCGGCCTGGGCTTCGACACCACCGGCGACGAGCTCGACCTGGACGACTACGCCGTACAGGTGCGCTTCGACGAGCGGGGTCTCGTCATCAGGGACGGGGGCCAGGACCGCGTCGCCGACAACGTCACCCTCACCCCCGGCGCGGTCCACCGGATCTGGGCCGTGGTCGACACCGCGGCCGACAGCTACCGCGTGCACGTCGCCGCGCCGGGCGGGCAGCCGGTACGGGCCGCCGCGGGCGGCGACGACACCTTCGCCTTCCGGACCGGCGGCTCGGCCCCGCTCGTCACCTTCCTGCACCTGAACGACCCGGAGGACCCGCCGGGCGGGGTGTCGTACGTCGACAACATCCACCTCGACCCCGACGGCGCCACCCTGACCGACCCGACCCCCGCCTTCGACCAGGTCCTCGACCTGGAGGGCTACACCACGGGCGCGCTGAACGGCCAGGACGGCTGGACCACCTCGGGCGCGGCCGTCGTGGTCGCCGCCGACCCGAGGCAGGCCGGGAACCAGGCGATCCGGATGACCGGCCCGAACCTGCGGGCGCACCGGGCGGTCCCCGCCATCGCGCCGGGCGCGAGCGGCACCCTGTTCTTCCGCTTCCAGCGGACCGGCAACGTCGACACCAGCGCCGGGCTGACCGATGCGGACGCGCCCGCCGCGTTCGGCGACTTCGAGGTGCAGGCCAACAACCAGAACTCCGCCACGCTGAACGCCCGCGACCGGGGCGCCTTCGCCGCCGCGGGCACCTGGGCGCCCAACACCTGGCAGTGCGTGTGGCTCGTCGCCGACAACACGACCGACACCTTCGCGATGTACAGCAGGGGCGGCCCGTACGCGGTGACCACCCGGCTGCCGGCGGGCACCGAGCGGCGGTTCGGCTTCCGCAACGGCACCGCCGAGGCACTGGACCGGTTCGCCGCGATCAACGGTACGAACAGCGCCTCGGCCCTCTACTACGACGACATCGCGGTCGACACCGGCGGGGTCAACCTGCGGGTGCCCGGCGGCGGCGCCGACACCTGCGGCGTGACCGACACGAGCGACCTGCCGCTGCCCGACCCGCTGCCCGGCGACCCCGTCGTCACCGGCCTCGGCGTCACCCTGCGGGAGTTCGTCACCATCCCCGCCAGCAACCCCACCGCGCCCCGGGCCCGCATCAACTACGTCGGCGAGATCCCCGACGGCTCCGGGCGGCTCTACGTGCCCGACCTGAACGGCAAGATGTACCTCGTCGTGAACGGCGCCCCGGCGCAGTTCCTCGACGTCGCCGCCGCCTTCCCCGACTTCCGGCTCAACCCCAACCTCGGGACCGGCTTCGGCTTCGTCACCTTCCACCCCGACTACCGGACCAACGGGAAGTTCTACACCGTCCACTCCGAGGCGGGCCCGGCGCTGACCACGAAGACGCCCCACCTGCCGTACCCGGCCAATACCTCCGTGCACAACGTGATCACCGAGTGGACCGCGAGCAACCCGGCCGCGAACACCTTCGCCGGTACCAGGCGCGAGGTCCTCAGGCTCGGCTTCGACACCTTCCTGCACGGCGTGCAGGAGCTCGGCTTCAACCCCACCGCCGGGGCCGGGGACGCCGACCGTACCCTCCTCTACCTCGCCCTCGGCGACGGTGAGGAGACGCCGAACTTCACCACCGGGCCGCAGAACCTGGGCGTGCCGCAGGGCAAGATCCTGCGTATCGACCCGGCGGGCACCGGCGGACCCGGCGGCGGGTACGGCGTGCCGCCCGGCAACCCCTTCGTCGGCCGCGCGGGCGCGCTCGGCGAGATCTACGCCTACGGCCTGCGCAACCCGCACCGGTTCAGCTGGGACCCGGCCACCGGGAAGATGTACGTCGGCATGATCGGCGAGGTCAACATCGACTCGGTCTACGAGGTGCGGCCGGGCGACAACTTCGGCTGGAACGAGCGCGAGGGCGGCTTCCTGTTCAAGAAGTCCGACCCGACCAACGTCTACCCCCTGCCCGCCGACGACGCGAGGTACGGCTACACCTACCCGGTGATCAGCTACGACCACGACACCGGCAACGCGCTGGTCGGCGGCTTCGTCTACCGGGGCGAGGCGGTGCCGGAGCTCACCGGCAAGTACGTCTACGGCGACATCGTCAGCGGCCGGATCTTCTACTCCGAGGTCGCGGAGATGGTCCGTGGCGCGAAGCTCGCCACGGTCAAGGAGCTGACGCTGTTCGACACGGCCGAGCGGAAGGTGACGATGCGGCAGCTGGCCGGCAACGACCGGGTCGACTTCCGCCTGGGCGTCGACGGCGACGGTGAGCTGCTCGTGCTGTCCAAGGCCAACGGCAAGATCTGGCGGGTCGCCCGGCCCCCGCAGCACGCCGACTGCTCCGTGGGCACCGCGAAGGTCACCGGCACCGCCGCCCAGGCGAGCTGGGCCCCGCGTACCCCCGCCAAGTGGAGCTTCCCCGGCGACGAGGTGATCCTGACCGAGGCCGGGACGGCTCCCACCGGCCCGCGCCGCCCGTTCGAGTACGCCGTGCTCACCAAGGGCCCGGTCTTCGGCTCGGTGCAGATCGACGCCGAGGTCAGGCTGGACGAGAGCGTGAGCGTGAGCAACCGGGACGTGATCGTCGTCTTCGGCCACCGCTCCGACACGGAGTACTACTACGTCCACCTGTCGCAGGACAACACCATCTACCCGCACAACGGCATCTTCGTGGTGAACAACGCCGACCGGCTCCGTATCGACGACCAGTGGACCGGCACGGTCGGCGCTCCCCCGGCGGTGACCGACGCCGGCTGGCACCGGGTCCGCGTCCGGCACTGCGCCGGCACGGGCGAGATCGCGGTCTACGTGGACGGCTCGGCGACCCCGCTGATGACGGCCACCGACGACACCTTCGCCTCCGGCCGGACCGGCTTCGGCTCCTTCGACAACTTCGGCCGGACCAGGAACTTCTCCGTCACCGGCACCACCTTGACCCCGAACGGGGCCCCGTCCTCCGGACCGTGACCCGGCCCGGGGGCGTCGCCACGCCTGTTCGCCGAGCGGTGACCTCGACCGGTCACGCGCCGGCGGGCAGGCGTGTGTGCCGGGGGACCTTGCCGAACTTGCCGGAGTGGAAGTCGTGGTACGCCTGTTCGATCTCGGCGCGGGTGTTCATCACGAAGGGGCCGCTGGCGAACACGGACTCGCCAATGGGCCGCCCGGCGAACAGCATCACCTTGGTCCGCTCGTCACCGTCGCCGGTGGCCAGGGTCAGCGTGGTCGCCTCCCCCTGCCGGGCCACCGGATCGGACCAGGCGATCTGCCCGGCGTGCACGGTCCGGCCGGCGACCGTCAGCCGGCCCGAGATCACGTACGCGAACGCGCGCTGGTCCCCGTCGAGCAGCTGCCGGTACTCGGTCCTCGGGTCGAGCGTGATCACCATGCCCAGGATCGGCCAGTGGTTGAGCGCCGGCCCGTTCGCCGTCCCGGTCTCCCCCGAGATCAGCTGGACCAGCACGCCGTCCTCGGTGTGCACGGCGTGCATGCCGGCCCGCAGGTCCTGGTAGCGGGTGGGTACCAGCTTCTTGTCCGCCGGCAGGTTGACCCACATCTGGATGATGTGGGCCCGCTCCGAGGGCGCGGCGACCTCACGGTGGATGATGCCCCGCCCCGCGGTCATCCACTGCACGTCCCCCGCCCCGAGCACGCCGGCGTTGCCCATGCTGTCGCCGTGCTCCAGGGCTCCGTCCAGGATCAGGGTCACGGTCTCCATCCCGCGGTGCGGGTGCCAGTCGAACCCCGGCTGGTTGACCAGCTCCTCCCCCATCACCAGGAACGGATCGGTCCAGGCGCTGTTGCCCGGTGCGATGATCATCGCGCTGTGATCGGACGTCGCGGTCGCTCCGATGTCCACCTTGTCGAGAACCCGGTCCACCTTCCGGCTCGCCGGCACGGTCTGCGTGCTCATGATGACCCCTCTTTCGTCGGTCATCGAAAGCATCCATCCGCCGGTCCGGGTTGGCAAAAGACACCAAAGTTACTTACATTTGGAAAGTGACTACGCAGCCCGGCACTCCCATCGACGAGGAGCAGTGCCACCGCATCCTGCGCGCGATCGACATCATCGGGGCCCGCTGGATCGGCCCGATCCTGCTCGCCGCGGTCCGCGGCGCCCGCCGGTTCAAGGAGTATCGAGCCCTGGTCCCGGGCATCTCGGACCCGCAGCTCACGCTACGGCTCAAGCAACTCCAGGCCCGCGGGCTCATCGAACGCACGGTGATCCCCAGCATGCCGGTCCAGATCACGTACGCCCCCACCCCCGACGCCATAGAGCTGATCTCCGCCCTTCAGCCGTTGTCGCACTGGAGCGAGCGGCACCTCCCGCCCGACGACACATGACCCGGACGGCTCCCCGCCGATCCGGTTCAGCGCGCAGCAGGTTGAGGATGATGCGGATCTCGTGCGGGTCGGGGGTCGCCGTCGACGATCTCGCACCGGACGGGGATACCGTCCAGGCCGAAGAGGCGCAGCTCGTACGGAGGGGTGGGTGCGTCTCTCGGCGTTGGCTGTGAGTTCGGCGGTGTCGATGTCGTCTCTGAGCGGTCCGACGTGCTGGAGCACCTCGCGGACGACGGCGCGAGACGGCCCTGACCCTGCCGTACCACAATGGCGGCGCCAAAAGTGTGAATACCAAGACCGAACGCATCATGCACCGAATACAGGATCGCACCGGATTAACACTGTTTTCGCCAAGAAAAAAATAGGGCCGAAAACGTTCCCTCCTGGCGAGTCGGAGCCTGGCATTACTTCAGATGCATCGACGACGCGAGACTCATTGTGACGAAGGAGTCACAGGATTTACATACCCCTTTCAAATAATTGAGACTTTACCTGTGATCTACGTCACATAAATTTTCGGGTTTGCCGATGCCGCAGGCACGTGAGCTGCCCGAATCATTGGACCGTTTCAATTCATCCACCTTCTGCACCAACTTCGACCGGCTTGTCAAGATCTATTCCTGACCCCTCCTACCTGTGTATATCTATGGCGTTCTTTATGCGGCGCTTATGGGGATGCGCTTGAGGCCCTTGAGGGTTTCTGGTCTACGGGGAGTGTGAGCGTGTCCATGCGGCGTTCTCAGGCAGGTAAGAGTGTGCTGGGTCGGAGCCGGTGCGGCCTCGGGCGGAGCGGACCACCGAGGTGGGTGAGCCGCGTCGCCTTGGTCCTGACCGTGGCTCTCATGCCGGGCGCTCTCGCGTTGGAGGCGCAGGCGTTCGCCATCGACCCGTCTCCGAACAGGTTGACGATCCCCGGTTCCCCGTCTTCAGGTTCCGTCAGCAGTGCCCCTGTCCAGGGTTCCGGGTCCGCGGCGAATCTGCCGCACCTCGTCAGCCCGGCCGCCACTCAGCCGCGGGCGAAGGGCGAGATGGGTAGTGACAGCAAGCGGCCCAAGGATGCGCTTCCGCTGGAGAAGCTGCGCGAGATGGTGGACGAGCCGGCCACGAACGGGCTGAACAGTCCGCCGCCGCTGACATGGCGATCGTCCCCCGCTGCCACCGGATCGGCACAAGTGACGAACGACGGACGAAAGGCCCGTGTTCGCGCTGAGAGCGCTGGTATCCACAAAGTCTCTCCGGCGACGCTTAACAGCCAGGGAAACGCGGTGGAAGGCGATGCGAAGGCGACCCGGACACGGGCTGTGTCGGCTGTCACAGCCGCACTTCCGGCTGTGTCGGATGTGTCGGCCTCTCCGGGGCAGCAGACCTCGGGGTTGTGGACATTGCCGTCCACCCAGCCGACCTTCTCCGCCGATGGCGGCGACCCCGAATCACGACCACTACGCCTGGAAGCCCAAGTCGAACACGACCCCTCAGCCGCCGGTCAAGGCTCGGGACTGATCTGGTCCGC